>PMVZ01000110.1 GCA_003166375.1 Acidimicrobiaceae bacterium | reverse complement strand
CATTCCCCACCTGCTGGCGGACGTGCTTCGCGAGTACCTGGATGAGCTGCGGCCGAGTCTCCCCAAGTCCGCGTACTTGTTCGCCAACCCCAGGGGCAACCGGAGCCTCCGCGGTCGCTACGGGCCTCGGGCGCTGCACGACCTGGTGCTAGAGGCCGGGACATCTGCGGGTGTGGCCGGTCGGCCTTTTCCTCACCGGTGGCGCCACAGCTATGCCACGAGCCTCATCCGCCGGGGCGAGGACATCCACGTCGTCCAGCGACTGATGGGCCACTCCAACATCGCGACAACCACGAGATACCTGCATCTCTCAGACGCCGACCTTCTCGAGGCCATCGACCGGGCCTTCCCGGAAAGCTGAGGGCGCTGATAGGTCGCCCTGCCGATTCGGTGCCTGGTTCCCGTCGACCGGCGAGTGTTGCAAGGGCGTTGTTCTGTACCCTGGCGCGCCTCATCTACCGGCAGCTTTGTGGGCTCGTGCAACGGCCAAGNNCGGCAACCGACGGCCAACAAGATCTGCCCCTGACGCACCTTAGAGGACAGCTTCCAATCCCTCCGCGACCCCTGGTCGCGTTGCGTCGACAAGGTTCCGGAAAGAGACTGACGACCAAGTCGCCAGTGTTCACAGTCGAGTCGGGAGAGATGGCGCTAGCGGACGGCGTGTAGGCCGTCCCGCCGACGACCGCGGCCCTCGGATTCAGGTCAGTACTCGAGGAGGATCGTCACCGATGCGCCTTGACCCGAATTACCGGAAGGAGTTATCGCTGGGACGGGCGCGGCGCTGGTGAGGTACTGGTCTGCCGCGAACGTCGAGGCATAGACGTTGTCCCCCACAAAAGCGACGCCCACGGCGGGACTCGCCACCGACATCAAAGCCCCGTTGTAATCACCGAAGACCGTGATCAGCGTGTCGGTAGCAGTCGAAGGCGTCAGCACGCTGCTGGTCATCGTGGGGTTCCAGGTGCTTTGGTCAATCACTGGTGTCGTGCCGTCGGGGTTGGCATAGGCCAGCATCACGGCGGTGACATTGTTGAAGTTCGTGGAGCTGAAGGTGTAACTCGCCGGTTCGCTCGAAGTCGCGACGTGATAGGCGGTGAGGATAGCGCCAAGGGGTTCGGCTCCCGGGCTCGTCGCGTTGGAGAGCACGGTCCAGCCAGCGGGCATCGCCACCGTAGTTGGGTCGCCCGGGTAACCGGTGGGGTTGCCAGTGTAGAGAACCGCGATGAGCAGGTCGCCCGCCGAGACGCCTGTCGGTACATTCAGAGTGACGTTATAGCTGAAAGGATCCTCATACGTCGAAGAGTTGACGAACTGGGGGGGAACTACATTGGTGGTTCCCTGGAACGATGAACTAGCACTGCTTATCCAGTTGCTGCCCAAAATGGCGCTTACCGTGTAAGTGTACGTCGTCTTTTCCGCGAGACCGCTGTCAGTGCATGAGGTAGAACCAATCGTGCCGTAACAGCCGCTGCCGCTTGGGACCGCTGCGCCGTTGCGAGTGAGCGTGTAGCCCGATGGCGGAGCCCCTGTGCTCGGCGCAGTCCAGCTGATCAAAAGGCTCGTTGTGGTCGGATTCGTCGCACTACCACCTGTCGGCGGGTTGATCACAGTTGACTGGGCCTGCGCGGGATGCGTACCCGAGGTGAGGTTAACCACCCAGTTGGTCGCACCGGCAATGCCCGTCATGCCAAGTACCGAGCCAACCACGATCAACGCGATCGTCCGAAACCTCGGCTTAGCCACGACTCTGACCCTGTTCTATTCGAGCCAACGAACCCAGAATAGGTGTTCCTGACGGCTCATTCGCGTCAGGGCTCCCTGATCGCTTACACCAATAGAATCAGCTTGTCCAGCTGTCGGTGGCCGGACTGGTCGTGGCGGTGGCAGCACCACCTGTCGCTGTGACACCGGTCAGCGACGGCATCGAGAAGTACGTAGCCACACACGCTGCCGGGACGGCCAGGGTCATGCTGGCGTCGTTGGTCATCGTGACCGTCAGCGTGCCGGATGCCGCCACGGTGAGTGCCGATGTAAGTGTGTGCGAGGTACCACTGGTGGCACTCGAGTAGTTCCAGATGACGTCGCTCGGAGTGGTGGCAAGGCAGCCCGTCTGCGTCGTCGTGAGGGCGCTCGTCGTGTACCCAGTCGCATAGGTCGTGTTGGTTGGCAGGTTCACGGCTGTGACCGTGACGGGAAATGGGTTCGGGTTGGTGATCGTCATGACGACGTCACCGTTCCCAGCCGGGTACAGGAGGTTGGTGGCCGAGGGAGAGGCGACGGCGGTGATGGTCAGGTTGGACACCGTCGCAGACTGGGCCTCACCGCTCGAGCCACCGGCAAGCCCGACGACCCAGTTCGATGCGGCATAAGCGCCTCCGCCTGCGAGGAGGGCACCCACTATCGCAGCGACAAACTTGGATCGCCGCGACCATCTCCGCCCTTTCTTGTTGGTACTGGTGTTAGGAAAGTCAATCATGAGCTTTTTGATCGGCACTGTTCACCGAGACCTTGAGCCCTTTTTGCAGTAATTGTTGCTGGCGGCGGTCATGTCACACCTCCAGGTCGAGCTGAGACCCGGGGCTTGGCCAACGGCGCCCCAGCAATGATGAGGTGCTCACCGTAGGTTGGCGTACTCGACCCACTCGAGGGCCCGACGGATGAACCCACGAGCGCCATACTGCCGACTCGGGCGCAACCTAGGGGATGGGCACGCCTTAGGACCGGCGATGTTTCGTGCGTTCCGTCTGGGAGAGGCAGGCCTTCTCGGGGCAGCTCGGTCCGAGACGCGTTCGGTGAAGCAGGCCTGGCTCTGGTCACCCTACGATCGGTGAACTCCTCCGACTGGCACTTCGGGCACGTACGTAACGCATCGCGAAGAGCGAGCAACTCATCGGTGTCGGATGTCATCTGTGATCTCGACGCCTGAAGGTCAAGCACACTTTCCTCATTAACCGGTGCCCCCATGGCCCCTATGCCTGGGCCCTTTGCGCGGCGCGAAGGACGACGGGAGAACCTAGCCTGCTGACTCGTGAAGCAGCCATGCAGTAGCGCACGCATTGCACCGTCGCTCGACCGTGTGTCCGAACACAGGCTGATCCTAGCCAGCGGGCTAGTCGTTAGCGGGCGAGCATTGCTCTGTTGACTCTCTTGGACGACATAACGGTTCATCTGGGT
>PMVZ01000069.1 GCA_003166375.1 Acidimicrobiaceae bacterium | reverse complement strand
CGAATCAGGAGCCCTCGACGGGCCCCTGACCTGCACTTCTTTGGAGCGGACGACGGGATTCGAACCCGCGACCCTCACCTTGGCAAGTAGATACCTGCGAATATTGGCGAACGCCGGCAACCGATAGCGAAGTAAATTGCTGGGTTCTATGCCTCAGCGAACCCACCCGAATGGCGGCCTTCGCGCGATAGACGCGCGATATACCGACCTTCACGGGTGCTCGTGATGATCGCGTGTGTGACACGCCTGCTCGTCCCCACCGGATCGTGTTGTAGCAGTTTCCTCCACCATTCCCACGCTCCACGCGCCCGTCTTAACGCAGATCCTATTGACATTGGTCTCGCATGCGGAGACGGCACCTCGGCGCTGCTACAGAAAGGGCCGTGCTCAGGGCGGCACTTCGGGCCGGGGTCGCGGAGCCAGCAACGGGTGCTGTGCCGGGGTTATCGTCGAGGCGCGGCTGAAGTGCGGGCCTGGCCAGCCGGTCCTGGACGCACTGTTCGGCGATTGCAAAGGAGGGAACGAAACTGATCTCCGGTAGGGAGTTCCGTCTCTGGTACCGCCAGCCGGCGAGCAAGTGGCTGGAGGCGCTCCCCCTCGGCAACGGCAGGCTCGGGGCCATGCTGTGGGGCGGACCCCAGCGAGACAGGGTGGACCTCAACATCGACACCTTGTGGTCCGGCGGTCCCCGCACCGCCCGCACTGAGGGTTCCGCCGGCGTGCTGGCGGCGCTGCGCGCCGCCGTCCTCGAGCGCCGTGCGTATGCGGAAGCCGATGCGCTCGCCCTTCGCCTACAAGCCTCTTTCAACGAGGCCTACCAGCCGCTCGGGTACCTGATCGCCGACTTCGCAGACAGCGGCGAGGTCCAAGGCTACGAGCGGTCCTTGGATATGCGGAACGGCATTGCCTCGGTGCGCTACGAGGTCGGGGGATCTGTCTACGAGCGGGAAGCTCTTGCTTGTGCCCCGGGCGGGGCCTTCGTGGTGCACCTGAGGGCGTTGGGGACCGGGAAGCTGAACGTGACCCTCGAGCTCGGCAGCCCTCACCCGAGCAGACGGGAGCAGGAGGCTGACGGCGTTACCTGGCTGGAAGGCAGGGCGCCCGCGCACGTCGTCCCCCATTATTGGGACAAAGAGCCCGCCATCGTCTACGACGACGTCTTCGGCTTGCGCTTTGCCGCCGGCTTGGCGCTCAGGGCTGACGGCGGCGTGGTTCACTCCGCGAGCGGGGGATCTTTGCGAGTGGAAGGTGCCCGATCCCTCACCTTGTTCGTGGTGGCCACCACGGGGTACGCGGGTTACGGCACCTCGCCGGTCGAGGACCCTGTCGCGCTCCGGCGCATGTGCCGGGAAGTCCTGACCCCCCTGCTCAGCGACCCTTACGACGTCATCCGGGCGAGGCATGTACACGATCACGCCGCACTTTTCGACCGGTGCTGGTTGCAGCTTGGGCGGAGCGAAGGCGACCGGGTACCGACTGACGAGCGGCTCCGGGCCCTACGCGAAGGCAACAACGATGAGGGGCTGTGCGCTTTGTTGTTCCACTACGGCCGCTACCTACTGATAGCGAGCTCGCGTCCCGGCACCGAACCAGCCAACCTACAGGGGATCTGGAACGACCAGGTGCGCCCACCCTGGAGCTGCAACTGGACGACCAACATCAACACCGAAATGAACTACTGGCACGCCGAGACCACGAACCTGGCAGAGTGCCACGAGTCGCTCATGGACCTGGTGGCGGACCTGTCACGCGCCGGCGTCAGCACGGCCAAGGACCTCTATGGTTGCAGAGGCTGGGCGACCCACCACAACGTGGACCTGTGGCGTTCGACTTGGCCGACCGGTGACCAGGCGGCACACCCGTACTGGGTGAACTGGCAGATGGGCGGTCCCTGGCTCTGCCAGCACCTATGGGAGCACTACGCCTTCTCCGAGTCCCGGTCCGTTCTAAAGCGCGCTTACCCCGTAATGCGCGGCTCGGCCCTCTTCTTGCTCGACTATTTGACACAAGGACCGGACGGGAAGTTGGTCACTTGCCCGTCGACATCACCAGAGAACAGCTTCTTCACCCCCGACGGCACGAAAGCCGCCGTCAGCGCCGCGTCGACGATGGATATCTGGTTGACCAGGGATCTGTTTCGCCACTGCATCACGGCCTCGGAGATCCTCGGCCTGGACGAGGAGCTGCGGGCGAGACTGACAAGCACTCTGGCGATGCTTCGCGAACCTCGAGTGGCCGCCGACGGCCGCTTGCAAGAGTGGTGGGAGGACTTCGGTGAACCGGAGCCCGGGCACCGTCACCTGTCACACCTGTTCTGCGTTTATCCCGGTGACGAAGTGACGCCGAGGTCAACCCCTGAGCTGGCGGCGGCCGCGCGACGCTCGCTCGAACACCGCCTGGCAAACGGGGGCGGCGGGCCGGGTTGGAGCCGAACATGGGTGGTCGGGCTATGGGCGAGGTTGCTCGAGGGACACCTGGCCTGGGAGAGCCTGCGTGATCTCATCAAGGGCGCCATGTCCGACAACCTCTTCGGCTCCCACGACCCGGGCGTGTTCCAAATAGATGCCAACTTCGGGGCTGCAGCCGCCATCGGTGAGATGTTGCTCCAGAGCCACGCGGGCACCATCGACCTGTTGCCCGCCTTGCCCCCGGCGTGGCCCGAGGGTCAGGTTGCCGGCCTCCGGGCCAGAGGGGGGTTGACTGTGGGCATCACATGGCAAGAGGGCCGCGTGACTGAGGTCAGCCTCGAGGTCCCCAGCGCCCGTATCGTGAAGGTGCGATGTGCCAGCATGCTGCGGCTCGCAGGCGGCGAGCCGGAAGGCGCCAGGTTCTCGCCGACCGATGAGCCGGGAGTGGCTGCCCTCAACGCTCCGGCTCCGGGAAGCTACACCTTGCGGGCAGAGGTGTAGTGCTTAGGTCTTAAGAGCTCACGCCTTGCACGACTCTAACGGCAGGCTGTCTGCCCACTTGTGCAGCAACGGCAACGACCGACCGCTGCGAGTACGGCGCCACCGGCCCCGTGATCTCAACCACAGCCTGCTGGCGGATGTCAGACGACGACGCGCCCACGGCGAAGCGGAAGAGGCCTGGCTCAAGGACGAACCGCATGGCCTCGTCGTAAAAGGCGAGCCGGCTCGGGTGCACGTCGAAGGTGACACGCGCCGCCTCGCCAGGGTCCAGGCTCAACCGGGTGAAGCCAATGAGGTAGGTTTCTGGCCGCGCCACCGATGCCACCAGGTCCGACACATAGAGCTGCACGACCTCCTCGCCTTCCCGGTTCCCCGTGTTGGCTACCGTCACCCCAACGCTGACGGGAGACGAGGTGTCGCCGGCCTCGACGGTGATGTCGGAATAACCGAAGGTCGTGTACCCGAGGCCGTGCCCAAAACTGAACAGGGGGGTGTGAGGACAATCGGTGTAGTCGCCATAAAACACCGAATGCCCGCCCCCAGAACGATGGCTGCTGTAGAGCGGCACCTGGCCCGTAGACCTTAGGAGCGTGACAGGCAGCCTGCCAGTGGGCTCCGCCTTACCCACGAGCACGTCTGCCAAGGCATTGCCGCCCTGTTCCCCGAGGGGCCAGGCAACCAACAGTGCCTGCACCCGATCGGCCACCTCGGTCAATACGTGGGCCCTCCCGCTCATGACGACAAGCACAGTAGGGGTGCCTGTCGCCGCCACGGCGCTGGCCAGTTCTTCCTGGCCGCCCGTCGGCCTGAGGTCCGTGGC
>PMVZ01000333.1 GCA_003166375.1 Acidimicrobiaceae bacterium | reverse complement strand
GCCGTCGACCGACACTCCTCGGTCGTGTAGGCGAGTCCTGTCTTCATGTACGTCTGGCGGAGTTGGAGCTTGAAGAAGCGGAGCAGGGCTCGTTGCCGAGTCCGCGGGGCAGGGAACATGTACGTCAGCATCGGATCGTCGTGAAAGGCCCGCACGAGCGACGCGGCGGCAGCCGGCACATCGGCCGGACGCACCAGGTGAACCTGTGGCACCGCAGGCATGGTAGCGGCGTCGCCACGCCGCTCCCGGGAGCATGGGCTCGCGGGGAATCCGCGGGCGGCGCGCGGGGTTCTCGCTCACATGACAACAACCCCCTTCACCATCAACTGGGACTACCGCTGCCCCTTTGCCCGCAACGCGCACGAGCACCTCGTGGTGGCCCTCGAGGCCGGCGCCCCGTTCGAGGTCAGCTTTGTGCCGTTCTCACTCAATCAAGCGCACGTCGAAGAGGGCGGCACGCCGGTCTGGGAGGACCCGGAGCGCGAAGCGGACCTGCTCGCCGGCCAGGTCGGGATCGTCGTGCGAGACCGTTTCCCCGAGAGGTTCCTCAGGACGCACTTGGCGCTGTTCGCCCTCCGCCATGACCACGGTGGCGACCTGCGCGACCTAGCGGCATTGGCCTCGGTGCTGGAGCGCGAGGGCGTCGATCCCGGTCTGGTCTTCGGCGAGATCAAGAGCGGGTGGCCACTAGACGAGTACCGCAAGTCTCACGAAGCGGCGGTCGCCGACAATGCCGTTTTCGGAGTCCCGACGTTCGTGGCCGACGGGCAGGCGGCCTTCGTTCGGATCATGACAAGACCGGCCAAAGATGCGGGCTTGGCGACCGCGACGATCGAGCGAGTTCTCGACCTTCTCCAACATCACCTCGAGTTGAACGAGTTCAAGCACACCTCAATCCCCAACTAAACGTTCGCCGCCCTCCACTGCTAGGGTCGGACGCATGCGCATAATTTCAGAGCAAGAGCTCGGGAAGCGGCTCGGTTCGCTGTCCGAGACGGCGCCGCGTGTTGTCGTGACCGGCAACTGGGCCTCTCCCAGGAGGGCACTCGAAATCCTCGATGCGAGCCTCGAGAGCTACCGGGTGTTCATGTTGGGCTCCCGCCATCCCATCTCGTCCCGACCCGGTGTGCGTTACGAGACACCATTCGTCGGGGCCGGAATGCGCCATTCCTCCGCTCTCGACTACATACCGATGCGGCTCTCGCTGGTGCCACGACTGTTCGCGATCTCCCGCCAACCCGATGTCGTCCTCATCCACACCTCCACCCCTAGAGACGGCAAGGTCTCCCTCGGCATCGAGGTCAACATCTTGCCTGCGGCGCTCGAAGTGGCACGTGCGCGCGGCGCGCTCGTCGTCGCTCAGATCAACCCTCGGATGCCCTACACATTCGGCGAGGGAGAGATCGCGCTGGACATGATCGATGTCGCCGTCGAGGTGGACCAGCCGCTCGACACCACCGAAGGGCACTCGTCTGATGGCCGAAAAGAGCAGATCGGCGAGTACATAGCCCATCTCGTACCGGACGGCGCGACATTGCAGCTCGGGATAGGCGCGATCCCCGACGCAACCTTGGGACGGCTCGTACACCGCCGCGGCCTGCGGATCTGGTCGGAGATGATCAGCGACGGCGTTCTTGCTCTGGAGCACTCGGGTGCTCTTGATCACGACCACCAGATCGTCACGTCGTTCATCGGCGGGTCGGAAGAGCTCTACAACTGGGCTGACGGCAATCGGAGGCTCCGGATGTTCCGGACCGAGACCACCAACGATCCAGGGAAGATCGCGATCAACCCGATGATGATCTCCATCAATGCGGCCGTGCAGATCGACCTGTTCGCTCAGGCGAACGCGAGCTACGTGGGCGGCCGCATCTTTTCGGGCTTCGGCGGCCAAACCGACTTCATCGTCGGGGCGCTGCATTCAGCTGGGGGGCAGGCCGTGATCGGGTTGCCGTCGTGGCACGAGAAGTCGAAGACCTCCACCGTGGTCCCGCTCCTGGACATGCCGGCGACCTCGTTCCAGCATTCGGTCGTCGTCACAGATCAAGGCTGCGCTCACGTCTTTGGGCGCAGCCAGCACGACCAGGCACGCCTCCTCATCGAAGAGGCTGCCGCTCCGCAGGCTCGCGACGAGCTCTGGGACGCCGCTGAGCGACTCGGCCTCGCCGACTCCGAGAGCGGGACCAAGCCGTCTGAAGACCTGTAGCTCCTAGCCCGGAGTCGACGCAAGGGACCAGCTACCAGCACCGGAGCGAGCACACGCCTCGGTGCTGAGAAGCCGGGTTGTAACGCTCAGTCGAGCGAGATGGGCTCGTCGTCGCCGGCCAAGCCTCCGGCTCCGATCGGCGTCTCAACCGCAAGAGCCGCCTTCTCGGCTACGAAGCTACGGATCCGCTGGTGGAGCTCGATCATGAGCTCGGGACTCTCCCGTAGGAATTGCTTGGCATTCTCACGGCCCTGGCCGAGCTGCTCGCCCTCGTAGGTGTACCAGGCGCCCGACTTCTTCGCGATCCCGAGATCGACGGCCACGTCGAGCACGGAACCCTCTCGGCTGATACCTCTCCCGTAGACGATGTCGAACTCGGCCGTGCGGAAGGGCGGAGCGCACTTGTTCTTCACGACCTTGACCCGCGTGCGGTTGCCGATGACCTCGGTCCCGTCCTTGATGGACTCTAAGCGACGAATGTCGAGCCGGACCGAGGCGTAGAACTTGAGGGCCCGCCCTCCGGGCGTGACTTCGGGCGATCCGTAGATCACACCGATCTTCTCTCTCAGCTGGTTGATGAACAGCGCGATCGTCGACGACTTGCTGAGCGTGCCCGTGAGCTTGCGCAGCGCCTGGGACATCAGGCGAGCCTGCAGGCCGACGTGGGTATCGCCCATGTCACCCTCGAGCTCGGCACGTGGTGTGAGCGCCGCCACCGAGTCGATGACGATCACGTCCATCGCCCCGGAGCGGATCAGCATGTCGGCGATCTCGAGCGCCTGCTCGCCCGTGTCGGGCTGGGAGATGAGCAATTCGTCGATGTCGACGCCGATGGCTTTCGCGTAGACCGGGTCCAGCGCGTGCTCCGCATCGATGTAGGCACAGATTCCCCCATTACGCTGGGCTTCCGCCACCACGTGCAGNNGTCGAGATCACTTCGATCCCCATGCCGGTGTGCTCACCCATACGCATGACTGAGCCCTTTCCGAACTGCTTCTCGATCTGGCTGAGTGCCGCCTCGAGTGCCTTGTCACGCTCCATCTTCGGGTCTCTCTCCTCTCGCGCTGCTTGTCGACGGTTCATTTCCGAGATGGGACCTCTCTGCTGTGGTGTTGCTTCGTCCCGGCTCACCGGCGTCACGCCGGCAGGCCGCAACCTACGAAATGGGTATGTCACTCCCGTCACGGGTCCCTGCTGCGAGGTCATCACATCACTGTAGTTCCAAACATATGTTCGTTGGTGGACCTCCGAGCCGATTGTGCCCAGTGAGGTATCACCACGAGAAACATCTGACAGAACCTGACCATTCGCTCCTATGTTCCCCCACCTGTCGCACAGAGCCGACGTCGCAGGACGTTCAGGGCCGAGATCGTCGCGAGTTGCCGGACGCGCTCCCGATCGCCAGGCAGGCGAAGCTCGACGGCATGAGGGACCGACCCCGGGAGGGCGAGGCCGACGACAACGGTGCCGACCGTCCGACCCTCCTGTTCGGCCGGGCCGGCGACACCGGTCGTCGCGAGGCCCACGTTGGCGCCCAGGACCCGACGCGCACCTTCAGCCATGGCCGCGGCCGCCTCGTGCGTCACGACCGGCCCGTCCGCCACGCCGAGCACCGATCGCTTGACGCCGACGTCGTAGGCCACCACTGCTCCCCGGAACCACTCGCTCGCGCCTGGCACCCCCACGACCCGTGCCGCGACGAGGCCACCTGTCAGGGATTCCGCAACTCCGAGGCTCCAGCCGCGCTCGAGGAGCAGTCGGCCTACGGCGCCTTCCATCGTCTCCTCGTCGACACCGAAGACAGCTTCGCCGACAAGCGCACGCAGCTCGGCTTCCTCGGCGTCGAGCGCCTTGTTCGCGGTGTCGTCGTCGGCAGCCTTCACCGTGAGGCGCAGCTTGATCCCTTCGATGCCGCTGGCCAGGAAGGCAATCGTCGGCACACCTGGTCCCCCGGCCTCGAGCGCCTCGACGCGGCCTGCTACAAGCTCGGCGAGACCGGACTCGCTGTAGCCCCAGGTCTTCAGGGTTCGGCTGCGGATCACAGCCGCCTGGCCGGACCGCCTCCGCAGGTCGGGCAGCACAGCTCGTTCCATCATGTCGTGCATCTCGTAGGGCACACCTGGCAGCGCGTACATCACCTTGTCCCCGACAGGGCAGATGAGACCGGGAGCGGTGCCCATCGTCTGGGGGATCACCGTGGCGCCTTCGGGCACGTCAGCCTGCTGCTCGTTGTTGGCCGGCATCGTCCGGCTCGACCCACGAGGCACGAAGCGGTCCCTGATGGTCTTGAGGACTGCGGCGTCCCGGCGAAGTGGAGCGTCCATCACCAGCGCGATCGCCTCCCGGGTCAGATCGTCCTGAGTCGGCCCGAGGCCGCCACATATGATCACCGCCTCGTTCCTCCCAAGTGCGCTACGCAGCGCTGAGGCGATACGCACGACGTTGTCACCCACCCTCGTCTGGAAATTGCAGTCGATCCCCGACAGGGCCAGTCGCTCACCGATCCAGGCGGAGTTGGTGTCGACGATCTGGCCGAGGAGAAGCTCGGTCCCGACTGCTACGACCTCGGCTCGCACGAGCTGCTCTCCGGATTGCCGCGCGTGCTCAGGCGACGTGACGCCCGACGTTGCCACGCGTCGGCGACTGAGCACCCGCGAGGAGCTTGCGCGAGTCGCGCAGGTACTCGAACCCGGTCCACAGCGTGACCGCGACAACGAGCCAGAGCACCCAACCGACGACCCTCGCATGATGCAGACCCACCGGCGGAAGGAAAGCGAGCCCGATCACGACATCCTGCAGCAGGGTCTTCACCTTCGCCGTCGTCCTGGCCGGCACCGAGACTCCGCGACGCGCCGCATAGCTGCGGAAGACGCTCATGGACACCTCACGTGCCGCGATCAGGATCACCGGCAGCCAGCTCACCTCTCCAATCGCCGCGAGCGCCGCCAGCACGCCGAGGACGATGCACTTGTCGGCGAGCGGGTCGAGGAACGCTCCTGAGCGCGTCGCTCCGTAACGCCTTGCGACCAGGCCGTCGAGGCCGTCGGAGGACGAGCAGATGAACCAGAGACCTACAAGCAGCCAACTAGAGGGCCCCGTGGCGACCACGAGCGCGACCATCAGCGGCGACGCAAGCAACCTGGCGAGCGTGAGCGCGTTCGCAGGCGTCATCAGAGCCGACGGCCCGAAGATCGTGTCGCGATCGCTCATGGCGCCGACCCGCCGACGAGCGCGGGCACGGCCTCGAGGTCGGGCCCGACCGCGTCCATGAAGCGGACAGGGCCCAGCCAGCCCTCCGGGACCGAACGTGGCACCCTCACGATTCCGTCTATCTCGGGTGCTTCCCGATAGGACCGGGCACGGCCGGGCCGATCGACGAGCACTTCGCTCATAGTCCCGACCAGCTGCCGGCGTCG
>PMVZ01000299.1 GCA_003166375.1 Acidimicrobiaceae bacterium | reverse complement strand
GACCAGGAAGTCGTCACGATCCGGTGATAGTCCCGCCAGTCGTGCGCTCGCTGCACCGCGGCGAGCTGGACCTGCCGCGGGTACGCCTGGTGCGCCAGCTCTTCAACGTGCCACCGCCGGTCGACGTAGCAGCGCAAGTCGTCCGCGAATGGCAGAGGCTCGCTCGCCGNNGTCGACGGCCTGCTGCCCGCAGTGAGGGCCGTCGTCGGCGAACTGCGCTCCGCCGGCTGCGAGCCGTTCATTGTGCCAGCGATGGGCTCTCACGGGGGCGCGACCGCGGCTGGCCAAACCGAGGTTCTGGCGGGTTTGGGCATCACCTCGGAGGCGGTCGGAGCACCGATCCGGGCCACCATGGAGGTGGTGCCCGTGGGCGCCGTGGGCGACATCCCGCTCTGCCTCGACCGGCTTGCCGCCGGCGCCGATGGCATCGTGGTTGTCAACCGGGTGAAGCCGCACACGGACTTCGCCGGGCCGCTGGGCAGCGGCCTGCTGAAGATGCTGTGCATCGGCCTGGGCAACCAGGAGGGGGCTGACCGGCTGCACAGGGCAGGCGTGGCCCGCGACCTGGGCGAGATCGTGCACGAAGCCGGTGTTGCCATCCTCCGGCTCGTGCCCGTCCTGTTCGGGGTGGCCATCCTGGAGAACCAGCAGCACCGAGCTTGTGACGTGCGGCTNNCTCGGGCCGTGGCAGGTCAAACGGGACCGGCCCCGCATCACGCGGATATTCGTGCGCGACCTGACCCCTGCTTCGGAGGGCAACGCCTGTGGTCTCGGCTTCATCGACGTCACCACGCCGCAGCTGATCGAGAAGGTCGACCTCGAGGTGACCGCCGTGAACGCCATCACAGCATGTTTCCCGGAGGACATGCGGCTGCCGCTGACACTGCCTAACGACCGCGACGCCATCGGGGCCATGCTCGACACCCTGCGACCGTTCACGGCGGAAGATCTTCGCTTGGTGCACATCAAGAGCACGCTGGCGGTCGAGCATCTCGTCGTCTCCGAAGGCTGCCTGCCGGCCCTTCGGGACCGGCTCGACGTGCTCATCGAAGATGAGCCGCGATTGCTCGCGTTCGACGAGGACGCGCGACTGGTCTCACCGCTGCCGGGCTAGCAGCGCATCGGGGAGGCTGGAGAGTGTCGAGCTCCTCGCACGGCCGGCGTGCCAAGCTTTGTGCTGACTGATGATCGAGGCGTCGGCTCCTATTCGGATATGTGACAACGGTGGGTGGACCGACACGTGGTTCGGCGGCCCGGGACGGGTCCTGAATATCGCTGTGACCCCGGGCGTAGCGGTCTCGGTCCGCACGACGGCAGGCCCGGACCCGGTGGTACTCGTCGCGGAGAGCTTCGGCGACCGATACACGATTGTCCCGGGGGCGTCCCGGGTTGCCCGCCACCCGCTGCTGGAGGCCGCCATCGACGCGTTCCCACCGCCGGGGGACCGAGCAGTGGAGATCAGCGTCCGTTCTGCCGTCCCGGCTGGCTGCAGCACTGGTACGTCTGCGGCGGTAGCGGTTGCTCTGCTGGGCGGCTTGGCGGCTGTGCGCTCCGAGGAACTGTCGCCACGCGACGTCGCCTACGCAGCGCATCGGCTCGAGGTCGAAACCCTCGGCGCCCAAAGCGGGATCCAGGACCAGCTGAGCGCGGCGTTCGGCGGTATCAACTACCTCGAAATCGATCCGTACCCGGAGGCTACGGTGTACCCGATGCCGGCCTGGGAGGAGCTCGGCCCCCGGCTGACGCTGGTCTTCCTTGGTCGCGCCCACGACTCCTGGGCTGTGCACCGCCAGGTGATCGAGGGCGTGGGGTCTCGCGGGTCGGGGGTCTTCTCCCGGCTGCGAGATGCGGCGGTCGCAGCTCGCGATGCTGTCTTCGCGCGGGATCTCGACGCTTTCGGTCGGGCGATGATCGCCAACACCGAGGCGCAGAAGTCCCTGCACCCTGAGCTCGTGGGCGTGGACGCAAGGCGGGTGATCGAAATCGCGGCGGCACAAGGGGCGGTTGGCTGGAAGATCAACGGGGCCGGGGGAGACGGCGGCTCGGTCACGATCTTGAGCGCCACCCCAGAGGCCAAAGAGGCGCTTGAGCATCGCGTCGCCGTGTTGGACACGCGCTACCTGGTGCTCCCCATCCAAGTCAGCACAGGCGGGCTCCAGGTCCGGGGTGCCCTCTAGCCCGCTGTCCGCTGGAATCTCTCGCCGGCTGGAGAACTTTGGCGTGTACGCGGCCTGGCCGACTCGCCCCGATGTCCGCGGGCAACCCCACAGCCAGGACGGGAGGACGCTCGCTTGCAGTCGGGCAGCTGCTCAGCCGAGGTTGCCGACGCACGTAGCCCCGTCGTTGTCGCTGATGGTCCCGTCAGGGCAGGTGGTGTCCGACCACGTGGCACCGCTCAGGACGGCGTCATGCAAGAGAGCGCCGGTCAGGACGGCGTTGGTCAGGACGGCCCCGGTCAGGTTGGCCCCGGTCAGGTTGGCCCCGGTCAGTACGGCGTCATACAAGAGAGCGCCGGTCAGGACGGCGCTGGCCAGGTTGGTGCTCGTCAGGACGGCACCGGCGAGGTCGGCACCGGTCAGGTCGGCCCCCGTCAGGTTGGCGCCGACGAGGTCGGCGCCGGTCAGGTTGGCGCCGGTCACGTTGACGAAGGACAGGTTGACGCCGCTCAGGTCGGTGTCGATCAGGTAGGCGGCGCTCAGGTTGACACCGGTCAGGGCGGCGCCGGTCAGGACGGCGTTGGCGAGGTTGGCGTCGCTCAGGTTGGCGTCGGCCAGGTCGGCGTCGGCCAGGTTGGCGCCGGTCAGGTCGGCGGCGGGACCAACCAAGTAACCATTGACGAGACTCCAGCCTGAGGGAAGAACGGACGGCGTTCCAGTGGTCTCTCCCGAGGCCACGCCGGCCAGGTTGGCGTCGATCAGGTTGACGCCGGTCAGGTTGGCGCCGGTGAGGTCGGTGCTCGTCAAGTTGGAGCCGGCGAGGTCGGCACCGGTCAAGTTGGCGCCGGTCAGGTTGGCGCCGATGAACGTACAGTCAGCGAGGTCAATTCCTGGATAGGGAGTCGTCGAGCAGTTGTATGGAGGGCCAGCGGTCTCCGCAGGTCCTACGGGTCCTCTCGGCGCCCGGGGCCCCTGCGGGCCAACCGAGGTCCAAGAGATGACCTGTGATCCGCTAGGGCACCTCGGTGAAACGGTTCCCACCTTCGACATAGCGCCATTCGAGAGACAGGCGTGGTAGGTGGTACTGGTGCCTCTCGCCCCGGCCATCTGAACGGCGCCGACGGTCACACCCCCGAGCAGGTAGGCCGCCCCCAACGCTGCGACCAGCCCGATTCGGCTACACAGAATCCTCCGAATGCTCATCTGTCGTTCCCCCCAGTCTCAGTGTGTCTCTCCGGTGTTGGTCGACCTCCAAAGTCGAAAGTACGCCGTTGCCATACCGTCCACAAGGTCCAAGGCACAGCCGGCTGTGAACAGACCCAGGTCATCACAGCCCTGTGAGTGGAAGGAGGTGACGTCCTGGGGTCCCTGTA
>PMVZ01000300.1 GCA_003166375.1 Acidimicrobiaceae bacterium | reverse complement strand
AGAACGGCTCCCACGCGCGCCATGAGAGTCGCGACCGTCGTGTCCCCGGCGAAGGGCACGCGCCCTGTAACCGACTCGTACAGGGTGAGCGCAAGCGAGTACACGTCGGTACGGTCGTCGACAGGGCGGCCCTCNNACGGTGCCGAGCGGCTCGGTGATCGCCGCCTCGGCGAGCGCGCGCGCAAGTCCGAAGTCCGCCACGAGAAGGCGCCCATCATCGTCGAAGAGGAGATTGGCCGGCTTGATGTCACGGTGGACGAGCCCGCGCCGGTGGGCGTAGGCGAGCCCATGGGCGGCTTCGGCACCGATCGCAGCTGCCTGTTGCGGGCTCAACAGCCGACCGGTGTCCAGCAAGGACCGCAAGCTCCCACCGCCGAGGTACTCGAGCACGAGATAGGGAATGCCGTCCGCGTCGCCCCAGTCGTAGACGTGCAGGACGTTGCGGTGGTTCAGCGACGCGGCCAATCGCGCCTCGGCCTGGAACTTCCGAAGGAAGGTGGCGTCGCCCGCCAGCGCTGGGTGCAAAAGCTTGACTGCGACGCGACGACCGAGCCGCGTGTCGTCCGCGGCGAAAACTTGGGCCGAAGCGCCGGCACCGACCACGGCGAGTAGTCGGTAGCGGCCGCCAATGACCCGGCCGACCTGTTCCACTGTGCTCGACATGGGGATCACGAAAAGGGTAACGGTTGGTGGCCCGCGACCGGTGGAGGGCACGCGACGGCCTGTTCATGGCAGCTCGCCGGTCTCCAGGAGCTTTACGAATTCCTGCTCGTCGAGGACCGGGACTCCGAGTGCCTCGGCCTTGGTCAGCTTGGCGGCACCAGGACTGTTACCGGCGACAACTGCCGTCGTCTTCGCAGACACCGACCCCGGTGACTTGCCCCCACGGCCGATGATGGCGGCTTCTGCTTCCTCGCGACTGAGACCGCTCAACGTGCCCGTGACGACGATGGACGTGCCGACCAGCGTCTGGGGCAGTTGCGGGCCTCCGGAGGCACCGAACTGGACGCCACCTGCTCGAAGCCGCTCGATCATCGCCCGGTTTTCCTCCGACCCGAAGTACCGGGCCAGGCTTGCGGCGATCACGGCTCCGATGCCCTCGACGGACGCGAGCTCCTCCTCGGACGCTGACATGAGCCGATCAAGGTCGCCGAATCTCGATGCCAAAGCCGCGGCGACGGTTCCACCCACGTGTCGGATGCCGAGCGCAGTCAACGAGTTGCCGAGGGGCCTGGAGCGCGAAGCGTCAATGGCTGCCACGAGGTTCATTGCCGACAGTTCGCCGAAACCTTCGAGGCCGATGAGGTCCGACACTTGCAGCTGATAACAGTCGGCTGCATCTGACAGGAGGCCGGCCGCCACGAGCTGCGATACCCGCTGCTCACCGAGACCCTCGATGTCCGTGGCACCGCGCGAGGCGAAGTGCACGATCCGCTGGACCCGCTGTTCGGGGCAGTGGGCGTTGACACAGTAGGTGTCACTCTCGCCATCAAGACGGACGAGCAGACTCGCGCAACTGGGGCAGGTCTTCGGGAACCTCCACGGCTCCGAGCCGTCCGGTCGTGCACTGAGGACAGGGCGCACGACCTCGGGGATGACGTCCCCCGCCTTGCGCACGACGACGGTGTCTCCGGGGCGGACGTCCTTCAGGCGGACCTGGTCCTCGTTGTGCAGGGTGGCGAGCTCGACAACGGAGCCCGCGATGCGAACGGGCTGCAGCTTCGCGAACGGCGTAGCCCGCCCGGTGCGCCCGATCGAGACGAGAATGTCTTCGAGGCGCGTGGACTGTTCCTCGGGGGGGAACTTGTACGCGACCGCCCACCGGGGCGCATGAGAAGTCGCCCCGAGCCGGGAGTGAAGAGCTCGATCCTCCACTTTCACGACGACCCCGTCGATCTCGTAGCCAAGCCCGTGACGGCGCGATTCCAAGTCCCGACAGTAAGCGAACACCGCCTCGAGGTCCGGCACGACGGTTGTCTCCGGGTTGACGGGCAGGCCGGCACGGCGAAGCAGGTCCAAAGAGCTCGACTGCGTCGCGAGGCCCGGTACCCCGTCCACCTGGTAGAAGAACGCCCCAAGCGCCCGGCCGGCGGTGATGCCCGGGTCCTTCTGGCGAAGCGAGCCCGCCGCTGCGTTTCGTGGGTTGGAGAAGGACCGAAGACCCGCGGTGGCCTGACGGCGGTTCAGCTCCTCGAACGCGGAAACCGGGAAGTAGACCTCGCCCCGGACCTCGAGGGTCGCCGGGATCTCGCTCGCAGAGAGGGCGAGCTCCTCCGGGATGGCGGCCACGGTGCGCACGTTGGGCGTCACATCCTCGCCGACGCGTCCGTCACCACGGGTCGCACCTCGCACCAAGCGGCCACGCTCGTAGGTGAGCGAGATCGACAAGCCGTCGATCTTCGGTTCACAGACGAACGGCGATCCATCCTCGGGAGCCAACAGCTTCTGCAAGCGGGCGCCCCAAGCGAGGATCTCCCCGAGTGTGGTGACCTTGTCGAGGCTCATCATGGGCGTGCTGTGCGTGACGGGCGCGAACAGCGCTGAGGGCGCGATCCCTACTGTCTGGGTTGGTGAGCTTGCCTCGACGAGCTCGGGGTAGCGCTCCTCGAGCGCAAAAAGCTCGTCTTTCAGGGCGTCGTATCCGGCGTCTGGGATGTCAGAGGCGTCCTCGAGGTAATACTGCGCGTCGTAGCCCTTGATGAGCGCGCGCAACTCTTCAACTCGGGCCAAGATGGCGGCGGGCTCGTCGTTGAACTCGGTGCTCACGCGAAGGATGGTAGGGCGAGACCCGGAAGCGTCGGGCGGATGGACGGCCGGCAGCGGCGTGGTGTCGAGGCCTTCTACAATCGGCGGA
>PMVZ01000326.1 GCA_003166375.1 Acidimicrobiaceae bacterium | reverse complement strand
TCCCTTCTCCGGGGGGATCATCATCGGTTCGAGCCTGGCCACCCGTCTGCTGCCCCGCATCGGCCCGCGGGCTTTGATGGTGATCGGGCTGGTCCTGGCAGCCGGCGGGTTGATGTGGTTCACCGGCCTGAGCGTGGACAGCACATACCTGGCCCATGTCCTTCCGCCCCAGATGCTGGTCAGCCTGGGTATGGGGATGACCTTCGTCCCGATGTCCTCCACGGCTTTGGTGGGGGTCGACTCCGCCGACGCCGGAGTGGCCAGTGCCCTGGTCAACACGACCCAGCAGGTCGGGGGCTCGCTCGGCACCGCGCTCTTGAACACGGTGGCCGCCGCGGCGGCGGCTAGCTATCTGACTGCTCACGCCCACGCCGGCAGGGCAGTCCAGATCGCTGCGGTCCACGGGTACACGACGGCCTTCACCGTGAGCGCGGCCCTGCTCGCAGCGGCCGCTCTGGCGGCCGGTGTGCTGATCCGTGCCTCCCGCCACCACGTACAGCGCGAGGTGGTGGTTGGCGACCGGCCGGTGTCAGGGTCCGAGCTGATCGCAGTGGCAGAGTCCGTCGTCTCCACCTGATCCGCGCGCCCCTGGGCGATGGTGCGAAAGCGGGCACAGGCATCCGCGGCTGGTTTCTGCAGCGATGTTGCCGTCGTCCCACTCGAGCTGGTTGACGAGCAGGCACTTGCAGACCCAGATTTATTTCGTATAGTAAAGGAATGCCGCGGAGACGGGGTACACCCGAGTTGATGCGGGGGCTGAATCGCAGCATCGTCATCAGTGCAATCCGCGAGCACGGGACGCTCTCGCGCGCCGACCTGGTCCGGTTCACCTCGATCAGCCCGGCTTCTGTGTCGGCGATCGTCTCAGATCTCATCGAGGACGGACTGGTCCGCGAAGAAGGCACGACGTCCTCGGAGCTCGGTCGGCCCGGGCGTTTGGTGCGATTCGCCGACGACGTTCTGTTTCTCGGCTGTGATCTCGCCTCGGCGGAAGGCTTCCGAGTCGGTCTGATGCGCCTCTCCGGTGAGCTGGTCGAGTCCCGGGTGCTCGCGGTTCCCGCCGGAGCCCCGAGTACCGACCGCGTCGCCCGGCTTCTCACCGACTACGTCATCGAGGCGACTTCACGTGCCGTGCCGGTCCGCGTAGTCGGGGCCGGGGTTGGCGTGCCGGGCGTCGTCAACCCGAGAACGGGGCACGTGCAGATTGCTCCGCTTTTCGGATGGGAAGACACCGAGTTCGGTGAGCTGCTCAACGACCACTTGAGCATCCCGGTCTTCGTCGACAACGACGTCGCGTTCGCCCTCGCCGCCGAGGTCGATCGTGGCGCCGCAACTAAGGCCCGCGATGCCATCCTCATGACTTTCGCCGAGGGTGTCGGCGGAGCAGTGCTCCTGGGCGGGAGGATCTATCGCGGGCGTGGAGCGGCGGGCGAAGTGGGTTACATGGTGACCGACGCCTCCGGAGCAGTGGGCGCATATCACGGTATAGGCGCACTCGAAGGCAAGCTCTTCGAGTTGGTAGCCGAGGATGCCCGTCGTGACGGGATTGATGCGGCGCTCTGCGAGGAGCAGACGGCTCGGCTGATACACCAGCTCGAGCGTTCGCGCGGCGCCTTCAGACTCTCCGACGACATCTCGGACCAGCTCGTGCGAACGATCGCCGCCGCCCTTGCCTCTTCGATCGCGCTCCTCGACCCCGAGGTCGTGCTTCTCTCCGGTTGGATCGAGCTCGGGGGTCAAGAGATGCTCGATCGAGTCGTCGGACAAGTGCGTCGCCTGGTGCCGAGCATGCCGGAGATGCAGTTCTCGTCTCTGGGCGACGATCGTGTGGTGATCGGAGCAGCACTCGCCGCCTGCAGGGGAATGCTCGCCGATGTCCAGGTTGTGGAAGCGGCGACCTAGTCCGCGGCGAGGAACCTCGCCAAGGTTCGTGGAGGAACTGACCGCATCGTGCGTTGTTCGGCTGGGTGAGATAAGAACTTCCTGATGGCAGTGGTCGTGGTACTTGACATCGGCGGGAGCGGGGTTCGCGCTGCGCGCGTTCGGGACGGCGAGATCGTGCGTCGAGAGCGACTCGGACTGATCCCCGGGACCGTGCCGTCCCAAGCAGCGGAGACTCTCCGGGCCGCTCTTGGCTCGCTCGAGCCGTCTCCTACTGATGGCGCACTCGGCGTCGCTTTTCCAGGTTTCCTCGACGACGCAGGCCGTGTTCTACCAGGTATCTACCTCCCGGGCTTCGTGGGAATGGACTTTGTCGACGTGTTGGGACCGTTGATGACGGGGCGTCCGATCGCCGTCGTGCCTGACGTGGCTGCCGCTTCCTTGGCAGAAGCCGCCGCTACAGGTTCCGCGGGTCGGCTCCTGTGCGTTTGTCTCGGGACAGGCGCGAACGCTGCCCTGGTGGCCGACGGCGTCGTAGTCGACCTGGCGGCAGGGTGCCTGGGAGATGCCGGCCATGTCGTGGTCGACCCTGACGGTCCTAAGTGCACTTGCGGTGGACGAGGATGTCTCGAGGCGATGTGCTCGGGTCGGGCGCTGGCCCGTGACGGCACCCCGCTCGGCCTCATCGACGCGAACGCTGTTTGCGAAGCGGCACGAGCGATGGACCCGAGGGCCGCCGAGTTGGTCAACCGTGCCGGCCGGGCATTGGGACGCGCCCTTGCGTCATGGGCGGCCATGACCTTTCCCGACCTGGTCGTCGTGACCGGTGGTCTGTCACTTGCCGGCGAGCTGCTGCTCACGGCGGCACGTAGCGAGATGCGGCGCGTGGGACCGCCAGGAATCGTTGCCGGGCTGGATGTTCAGGTCGGACGTTGCGGGGCGGATGCCGCATTGCTCGGCGCAGCGATCGAGGCCCAGCGGGTCCAAGAAACCAATTCAGCGGCAGGAGAGGAGGCAGTCGCTTGACAACTATCGATGTCACAGGCACGGCGCTGTGGCAGGAGCTGTGCGAAACGCCTGAGACGGTGGCAGCGAGCCTTGACGCCGCCACCGGTCATGCCGAGCTAGCCGACCTGCTCGCCTCGCACCGGCCGGGCCGCATCGTCGCCACCGGCAACGGCGCCTCCTTCTACGTCGCCACCGCCTTGTGGCTGGCGTCACTGTCGGCACAACTGCTCGCTCCTGTGGTAGCCATCCCCGCCGGGCTGCTCGCCACGGATACCTTCACCCTGCGCCCTGACGACCTGATTCTCGCGTTCTCCGCTTCCGGGGAGCTTCGTGACCTCGTCGAGCTCGCGAGCGGTCCACAGCGCGGTGGCGCATTCGGTCTGGTGACTTCGACTGCTTCGTCGACGCTGGCGGCCGAGGCCGATGCCGTCGCTCTCGTGGAGGTACGCAACCAGCGGGCCGTCACCCACACACAGGCCTACCTTGGTGCCGCGGCGGTAGCGCTGGACGTGCTCGGTCATGCGTCGGGTCACTCGTCGCTCCGGGCCGCTGCAGCCACGATGTCCACGGCTTTGAGCCACCAGCTCGCCGGTGCGCTCCAATGGGCGGACGAGGTTGGGGAAGGTATGTTCACCCCCCGCGCAGCAGTCGTCTTCGGCACAGGTCATGGCCTCGTCGCCGCGTCGGAGGCCGCTCTACTGCTGAAGGAGGTGGCAGGCGTGCCGGCCGAGGGAATGGAGACCCGCGAGGGAGCCACCTCCGGCATGTACGCACTCGGACGCGATCAACTCGTCCTGGCCCTGCCCGTCGGCTCCGATCCGATCGCCGAAGAGGCGGTTGAGATCTGCTCCGGGGCAGGCGCGACCGTCGTCAAGGCACCATGGCCCGACGGAGTGGACGAGAGGTGTGCGATGGCCGCTCACTTTGCTCATCCCCTTGCCCTCGCAATCCGGCTGGCCCTGGCACAGGGCCGCGATCCTGACAGCCCGGATTGGTACGCAACTTACAAATCGACCGCCCGCATAGCTGACGAGAAAGTTCAATAACCGCCCCTGACCGGGCCTTGAAGATAAGGAGCAGTCGGATGACCGAACGCGAATTCGAACTGAGCAGGAGGGATCTGCTTCGCTACGCCGCACAAGGCGCGGCCTTCCTCGGCGCGGGGGGCCTGGTGGCCACGGGCAGCCGGAGGACCACGAGATCAAGTGCCGCGGCCGCGATGTCGCCGCGCATCAAGCGTGGCGGGACGCTACAAGCCGGCTTGAGCGGCGGCAGTAGCTCAGACACGCTCGACCCGCAGAACTGGGTGAACCTCGTCGATGGCGCCCGGGTGTACTCCCTGTTCAACCCCTTGGTGGACTTCGACCTCGGTGCCCACCCCGTGCTGAGCCTGGCCGACGAGCTCGAGGCGAGCAGAGATGCCATGAAGTGGACGATCCGGGTGAAGCCGGACGTCGAGTTCCACAACGGCAAGACGCTCAGCGCCGATGACGTGCTGTTCAGCTTCCAACGGATCGTGAACCCCAAGAGCCCGGCGCTCGGTGCGATATCGCTGAAGGCCCTCGACATCGCCCACGCGAAGAAGCTCGACAAGTACACAATCCAGATCCCATGCTTCACGCCGTTCTCGCCGCTGGCCGACATCCTCGCCTCGTACGACTTCTTCGTCGTGCCGGTGGGCTTCGACTTGAAGAAGCCGATCGGCACCGGGCCCTTCAAGTACGAGTCGTTCACCGCCGGCCAGCAGAGCACCTTCGTGAAGAACGAGAACTACTGGGAGAGCGGCCTGCCCTACATCGACAAGCTCGTGATCAGCGACTTCCCCGATGAGGTCAGCCAGGTGAACGGCCTGAACGGCGGCACGCTCGACGTCATCGACCTGCTTTCCGCGGACTCGATCGCCCCGGTCCGCTCGGGCGGCAACAACGTGATCATCACCAAGGGCGGCGGCTACACGCCCTTCACGATGCGTGTCGACCAGCCGCCGTTCGACGACGTTCGCGTCCGCCAGGCCTTCCGCCTGATCTGTGACCGCGACGCCATGCTGAGGACCGTCTTCAGTGGTTACGGCAAGATCGGCAACGACGTGTTCGGTCTGTGGGACGCCGTGTACGACACGAAGCTGCCCCAGCGCGTCCAGGACATCGAGCAGGCCAAGAGCCTCCTGGCCAAGGCGGGGCACTCCCACCTGGCTGTCACCCTGGTGACGAGCGCCATCGGGTCGGGAACCGTGCAAGTGGCCCAGGTCCTCAAACAGCAGGCTGCGGCAGCCGGCGTGACGGTGAACCTGAAGGAGGTCACAAGTTCGGAGTTCTTCGGCCCGAACTACCTGAGCTGGACGTTCGCCCAGGACTACTGGAACTACTACCCCTACTTCTCGAACGTCTTGCAGGGCACTCTCGCCGGAGCCCCGTTCAACGAGTGCCACACGAACAATGCGGCCTACAAGAGCCTGTACAAGCAGGCGGTGGCCACACTCGACGGGCACAAGCGGGCGGAGATCGCGCATGAGATGCAGCAGATGGAGTACTCGGGCACAGCGAGCGGCTACATCATCCCCTACTTCAACCCCGTCATCGACGGCTACGGGTCGCGTGTGCACGGCGTCGTCTCGAGCAAGACCGGCCTTCCTCTTGGGGCTTACGGCTTCAAGAGCATGTGGCTCGCATAACCTTCAAGACGAACGGTCGCGAGAAACGGATGATCGCTCGTGCCGGCACACGGCGTCGGGCCTATGTGCGAGCTCACCCCATCGCGTCCCTCGTCGCCGGACGAACCGGCCAGGGGATCATCACGCTGCTTCTGGTCTCCCTGGTCGTGTTCGCCGCGACGCAGCTGCTGCCAGGCAACGCAGCGCGCGCAATACTCGGCTTCTCTGCCACGCCACAACGTATTCATGCCCTCGAGCTGGAGCTGGGGCTCTATCGCGGCTGGTGGTCCCAGTACTGGGGATGGCTGTCGGGACTGCCAGTCGGCCGGCTCGGCACGAGCCTCGCCAACAGCGAGCCGGTGTGGCGGCTCGTCGAGCCGCGGCTGTTGAACTCGGCGGTGCTCGTGGTCGTGAGCGGGCTCACCGGGTGTGTGCTCGGGATCGCGCTCGGCGCGGTCGCGGCCCTGCGCCACGGAAGCCTCCTGGACAACTCGATGACCGTCGGAGCCCTTGCCGTGCTCGCCGTGCCCGAGTTCGTCGTCGCGATCGGCGTTGTCATCTTGTTCTCGACTGTCGTCTTTCACCTGTTTCCAGGTGTGTCGCTGCTCACCCCCGGGGAGAACATTCTCCAGGCGCCACGCCTGCTCGTGTTGCCGGCACTCAGCCTGGTGATCGTGACGATCCCTTACGTCTACCGCATGACCCGGGCCGCCACGCTGGAAGCGCTCGAGTCGCCCTACGTCGAAATGGCGCGCTTGAAGGGAGTGCCGCGGTGGCGCGTGCTCGTGCAGCACGCTCTCCCCAACGCGTTGCCGCCCACGATCCAGGTGGTCGGCCTGACGTTCCTGCGGCTCGCCGGCGGGATAGTGCTTGTCGAAGAGGTGTTCGACTTCCCCGGGATCGGCCAGGGCCTCGTCAACGCAGTTACAGACCGCGACATCCCCGTCATCCAGTTCATCGTGATTGCGCTGGCCGCGTTCTACGTCGTCGTCAACATCACCACTGACGTGCTCGCGTTGTTGTGCTCGCCGCGCCGGAGGATACCGGCGTGACCGCGGCAACGCCGTCGAAACAGCTCCGTCGCCATGAGTGGCTGACACTGCTGCAGCGGGCGGCAGTGAGCCGTCGTGGAACCGTCGGGCTGTCGCTTGCCGGCTTCGTCGTGCTCGTGGCCGTCGTCGGGGCCATCTGGACGCCGGACTCGCCCACGGCCTTCCTCTACGAGCCACTTCAGAAGCCTTCCGTCCAAGTCCTCTTGGGTGGGGACTATCTCGGTCGCGACGTCTTGTCACGCGTGCTCGCGGGTGGCTGGGTTCTGCTCGTGATGGCGGTGGCGGCAACGGTGATCGGCGTCAGCCTCGGTGCATTCCAAGGAATCGAGGCCGCCTATCTGGGTGGGCGGACCGACACCATGATCATGCGCGGGATGGACGTCTTCCTCGCCTTCCCGGCGATTGTCCTAGCCCTGCTCATCGTCGGGACCGTCGGTCCCAAGCTCTGGCTCATCGTGCTCGCCGTCGGTCTCGGACACGTGCCCCAAGTGGCCCGCGTCATGCGTGCGACCGCGCTCGACATCGCCGAGCGCGACTACGTAAAGGCCGTGGAACTGCAAGGAGTCAAGCCGACCCGCATCATCACAGGGGAGATCCTGCCGAACCTCGTCAGCCCGCTCATGGTCGAGCTCGGGCTGCGGCTCACCTACTCGATCGTCGTCATCGCCGGCCTCTCCTTCCTTGGCTTCGGGCAGCAGCCGCCCGCTCCGAGCTGGGGAAACATGATCAGTGAGAACCGGATCGGCCTGCAGACGAACCCTTGGGCCGTCGTGGTGCCCGCCGCTCTCATTGCCCTGCTAGCGATCGGCACAAACCTGTTCGCCGACGCCGTCGCCCGGGCGGCCATCGGTGCGGATCGCGAGGTCGAACAGGCCTTCGTTCGCACCGAAGCCGCGAAGGCCTCCCAGTGAGGCTCCCATGACCGCTCCGATCAGGCTTCAGGTCCAAGGTCTCCAGGTGTGCCTGGCGGGCACGAAGACCGATGTGGTCTCGGAGGTCGACTTCGAGGTGGCACCCGGTGAAGTGCTCGGTCTCGTTGGCGAATCCGGTTCCGGAAAGACGACTGTCGCCCTCGCTCTGCTCGGCTACGCGAGGCGCGGCTTGCGCATCACGGGGGGACAGGTTCTCGTCGACGGCCAGGAGATCCTGGGAATCCCCGAGCGTGAGCTTCCAGCACTGCGCGGCCGGCAGGTCGCATATGTCCCGCAGGAACCTGCCGCAGCACTCAATCCGGTCCGGCGTGTCGGCAAGCAGGTCGCCGAGGTCCTGCGCGTCCACGAGGGGCGCGGCTCGCAAGACGGTGACGTGGCGGGGCGCGTCCGCGAGGTGCTCTCAGCCGTCGACCTCCCGACAGATCCCGCCTTCCTCCGCCGGTTCCCGCACCAGCTCTCCGGCGGGCAGCAGCAGCGGATTGTCATTGCCATGGCGTTCGCCTGCCGACCAGGAGTGATCGTGTTCGACGAGCCGACAACCGGCCTCGATGTCACCACCCAACGGCATTTCCTGGAATTGATCGCCGAGCTGTGTGCTACGAGTGGGGTCGCTGCTGTCTACGTGTCGCACGACCTCGCCGTCGTCGGGCAAGTAGCAAAGACAGTGGCAGTTATGTACGCGGGGCGCATCGTCGAGCTGGGACCCACTGCCGCGGTGTTCGAGACGCCGAGGCACCCCTACACGCGGCTGCTGATGCGGGCCGTGCCGTCGCTCGACAAGGCGGAGGTCATGGAGGGGATCGAAGGGCTGCCTCCAAGACCGGCCAGCCGACCAGCCGGGTGTTCTTTCGCAGCGCGGTGCCCCGATGTCGGACCGGAATGCCTCTCCCATCCGCCGGCCACGGTGGACATATCCGAATCGCACCGGGTGCGCTGCGTACGGGTTCGCCGGGACGTGCACGGCGCCGGCGGCCGCCAGGCCGTTCAGCTCCTGAACGCGAGCGAGGCCCGTGCGGCCGTGCTCGAGGTGAAGGGCCTGCGAGCGTCATTCGGTTCCAACGAGGTGCTCCACGACATCGGCTTCACGCTGCCTGAGGACACCTGTGTCGCCGTCGTGGGCGAGTCCGGGTCGGGCAAGACGACACTCGCCCGTTGCATCATCGGTATGCACACGAATTGGCTGGGAAGCATCCGCTACGAGGGCGACGAGCTCCCCCACGGCGCGCGGCAACGTGGCAAGGACGTGCTCAAGCGGATCCAGTACGTCTTCCAGGATCCCTACACCGCGCTGAACCCACGCAAGACCGTCGGCCAGCTCGTCGCCCAGCCCATCGGCCACTTCTACGCGCTATCGCGTGCCGAAGTGGACGCCCGGGTCGTGAAGGTGCTCGAGAACGTGTCCCTCTCGGCAGATTTCCTGAACCGCTACCCCGATCAGCTCTCTGGTGGGGAACGCCAGCGCGCGGCGATCGCCCGAGCTTTGGCCGCCGAGCCGGACCTGTTGGTGTGCGACGAGGTGTCGTCGGCCCTCGATGTCTCCGTGCAGGCGACGATCATCGAGTTGTTGCGTCGTTTACAGGCCGAGCATCGGCTGGCGATGCTTTTCATCACCCACAACCTGGCGCTCGTGCGCGGGATTGCCCAGTCGGTGATCGTGCTGTCACAGGGCCAAGTCGTAGAGGAGGGGCCCGTCGAGGAGGTGTTCGAGCGTCCGCGTGACCCTTACACGATCCGTCTCATGTCGGACGCGCCGAGGCTGTCCGCTGCGGCCACCGGAAGCGGTCAGACGCCGACTGCACCGGCCGGGCGGGCTGAGGAGGGATGAGGAAGGTGTCATGGATCGCATAGACCGGCTGTCGGTGAGCGAGGTGACGACCCTGCACTCACCCTTCAACTCCAACGTGGCGACTTACACCGCCGCCGGACTCGGCGGCATCGGGGTGTGGGAGTCCAAGCTCGCCGGCCGCGATCTCCACGAGGTCGCCGACGCGCTCGACGCGGCGGGGTTGCGAGTGACCAACCTGGTGCCGACCGGGAACTCGGTGTTCGCGAACGCCCTCGATCCGGAACCAGCGGACCCCGGCGAGCGCACGGACATCCTGCTCGCCAAGCTCCCGGCGCTGGCGGTGCTGCACCCGGAAACGGTCGTGGTCGTCACCGGCAACGTTCCCGGGCACGACTCAGCCGAATTGCGGCGGCGCTGTGTGACCGAGCTGCGCCGCGTCGCAGACAGAGCAGGCGAGCTCGGTCTGACGGTGGCGCTCGAGCCCATGCACCCGTCCGCCGGCGACGACTTCAGCTTCGTGACCAGCCTGGCCGCGACCGCCGATCTGGTCGCGGACATCGGACACCCGACGGTCGGGATCTTCTTCGACATGTGGCACGCGGGTCAAGGTCCCGATGCCGTTGACGAGCTGCGCGCAGTTCTGGATCTCATCGTCGGAGTCCATGTGGCCGACGTGGTCGCGCCTGCACGTAGCTGGGCAGACAGGAAGTTCCCCGGGGAGGGCACGCTCCCGATCGAGGAGTTCGTCGGCGTCCTGGAGGCCGGCGGGTTCCGCGGAAGCTACGACGTCGAGATCTTCTCCGACGACGGCACCTTCGGCCGCCGTTTCCCCGACTCGCTCTGGGAGCTGCCCGACGAGGATTGCGTGGCGCGGGCCACCAGGCTCCTGCGGAAGTTGCTCGGCGGGATGTGCTCAGTTACGGGGACGCCGCCGGAGGGCGCTCGTCGCACAGAAGACCTACGCGAGGAAGGAAGGCACCATGTCTGAGAAGTTGGTCGGGATCGGCATCATCGGCTCCCAGTTCGAGGCGGACATCCACGCCGCTTCGATTGCCATGGGGCGCCTCGGGAAGGCGGTGGCCGTCGCCTCCCCGACACCGGGACACGCCGACGCACTAGCGCAGCGCTACGGGATCGAGCGCGGCTACACGGACTACACCGAGATGCTGAAGGACCCAGGCATCGAGATGGTCACCGTGGCCGCGCCCAACTATCTGCACTGCGAGATCGCGCTCAACGCAGCGGCGGCAGGCAAGCACGTGGTGATGGAGAAGCCGATGGCGATGACGGTCTCCGAGTGCGACCGCATGAACGAGGCAGCCGAACAGAACGGCGTCCATCTCTTCTACGCCGAGGAGCTGTACTTCACGCCGAAGTACCGCAAGGCGAAGGAGATGGCCGACCAGGGTGCATTCGGTGAGGTGTACCTCGTGAAGCAGTCCGAGATGCACTTCGGCCCGCACGCCGAATGGTTCTGGGACGTCGAGCGTTCCGGAGGCGGGGTGTTCATGGACATGGGCTGCCACGGAATGGCCTTTTGCTACTGGTTCCTGGGAAGGCCTGCCCCCGTCGCCATCACGGCCCAGATGGGAACCTACGTACATGGCGACAAGACCACAGGAGAGGACCACTCGTTCGCCATTGTCGAGTTCGCCAACGGCACGATCGGTCATGTCGAAGACAGCTGGGCGCGCCGGGGCGGCATGGACGACCGCATCGAGATCTACGGCAACGGCGGTGTCACCTACGGCAACCTCCACATGGGAAACGCCCTGCCGACGTACTCCGAGAGAGGCTACGGCTACGCCGTGGAGAAGGCACCGGGCACGCAGGGGTGGAGCTACCCGGTGTACGAGGAGCTGTGGAACTACGGCTTTCCTCAGGAGATGGAGCACTTCGCTCGCTGCGTGAGGGGTATGGAGGAACCTCAGGCGACCGGGCGCGACGGCCGGGTCGTGCAGGAGCTGCTGTATGCCGGGTACCAATCGGCAGGATCAGGCCGACGCGTCGAGCTGCCCTTCGACACCTCGGGCGTGGCCAAGCCCATCGACTTGTGGAGGTCGCCCCGGGCCGTGTGAGTGGCAAGCCGACGACATGGAGGACGATGTGGCGCAGGGCCGAATGGGCATGGGTGACCAGGAAGCGGGCTTGTGACAGGCGGAGCGAGGGACAAGAGCTGGTGGCCGGGCGCGGTCGTGTACCAGCTCTACGTGCGGTCCTGGCGGGACTCCGACGGTGACGGCTTCGGCGACCTTCCCGGAGTGATCGACAAGCTCGACTACCTCGCTTGGCTCGGCGTCGACGCCGTCTGGTTGTCCCCTGCCATGCCCTCACCGGACCACGACTGGGGCTACGACGTTTCTGACTACATGAGCGTCCACCCGCAGCTCGGGAGCCTGGCGGACCTGGACCGCCTGGTCACCGAGGCAGACCGCCGGCAGATGCGGGTGCTGCTCGACCTGGTGCCCAACCACACGAGCGACGAGCACCCTTGGTTCGTCGAGGCCCGCGGCTCCCGGGATGCGGTCCACCGCAACTGGTACGTCTGGGCCGAGCCAGGTCCGGACGGGGCGCCCCCGAACAACTGGCTCGACGCGAGCGGCGAGAGAGCGTGGTCCCTTGACGCGGCGACGGGGCAGTATTACCTGCACAACTTCCTCCCCTCCCAGCCCGACCTGAACTGGTGGGAGCCCGCGGTCCACGACGCCTTCGAGGAGATCATCGGGTTCTGGTTCGACCGCGGTGTAGCCGGGTTCCGCATCGACGTGGCACATGGCCTCTACAAAGACGCCGCGCTGCGCGACAACCCTCCCATGCCTGCGGGCCAGCTCATCGGCGGCAATGCCGGCCAGGAACAGCGCTACAGCGCCAACCGTCCCGAGACTCATGCAGTGTTCCGGAACTGGCGCCAGATCGCCGAGCAGTACGAGCCAGGAAGGCTTCTGCTCGGGGAGACCTGTGTCCCGGAGGTGGAGAGGCTTGCCCGCTACTACGGGCAGGACGACGAGCTGCAGTTGGCCTTCAACTTCCCGTTCATGGTCTCCGGCTTCACCGCGCCCGAGCTGTCGCAGGTCGTGCGCGAGACCCTCGGCCAGCTGCCCGCCGGGACCGTTCCGGTCTGGACGATGTCGAATCACGACAAGTCGCGTTTTACGACNNGATGTCGAGGTCCCCCTCGAGCTGCAGCGCGACGACATGTTCCTGGGCGGACGGGGGGGTCACCCGAGCCGGGACCGCGCCCGGACCCCCATGCAATGGGAGCCGAGCGCGACAGGCGGTTTCACCGCCGCCGCGACCACTCCGTGGCTTCCGCTCGGCGACGTCCTCAGTCACAACGTGGCCGACCAGCAGGAGGACCCACGTTCGCTGCTCTCCCTCTGTCGCCGGCTCATGGCGGTCCGCCGGCTGCACATAAAGGGCCGTGACGGCACATACGAGCAATTGGCCTCGTCGGAGCCTCAATGGGTCTACCGGATCGGCGATGTCGTGGTGGCGGCGAACTTCTCCAAGGAGGCCGCGGACGTGCCGGGTGTATCGGGTCAGCTTCTCATCTCGAGTCTTGGCATGCGACCGGCCGGCGAGCCCGTCGGAGGAAGCCTTCGTCTCGCAGGCTTCGAGGCTGTCGTCGTGCAACGCCGGCCGTAGCTCGCCACCGGGGAAGAGGGGCAGACCACGGGAAGCGCCCGCCTCGTACGGCACGAAAGGTTCGGTCAGGCGGTCTGTAGCCACCTCGTGCACATCGATCATGGACGGCTTCCGGCCCTCGAGGTGGCCCCGAGTCGGCAGGGACACCCTTGGACTTGCCTCGGCTGGCAGCACTACAATCCGGCTACTCGCGGATTAGGTGCACTGTGGGATGTGGCGATGGCTTGATCTTCCAGGCCGAGGCCGCGGGATCGGCGCCCAAACCCGTGTCCGGACGTGATCACCACGACGGCATCGGGACCGGCGAAAGCGCTAGCAAAGGGGGCTTTATGCACCGAGACCGAGGTTTCAAGAGATCCGCTATCGGATGGTTGATCGGGGTGACCGCCGCGGCGGTGCTCGTTGTGCCTGTGGCAGTCGCGACGGGTTCGAGTGGCGCGGCCACGTCGGTGTCGCACAGCAAGATCCCGAACGTGACGGTCATCTTGGGAACGACGGACCGGATCGTCTCTGCGGACCCGGCAGGCTCCTACGACCTGCCGTCGTGGACGATCATTTACAACGTCTACCAGACGCTGGTCAAGTACGTGCCCTACACGACGATCATCGTCCCCGACGCCGCGACATGCGCGTGGCACGGCGCGACGACATACGTCTGCATCGTCAAGCCCGGGCAGTACTTTTCGAACGGCGATCCCGTGACCGGCGCGGACGTCGCGTACTCCTTCAATCGCGTCCTCAAGATCAACAGCCCTATGGACCCAGGGGTCCTGATCGCGGCGATGAAGAGCGTGACGGCGTCAGGGAACACTGTCACGTTCAAGCTGAAGTTCCCCGACTCGGTATGGCCGGCCGTGTTGACGACCGGTGTAGGAGCGATCGTCGACCAGAAGGTGTACCCGTTCAACAAGCTCCAGCCCGACGCCAAGATCATCGGGTCCGGCCCGTACGAGCTCAAGTCGTACACGCCCAACCAGTTGGCCGTGTTCGTGCCGAACCCGCACTACGGCGGGAACGACGTCCTGCACAACAGTGAGTTCATCGTCCGCTATGAGGAGAGCGCCACGACGCTCGTCTCCGACGAGCAGCAGGGCGCCATCGACATCGCCTACCGCGAGCTGACCCCGACCCAGCTCGAGGCGCTCGGAAAGTCGAGCGGCGTCAAGATCGTCGTCGGCAAGGGCCTCGAGATCCGCTACCTCGTCTTCAACTTGAAGATCCAGCCAGGCGCGAACCCAGCGCAGAAGCTGGCGATCCGCCAGGCTGTGTCGTACCTGGTCAATCGGGCTTCGATCGCGAAGTACGTCTATAAGGGGACGGTCAAGCCCCTGTACTCGATCATCCCCGACGCACTGGAAGGGCACATCAACTCGTTCTCCGAGGTGTACGGGGCTTCTCCCAATGTCGCGAAGGCGAAGGCCGTGCTCAAGGCTGCCGGCGTGGCGACGCCGGTCAAGTTCACTCTCTGGTACAACGTGAACCACTACGCGGACACCGACCTCGCGACCGAGTTGCAGCGTGAGCTCAACGCTTCCGGCCTGTTCAACGTGTCGCTCGAGTCGGCCGAATGGTCCACCTACGTCACCGCAGGCGCTACGGACCAGTACGGGGTCCACCTCATGGGCTGGTTCCCCGACTATCCCGACGCGGACGACTACACCGGGCCCTTCTACCTCTGCAACAACTTCATCAACGACCACTACTGCAACAAGCAGGTGACCTCGCTCACCGCCCAGGAAGAGGCGTCGTCGGTCCCGTCCGTCCGTGACAAGGCGTTCGCGCAGATCNNACAACGTGACCGGAGTCCAGTCGACGCTCGATGCGTCGTACACCTTCCGGTTCTGGCTCGTCGGAAAGTCCTGACCAGCTGAGTCCGGGGGCCAGGCGCTCGTCGCCTGGCCCCCGGTCAGACCGGGTTTCGAGAAGGGCGCTCAGGTTTGTCGTCGTCGAAGGGATCGCTCCGCCGCTACATCATCACGAGGCTGATCCTCGTCATCCCGATGGTCTTCATTTTGTTGACCCTCGTCTTCCTCCTGATGCGCGTCGCTCCCGGCAACCCGATCGCCGCAGCGCTCGGAGGCCACCTTTCCCCTGCCCAGCTCGCCGTCCGTGAGAAGATCGGCGGCTACGACAAGCCACTCATAGTCCAGTACGGCGATTACCTGGGACAGGTCGTGACAGGGCACCTGGGCACCACCATCACCGATCACCGTCCCGTCACGCAGGTAATCGCTCAGAACGGGGCCGCCACGCTCGAGCTCACGGTGGCGGCGATGTTCATCGCTCTCATCGTCGGTATTCCGCTCGGGATGCTTGCCGGACGGAGGCGCGACAGCTGGCTGGACACCGGGGCAAGGGTCTTCGGCATCGTCATCTACGCGGCGCCGGTCTTCTTCCTCGGCCTGCTCGCGCAGGAGTTGTTCGGGCACATCCTCAATTGGTTACCGACCTCTAGCGAGTCGGGCGTCCTCGTCCAGGCGAATCTCACGCCGCACACGAACATCCTCATCATCGACGCGATGATCGACGGGCAGTGGGGTGACATCCCAGACCTGCTCGCGCACCTTGTGCTGCCGGCGACAACGCTCGGCCTGGTCATCTCCGGGGTGGTTCTCCGGCTCGTGCGCGTCAACGTGATCCAGGCGATGAAGGGCGACTACATCGAGGCGGCCCGAGCCCGCGGGCTCAAGGAGCGGTCCGTCGTCGTCCGGCACGCCTTCCACAACGCCCTGGTCCCGATCGTGACCGTCACCGGCTTGCAGGCCGCCCTGCTTCTCTCGGGCGCGGTCCTCACTGAGGAGACGTTCAACTGGCCGGGGATCGGCAGCGAGCTCATCTTCTACCTCGAGGCCCGCGACTACATCGCGGTACAGGGGATCATCACGGTCTTCGCTCTGGCGGTGGTCGCGATCAGCCTCCTGATCGACCTCATCAACGCGTGGATCGACCCGAGGGTGCGCTACTAGTGGCGACGACTGTGCTTCCAGGCGAGTTCGAGTCGGTCATCCCGTCCGGGACCGGCGCCGGTGACGAACGCGCGCGCGGCCTGCGGCGCGCGATCGCGCCGCTGATAACGGTCCACGGCCTGCCCCGGTGGCTCTTCTGGACGGGGGCGACGATCACATTGGTCTTTGTCGTGCTCGCCATCTTCGCCCCGGAAATAGCTCCTTACGGTTTCAACCAGTACATGGCGCACGGCATAAGGTTCCACCAACAGGCTCCTCCGTCGGCAACTCACTGGCTGGGGACGACGGTCGTCTCCGAGGACGTCTACTCCCGTGTCATATTCGGGGCGCGCACGTCGATCGAGGTTGTCGTGCTCGCCCTCTTGTTCTCCATCGTGATCGGTGTCCCCCTCGGCCTCGTCTCCGGTTACTTCGGCGGATGGCTCGACCGGGTCCTCGTACTGATCAACGACTCGATCTTCGCCTTTCCTTACCTGCTCTTGGCGATCGTGATCGCATTCCTCCTTTCGACGTCGGTCGGAGGCGGGGTCCTCACCGCGGCCATCGCCATCACGGTCGTCTACATCCCGCAGTACTTCCGCGTCGTGCGGAACACCGTGCTCTCGGTGCGCGAAGAGCCGTACGTCGAAGCGGGCCGCGCTCTCGGCGCCAGGCCGAGAACGGTCATGCGCCGCTACGTGTTCGCAAACGTGGTCCACTCGGTCCCCGTCGTAGCGTCTTTGAACGCGGCCGATGCCATCCTCACCCTGGCCGCACTGTCGTTCCTCGGCATCGGGATGGACCCTTCGGTAGCCGCCGAGTGGGGCTACGACATCTCCCGCGGGATCGCGGATGCTCAGGCCGGGTTCTGGTGGACCGGGCTGTTCCCGGGGCTCGCCGTCATCCTCCTTGTCACCGGCCTCACGCTCGTCGGAGAGGGGATCAACGACACGTTCAACCCGCTCCTGCGCCGGCCGAACCACCGCCTGTTCGCCATGCCCAAGGATGCCCGGGAGGCCACCACCGCGGCCGTCGAGTTGGAACGTCCCGTGATACGCGTCCGCGACCTCAGGGTGTGGTACGCGACGGACCGGGGTCCCGTGCGCGCCGTCGACGGGGTGAGCTTCGAGATCCGAGAACGCGAGACCCTCGGTCTGGTCGGTGAGTCCGGCAGTGGCAAGTCGACCCTTGGTCGCGGGATCATGGGTTTGCTGCCCGTGGGCGCCCTCCGGGACGGGACCGTCGACTTCGAAGGGCGCGACCTCGTCAAGGCCACCCAACAGGAGATGCGGCGTCTTCGGGGGCCCTCGATAGGCCTCGTCTTCCAGGAGCCCATGACCCGGCTCGACCCGCTCATGCGTATCTCGGATCATTTTGCCGAGGCCCTGCACACTCACGAGCCGGACATCTCCGACGCCGAGATCCGCCGGCGCTCGCTCGAGGCCCTCGGCGGTGTCCGCATCCCGCCGACCCGTTTTCGCAACTATCCCTACGAGTTCTCCGGCGGCATGCGCCAGCGGATCATGATCGCCCTCGCACTGGTTCTCAAGCCGCGCTTTGTGATCGC
>PMVZ01000149.1 GCA_003166375.1 Acidimicrobiaceae bacterium | reverse complement strand
AAACGACGCGCCATCAGCTGCTACCGGAACGCCGGGAACGAAGATCGACCATCCTTCGGCCTCGGCGACCACCGATGGGTGAACGGCGAGGGAATCGGTGAGGAGGGTCCGCAGCCGCTCGGCATCGACTACGGCCGACGGGCTCCCGTCTCTGCGCACGAGCGCCGGACGGCCACTTTGGGCCGCGTCGAGGAGTTCCTTGAAGTGGGCGCGTCCTTCGCTGTAGCTGTTGAATGCGAGAGTCGTAATAGCCTCATCCTCCTTCCGTACCTTACGTACGTCAAGTACCTTAGCGGCTTCGTCGGAGCGGGTATACGCGCGAGCCACACTGAGGCATGCGCGGTTGGGTCCGCCGCACAACGAGCTATCGAGCGGGGGACTCTCCAGTGAGGCCGTTCGGCGACTGCGCCGTAAGCATTGCCTTCGCCCTTGAGTAAGGGGAAGTGGTCGGCACTTGAGCGGGGACAANNCACCCGAGGCGGTGCTCGCCGATCGCTTCGAGGACGAGGGCGACGAATACGTCTTCTACACGAGCTTGGAGAACGGCGAGGAACAGCGGACGGCGATCCCGATGGGCGAAGTCGAGATCATCACTCTCGAAGGACAAGAAGGAGTCTGAGGCTCTGACAAGGGAACCTCACAACACCGTCTAACCGTGCCCGTTTCGCTGGCTAATTACCTGCGAAATCCCTGCTCGGTGTGCGGCTCCGGTTCATGCTTGACTCCGTGGCTCCAAGAGACTCGTGCTCGAGGAAGGTCGAAGGGAACCGAGGATTGTCCGACAAGCTCAGCGCTGCCACGGCGAGAAGAATCGGCGCACGGTTTGCGGTCACGATTCAAGAAGTTCCTCGGTGTGAGTTTCGCGTGCTACTCGCAGTGAGGGTCACCGCGGCAGTTCTGGAGCTTCCTATCGCGGCGGCGTCCTGAGGCGCACTGAGCCCGTCATCGACCCTCAGTGAGAGCCACACCGCCGTCAGGGTCACTAGTAGCTCAGGGCAACCGCGCGGTGCAATCGTTCGATCCACTGCCGACGAGGTAGGTCCACGTAGCATAGGTTTGGGAGTCTGCGCCGTGACCGGCGCGAGATGCCGGTACAGGCGCCGCCCTGTTGCATACGACATGACATACCCAAGGGGCACCGAATGGTCAGGGACCGATGAGCGAAGAGATGGAGGACGGGAAGTTCGAAGCCCTTGAGCCTGCGCCGACTGCGTCCGAGACCGACGGTGCGGGAGCGGTCGGGCTCGACGATGCGGGAGCGTCCGAGACCGACGGTGGGGCAGCGTCCCCGCTCGACGAAGGGGGCGCGTCCCCACTCGACGAAGTGTGGAACGACCTCCTTGCGGCTATCGAGGAACTGGGTCTCGGGTCGCGCGACCCGGAAAATTCCGGCTCGCCGGCCGCTGGGTGTTACCTGTCAAGCGTGCGCATGGACCGCCACGGTCACGGGGGCGTCGTGGTGGGTTGGCTCTTTCGGGACTCGGTCGTTCCTGGGGAGAAGGCGCCTTTGGCTGAGACCGAGTCGGTGGACATTCTCAACGAAGCACTCGGACCGCTGTTGTTGACCCTGGGGTTCCCGATCGAGCCCTACGCGGTTGACGGTCGATGGATCGTGACGGGCTCTCGAAGGGCGAACTGAGCACCGAGCCTGTCGGGAGCTCAGCCGCGGCGACGGATCGGCCGGCCGGTCGTGTTGCGGCTCAGTGGGGTTCCCACGCACCAGGGCTTGTCACGAGGCGAACGATTTGGTTGGGAAGCTTGCCGGACACGACCTGTTCCAGGGTGACCTCGTCGAGCACGCCTCGCAGACATGCTCGAACCGCGACCCAGACCTTTTGCAGATGCACAGCGTCAGCTTCGTAACTGGCCGACTCGGGACGCATGCCGCGCACTTCTGCGAGGGGGCCTTCGAGCCGACGGAAGACCTCGCCGATGGTGATCTCCGACGCAGGCCGCGCGAGCTTGTAGCCACCTTCGTTGCCGCGCTGGCTCGTGACGATCCCCACCCGGCGAAGGTCGTTGAGTATGGCGCGCAGGAAGCGAACGGGAAGGCCTTGAGCTTCAGCCAGCTCTTCGGCGGTGAGCGGCTCGCCTGGTCTGGCTGCCAAGGTGCACAGCGCCCGCAGCGCGTACTCGATTCTGGCTGAGATATGCATGCCTGCGTCCAGTCGCCCAAGGGCTGCCGACGTAGTCGGCAACCCGTTCTACCTTTGAGTCGATCATTTGGACCGATTAGGTAGTTTGAATCTATCAGTGGCGAGGATCGCCCGTGGCTTGCGCCGGCTCAATCCTCGCCGAGCAAGCTGGAGTCAACCGCCTGCAGGTAGCTGCTCCAAGCCGCGCGGACGGCTTCACGATGAGCGTCGAGCTCGCCGTCCACCGCTGCTCGGTAGGACGCCCTTGCGTCATCCACCGACCGGAGGTAGCCATCCCGGGCGATGGCTATGCTCTCGTTGTATGCCTTGCGGATCTGCGCGGCCAACTCGTTGTACGTGGCACGTGCTTGGGCGACGATGTCACGGCGCATTGTCGCGGGAGCGCTGGCCACTGCTTGCTTGTAGTCTGCCCAGGCTGCGTCGATCGCATTTCCATGGGCCTCTTCGGCGGCAGTTTGCGCTTCCTCGTAAACGTCGCGCACAGGTTTGAG
>PMVZ01000092.1 GCA_003166375.1 Acidimicrobiaceae bacterium | reverse complement strand
GGTTGACCCGAGACAACGGCAGATATTTCAGTGCCGTGCGCTTCAGTTCCTTGTGGCAGTCCCCGAATTACGGCTTCTCCATAGCATTTGCCAGCACGACTACGTGGCTCGTATTGGGCATCTATGAACAGCCTGGTGGAGCCAACCTGATGTGGCGCACCAGGAATGACGGGCGCTCCTGGCAGCCGGTGAAAGTCCCAACTGTCACCGCCACGACGACCGTCAACCGTGCGGAGCTGTCCCGATTCGTGGCCCTGGCCCACAAGGGGCTGCGTGAGCCGTTCGAGGCCACCTACCGATTCGTCCCTCCGCTAGCCACCGGAGCGGGTCAGCTTCGTGACTTTCGGGTCTGGTCTGAGCCACCGGTGGGTTCTGACCCCGAGGGGAACTTCGTCTACGAGGCCCCGCTCGGTCGGGGGACGTTCCGCTTCATCCAGAACGGAGATGGCGACTACGAGTGCCTGGAAACGGCCCCTCGGAGGGCTTGGAAATGTGTCGGGCCGTTCGGTCCGCAGAGCATCGGGCAAGTCATGCAGGTTGAGGGATACCGGTTGCCCATGTGGGTCACGGAGAACCTCAGTACCAACATTATTGGTCCGCTGGTCTTGTTCTACCGAACCGTGCTCGGGCGTCGTCTGTGGTGCCTGAACATCCAATTCGAAGGCTTCCTCTGTCTCACGAAGACGGGGCAACTGGGGTTCGCGGACAAGTTGTTCATCGGCTCCCGCCAGCTTGAGTTGGTCTCGCTGGTACTGACTGAATCCAAGTCGGCTTTCCTTCCACCGGCGAAGCCGAAGCCGTGGAGCGGCCAAGTTCTACCCAACGTATACCTGTGCGGCACGGTCTGGTGTGGGTCACCGGGCTTGCTCTAGGACCATCGTGCGCAAGTTCGTGGTTGTCGCGATGGTGGCCATGACGGTGGCGCTGGCTGGTTGTACAACGAGCGCCGCTGGACCCACCGGCGTCGTGACCGGGGTTACTTACGCCTGTCAGGGACTTGCACTCCCGCCTGGTGAGATCCTTCATGTCAGGGTCAGCCTCTACTCGGGATCGAGCCTCGTCGCCTCGGAGACAGTCCGCTCAGGTGCCAAGTACCGTTTCTCAGTCTCTCCTGGGTCGTATCGCGTGACGGGCTGGTGGGGTTCCACGGGTGTACTGGTGCGGGCTGATCACAGGGTCACTGCCGACTTCTTCGACACCTGTGACTAGAGGCTAGCAACGGTACGCGAACGCGTCCTCTCCCGACTTCATGGGACGATGACCACAGTGAGGTTGCGCTCGCTCCTGCCGGTGGTCCTGACGCTGACCCTCGCCGCGTGCAGCTCGCAGACGGTCTCTCCAACAACCACGATGCTTCCTTTCAGGACTCAGCCGCTCATGACTGAGCCGATCCCCGCCGTGGACCTCTCGGCCACCCCAACCGGGTGGGTGCCGGTCGCGTACAGAGATGCGCAGATATCGGTTCCGTCGACCTGGTCGGTCCTCTACAACTCGTCGGCCTGCCAGACCGGGCCACCAGGGGGGGACGTGTACATCAACCCCAGCGGCGGCTTCTGCTCAGCGAAAGGAACTCCGAAAGGGAAGACGACCGTCACGCTGGTGCCACTGAACGAAAAGGAGTATCAACCTCCCACCACCTATGGACAGCGGCGGGTCATCAACGGCATCACGGTCTATGAGACTTACTCCTTCGCGCCAACACCGCATGGAGGGAGCTACCTGGTTCCTTCGCTTGGCGTTGAGATTGAAGCCGAGGGTCCGCTAGCCAACAAGGTCGTAGACACTCTGACTCGCTCGCCTCGGGCCGTGGCACTGGCATCAGGGTCTGCACCGTCGGTCCCGTCGTCATGGCAGTCGGTGAGCTTCGCCGGGCTGCGGTTCTCGGTTCCAGCAAACTGGACCATCTACAGGACTCAGCTCACACCTGGACTTGGCATCTGTGGCCCTAAGTCCGGTGTGGAGTTTCTCGACACCACATTGACCTTGAGCACCGACCTGCGGCCATTGCACTTTCCCTGCGCGCTGCCCGCACCGACTGCTCAGCCAATGGCCAACGGCGTTCAGGTCGATTCCGGGCTGCGCACCGAGCCACTCGTGACGCTGTCATTCTCGAAGCGCTGCCTCAAGTTTCACGGCCTAACAGCGTGCCCGGCAACAACGCCCGCTTACTCGATCCTGGTCCTCAGGGTCACGGTGCCGGGGCACAGGCAGCCGGTGTACGTCTCCATCGGGTTGGCCGGGAACGGCGTGGTCGCGCGGACCATCCTGTACTCGCTGCGAGCAGCGTCTTCGAGCGAGACTCTCGGTTTTGTCACCGGCAGCTTCGTCGCAGTAGGAGGCCCAGCCCCCGGTTCAACTCGGCCGCTGCCGGGTCAGGTGACGGCCCAGAACTCAGCCGGGCACAAGTTCACGGTGGCGGTTGGCAAGAGCGGCAAGTTCGTGCTCTGGCTGCCAGCAGGGGTGTACCGACTAACCGGGCGCAGTCCGATGTTCTCGGTCAACGGAGTGGAGGGGACATGCGCGGCGGACCAACCTGTGCTTGTCAGGGCTGGGAAGAAGACACTGGGTGTCGAAGTGGTCTGTCTGCTTAAGTAATGACCGCGCCGTCTATGGGGGTGTCGCCGTCGTACGCGAACCCGTCCTGTCAGGGCTTCGTGGGAGCATGACGACAATGAAGTTGCGCGCGCTCGCGATGGTGGTCATAGCCGTAGCCCTCACCGTGTTCACTAGCTCGCAGACCTTCGCTACAACAACGGTGCCGATCACGGCCAAGGCGCTCCCCGCGGTTGACCTTTCGGCCACACCGGCCGGATGGGTACCGGTCGCCTTCGGCAACGCGCAGATATCGGTACCGGCTGCCTGGTGGGTGCTCTACAACTCGCCGCCGTGTCCTACCGGCTCGCCGCCTGGGGAGGTATTCGTCGATCCACTCCCCGGCGTTTTCCACTGTCCGGCGGAGACCGCTCCCGGTCCGAGCACCAGGGTCAGATTCGGACCGCCAACGTCTCCACACAGCACCGTCCTCGGTCTACCAGAGGTCATCAACGGCCTTTTGGTGTACCCGTACCCTGCGGGACCGCAGAGCAGTTACCTGGTTCCATCGCT
>PMVZ01000267.1 GCA_003166375.1 Acidimicrobiaceae bacterium | reverse complement strand
GTTCTCGCGCGCCATTCGCCAAAGGATCTTCGACAGCAAAGGAGGAGGAGCCGAAGAACTTGACGGAGCGTGATCGCGACGAGTCGGAGAGCCATGGTTCAGTCTCATCGATGAAGAGGTGAGCTGCTCAGATCCGCCGTCTTTGAGCTGGCACCCTTCAGGTACAAAAACTCGTGGTACACGTACCACGAAAAACGCACAAGCCGAGGCCAATAACGGTAAGTTACGGTCGACTACGGTAAGTCAAAAGCCCAGTAAAACATTGAGGAATGTATAAAGTGGCTGGTGGCAGAGTTGTGNNTGCCAAGGTGAGGGTCGCGGGTTGTCATCCATGGTCTCGTATCCGGTGATCAGGGCAGCCGCCACGGCTGCGGTAGGGCTGCACAGGGGACCGTTACGCCAACCAGGCGGACCCGTCGCAAAGTGCGAGCGTGGCCGTCGGGTGGCGCGTGCTCGCTCGCGTAATGCTTCCTAGGGCAACTTTGATAACCCGTCGATAAATTCCGTCGATAAACCCTGTGGACGACGGGGGAGCCCAACACAAAACCCGCAGGTCAGCGCCCTGCCCATAGGCAAAGAAGCACGCAAAACCAAAGTAAACGGTGGAGGTGAGCGGACTCGAACCGCCGACTTCCACGTTGCGAACGTGGCGCTCTACCAGCTGAGCTACACCCCCGGGGCGACCGGTGACGGACCATCGGAAAAGCTCCTTTGGTGCGCCCCGGCCACGTCCGGCCGACGACTCAGGTTAGCGGAGCCGGGCCAAACACTCCCAGACGGGCCAATGTGTGACCCGACGACTTTGTTGAGGCCAGCCGGTCAACGACCGCCGGCCACGATCTCGTCGTAGTCGAGCCCGAAGCTCGGGCCGAGCAGTTCGTCGTCGGACCAGTCGATCTCTTCCGGATCGTTCCGGCGGACGGGGATGATCGTGCTCACGGGCACATCGACTTTCTGGTTCCCGAGGCGTTCCTGGATGTCGATGATCTTGACGTCGCGTTCCACCGCGCACCGGTGGATGTGGATGAGCAGGGCCAAGTAGCCGGCTGTGGCGGCGAACGCCAATAGGGACAGGTCCCACAGAACATTCAAAGCGGGGATCATGCCGAGCAGGAAGAACCCGAGCATGGCCGCGACAAGGACCAGCAGGACACGGCGGCGGCGTGTCGACTGCGGCGCGGGCCGTCGCGCGGGCCGCTCGAAGAGGTCAGAACGCTGCGTCCTGGAGGGCGTCACAGCTGGCGCCCGCGCACCAGCGTCTGCCATCGGAGCCATGCTGAGCGCCACCTCCGGGTCGGCAGCGCTCGCCGCCAGCCTTGGGTACGCGCGTCGCATGCCCCGAAGCTGACGGTGGAAGGAGTCGACGGAGTTCGAGAACCGGCGCTCGGAGAGCTTGCGTAGCATCATCGGCGTCAGAGCGATCACCCAGATGACTGCCAGCACAGCTATGACCACCAGGCTCACGCTCCTAGGACCGTCCTTACGTTGTCGGAAACGCTAATCAAGGTTCTCAGCTGAATGGTGGATGTTGCTTTGTGCGGGCGCGCTCTCCCGGCGCCAGACGCCTGAGCGGCCCCCGGTCTTCTCCCAAAGACAGAGCTCGTCAACCATCATGCTGCGGTCTGCGGATTTGCACATGTCGTAGATCGTGAGTGCTGCGACCGCGCAAGCAGTCAGAGCTTCCATCTCGACGCCTGTCCTGTCGACGGCCTCGACCTGTGTCTCGACCTCGACGAAGTCGTCTCCGATCGTGAAATTCAAGGCAATCGAGCCGACGAGCAACGGGTGGCAGAGCGGGATGAGCTCGGCGGTGCGTTTCGCCGCCTGAATCCCGGCGATACGTGCCGCGCCGAGGACGTCGCCCTTGTTGATCGCATTGCTCGCTATTTTCACTGTCGTCTCGGGGAGCATCCGGACCTTGCAGCGGGCGATGGCCCGGCGGTGAGTCGGCTCCTTCGGAGTGACATCTACCATTCGAGCCCGGCCAAGCGGGTCGACATGGGTCAAACCTCGGTTCGGCATTGGCGAGCAGTCTATGCCCTGAGCAGCACCCGCGCCCTAATTGTGGCCGTTCTCAAGCAGGGTCGGAGGCCCGACATCAGGCGCGGCACACTGATCGCTCAGCGCCGGCTTTCACTCGAGCGGGCCGGTGAGCAGGATCTGGACTTCGCTTCCCGTGCTGACACCGGTGCCGTTGGGGACCAGCGCCAGAGCGTTGGCGGCTGCCAAGGCTGCAAGCTGGTGAGAGCCCTGTTCACCGGCCGAACGGACGATGAGGCGGCCGTCTGCGCCCATAGCGGCGACGACACGCACCAGATGCAGCTTCCCGTCTGGGTGCCGCTCGAAGTCATCGGCCGCGACGGCCGGGATCCGGCGGGGGAGCGGCGAGCGGTGACCCGCGAGCTTTCTGAGCACCGGCAGGGCCACGACCTGATAGCTGACCATCGAGGAGACGGGGTTGCCCGGCAGGCCGAAGACCGGGACCAAGCGTCCGCCTGGCGCGGCGACGACGGCGAACGACAAAGGCTTCGCGGGCTTGATCGCGACCTTGAACTGATGGGCTCGCCCTCCGAGCTCGGTCACCAAGGTCTCCAGGGCGACCTTCACGAAGTCGAACTCGCCCATGCTGACCCCACCGGAGGTGAGCAGTGCATCGCAGCGCTCGACCCCCTCGCGAATGCCTGCCGATATCGCCGCCTCGTCGTCGCGGCGAACACCGAGGTCGACGCCTACGAAGCCGTCCCGCTGCAACGCCGCCAGGAGGCCCTGCCGGTTGGAGTCCCGGATCTGCCCCAACTCGAGCGGCACGGTGCCGCCCACGAGCTCATCTCCGGTCGAGAGGACTCCGACTCTCGGCCGTGCGTGGACTGTGACCCGGGTGGCATCGACGCTCGCCAGCAAGCCGACATGGGCAGGGCCGATGACCGTGCCGGCAGCGACGGCCAGGTCACCGCGGCGCAGGTCACTCCCGGCTGAGCGGACGTAGGCGCCCGGGGAGACTTGGTCGAGGACTCGGATCTTGCCATCCGACGAACCCGGCTCGGTCCGCTCGACGATGGCGATCCCGTCGGCGCCGGGGGGTATCGGAGCGCCCGTCATGATCTGGACCGCCGTCCCAGGTTCGACGGCCTGAGTGGGCGCGGTCCCGGCCGGGAGGACCCCGATGACCGATAGCTCTACGGGCGCAGTGCGCGTGTCGTCCGCACGCAGTGCGTAGCCGTCCATCGCCGTGTTGGCGAAGGGAGGAAGATCCCCCGAAGCGTGCACGTCCTCGGCGAGGACGAAGCCGAGCGCATCACTGAGCCCGATCTCAATCGGGCCGAGTGGCAGGCACGAACCGAGCACGACCCGCTGAACATCTTCGAGGGCGACCAGTTCCTCAACACTGTCTCGGTCCATGATGCTCCTCCCCGGGGGTTCCAGCCGTGGAGCCACGATATACTTGGCACTCAGAAAGCGAGAGTGCCAACGCCAGACCGTCGGCGGGGCGGTGAGGTTGGCGGAGGCGGAGGACAGAAGGGATCCATGCCGACCTACGAATACGCGTGCAAGTCATGTGGAGAGCACCTCGAGGTCGTGCAGTCGTTCAAGGATGACGCCCTTACCGAATGCCCCAACTGCGGTGGTGACCTGAAAAAGGTGTTCGGGAACATCGGGATCGTGTTCAAGGGGAGTGGTTTCTACAAGAACGACAGCCGCGCCGGGCGTTCCGGTCTCAAGCCGGCNNCAAGGGCGCGTCCCTCGAGAGCCGAAGCGGCTTCCTGAACGACTGGGGCGTTGCCGGCCCAGCTCAAGACCCGCTCATCGCGATCTCGTCGATGGCGAGCGTCACTCCGGTGGCAGCGCCGGGTAACCACTCGACATCGGACCCGACGGCCACTACGTGCTGCAGCATTCGTTGAATCGTCGAGGCGATCGTCACTTCGCGGACTGGTTCTGCCAGCTCGCCGCCGCGGATCATCAGGCCCTCGGCGCCGACTGAAAAGTCCCCGCTCACGGGATTGACCCCAGAGTGGACACCGGTTATCGACTGGACGAGAAAACCTTCGCCGACCGCGGCGATGATCTCTGGCTGGTCAAGTTTTCCGGGCTGGAGCGACAGAGCCTGCGCGCCGACACTTGGAGTTGTCCGGAACCCACCTCGAACAGCCGAGCCGGTCGATGTGGTGCCGGCGAGGCGTCCCGCGTAAGTGTCGTAGAGGAAACTCTTCAGCTCGCCACCCGCGATCAGCGAGTTGCACCGGCAGGCGAGTCCCTCCGCGTCGTGCTGAGAGGCGCCGTAGGCGAGCGGGTTCGTCGGGTCGTCGATCAGGGTCAGCTCGCCGACGCCGACCTGTTCGCCGATACGCCCGGCGAAAAGGGAGCGACCCTTTACGACTTCCTCACCCGACAGCGTGCCGGAGAGGATCCCGAGCAGCGTGGCCGTCACCCGGCGGTCGAGGACGGCGGTCAGCTTCGCGCTCCTGGCCTTCCTCGCCCCGAGCAGTCGGGTCGCGCGGTCGACGGCGTCGGCCGCGGCGGCCTCGAGGTCGAGCTCGCCCGGGGCGCGACCAACCGAGTAGCCGAACCCAGTCTGGGTGTCGTCGCCGTCACCGGCGACTGCGTGCACGAAGAGGTAGCAGCCGGTCTGCCGATCCGTCACCTCGATCCCGCGTGAGGTCGCGATCGCCGTCTCACCGAAACCGTCGACGTAGTCCGAGGAGACGACTTGGCGGATGCGGGAATCTCCGGAGCGAACACGGCGCTCGAGCTCGAGGGCAAGCGCAACCCTGTCATCGGTCGGGAACGAGACCAGCTCCTCCCGCCAGAGGTCGAGCACAGGCGGTTCCACGCCGTCGGGCGAAGCGAGCCCGGCATGCTCGTCGACCGTGGCGAACCTGGCGTTGTCGCGCGCCTCGATGAGCGCTTCTTTCGCGGCCGGCTCGTCGAGCGCCCCGACATAGGAGAAACCTTGTCTTCCTGCCGAAATCACCCGCACTCCCACGCCGGCCGACTCCGCGGTCTCGAGCTGTTCGATGGCGCCCTCGAAGACCCGGACCGATGTCTCCCTGCCGTGGGAGACATAGACCTCGACCTCTTCGTCAGCCGTAGCTTGCTCGAGGACCCTTCGTGCCAAGCTGAGGAGATCAGGCACTTGCGGTACCGCCGATCGTGATGCCTGCTACGCGAAGCGTCGGCTGTCCACAGCCGACGGAGACGCTCTGGCCGTCCTTGCCGCAAGTTCCAGACGACATGTCGAAGTCGTTTCCGATGGCGTCGATCTTGGAGAGCACGTCGGGGCCGTTGCCGATCAGGTTCGCGTTGCGTAGGGGCTCTGTGATTTGGCCGTTCTCGATCAGATAGGCCTCGGTCATCCCGAAGACGAAGTCTCCGGTCGCGGTGTTGACCTGCCCCCCACCGAGCTGGGCGACGTACACCCCGTTCGGTGTCTGGGACACGATCTCATCCGGGTCCTCGTCGCCGGCGAGGAGGAATGTGTTGGTCATCCTGACCATGGGCAGGTCCTGGTAGCTCTGGCGCCGCCCGTTGCCCGACGAGGTCCGTCCCTCCTTGCGTGCACGGAGGTAGTCCCACATGTAGTCGGTCAGAACTCCGTCCCGGATCAGCACGTTGCGTTGGGTGGGCCGGCCTTCGTCGTCGATCACGAGGCTTCCCCAGTTCGGGCCGAGCGTGCCGTCGTCGACGAGCGTGACGCCCGGGCTGGCGACCACCTGACCGATGCGGCCTGTGTACGCGGAGCTGTCCTTCAAGATGTGATCGGCCTCGAGGCCGTGCCCGCACGCCTCGTGAAAGAGGATCCCACCGCTTCCGCTCTTCAGGACCACGGGCAGGACACCCGATGGGGCCGGGCGCGCCTGGAGCTTGGTGATGGCCCTCCGGGCTGCCTCTGCCGCGACCTCCTCGACAGGGTGCTCGTCGAACATCTCATAACCGAGGGTGTAGGCGAGGCTGTGAAAGCCTGTTTGCAAACCGCCGTCACCGGACGCGACACAAGTCACGAACAACCGGGTCCGGACGCGGTCGTCATCTGTCAGCAGTCCGTCCGAGTTCGCGACGAGGATGCGACGCCGGCTGTCGCCGTAGCCGGCACTCACCTGAACGATGGCTCCGCCCGCCGAGCGAGAAGCATCGTCGGCGCGGAGCAGCAAGTCGACCTTCGCCGACTTCGGCACCGTGCTCGGCAGCGTCCCCACCTGTTGATGTTCAGAGGCTTGCCTCAACAGCGCGGTCTTGCGGACGCCGCCACCACCTTCCCGGGCGACAGCCGCTGCCGCCTCGGCCGCGGACAACAGGCCCTTCTCCGACAAGTCGGCGGTATGGGCGAATCCCGTTGTCTCACCGACGATGACCCTGATCCCGGCGCCCCGGTCGCGCCCGGTCGACAGCTCTTCCACTTTTCGGTCGTCGAGGAAGATCGAAGAGCTCGATCGGTCCTCGGCGAATATCTCCGCGAAGTCGCCTCCGCGGCGGAGCGCTTCGTGCAGCACCCGTTCGAGGACCTGCGCCTCGACGAGGTCGGTGAGCGAACTGTCGGTGAGCGTCACGGCGTGCGTCAGAGCTTCCGGCCGATCATGCCTCCGAGCATTCCGCCGGCCACGCCGGCGCCTGCCGCGCTCTCATGGCTCTCGCCCAGGTAAGGCTGGAGCGCGTGAGCAAGGATCGGGAGCGGCATGCTCTGGAGCCAGACGGTGCCCGGTCCCGTGAGAACTACGACGTGATGCCCGTCCTTGCCGAACATGCGGTTTGCGATCCCGGGAAGGCGCGTCGTCTGGAAGCTCACGGTCGCCTGGAACGCTCCGACGTGACCGGGATGCACGCAAAGGCTTTGCCCTGCAGCGAGCTCGTAGGTCGAGATCTCCCCGGAGAGCTCGAGCCAGGCGGTTCCTTGGCCCTCGAGGCGTTGCAGGATGAAGCCCTCACCCCCGAAGATGGCGCCGCCGAAGGTCTTTTGAAGCGCGACTGTGGGCGAGACGCCCGGTGTGCCGCACAGCCATCCGTGCCGGTGGACGATGTGCTCCGATCCGGGCGCGATCTCGACGGAAAATATCCGTCCTGGAAGCTTCGCGGCGAGGACCAACATTCCCGGCCCGCCTGTCGGCTCGTAGCGGGTGAGGAAGATCCCGGTCCCGCTGGCGACCCGCTTCAGTCCCGCCATGAGGCCGCCGCCGCCACCGGTATTCGTGGACTGGCTGAGCTGCATGTTCGCGGACATCCAGGCAAGGTCGCCGTGGGTCGACACGACAGCTTCGCCAGGCTCGAGTATCAGCTCGAGCACCGGGAGCGTGGATCCCTTCACGTCGGCTTTCATTGAGAAACCCCCTTGTCTTCGCTTGGCTTTCCGGAACTTGTCCGGTTGTCGGCCTCAGTCTGCCCTGTATGGAGGTCGGCGTCGAGAAGCCCCCATGATCGCTGTTCGCGCCAGTGTTTGGACGGCGGGGATCCCCGTCTTCGGGCCGGTGGCTCGGTAGCATCCGCATAGGGAGTGTGGAGGGCACATGGACGAGAACGAGGCAGTCGCAGAGCAGCAGTTGGCCACGCCGATCTTCAATGTCTACCGGCGCGGATACGACCCGGAGCAGGTCGACCGGTACGTGGCCGACCAGCAGCGGCGGCTCGACGACGCGCTCAGACGCGCCTCTGAGTCGGAGCGCCGCCTCGCAGCAGCGGTTGGGCAGCTCCGGGAGCTGCACCGCCGCGTCGCCGTCTACGAGAGTGAGACCCGCACCGCTCAGCCGCCTTCGCTGGACACTCTCGGTGAACGCGTCCAGCGCATCCTCCAAGAGGCGTGGGAGGGGGCCTACACGCTGCGTCAGGAGGCCGAACGCGAAGTGAACGAGCTTCGCGAGACCGTCGCTGAAGAGGTGAGCGAGCTGCGCGAGGTGGCGAGTCGCGAGGCCGCTGACGTTGTCGACCAGGCCACGAGACGTGCCCTCGCGATCCGGGACGAGACCGAGCGCCGCCGTCACGCCTACCTGCAGCGCATCGAGCAGGACCGTGAGCGCGCCGTTTCGCAGATCACTTACCTCTACGACCAGCGCCAGGACGCCATCGCCGAGCTGGCTCGGCTGCAGACCACCGTCCAGGCGGTCGTCGAGGAGATGGCTCGTAGCCCTCTCGGACGCCCAGCGCCGGGTGTGGCCGTAGCGGCGGCGTCCCCCGCGGCGACCGACGGCAGTCCGATGCTTCCGCCCGAAGACGGCACACGCCTGCGACCCGATCGCGCTTTGGGCAGGCACGGTGTTTCGTCCGGCGGAGATTTCTCGCCCGAGTACGAGAGAGATGACGTGAGCGAGGTCGGCGACACGAGAACCCGCGCCCAGACGCAACCGACCGCAGAGCAGCTTTCGCCGCCGGCGCGCCGATCGGACGGTCTGTTCGACACTGAGGTGCCTGAGGCAGAGGTCCCGGAGGCGGCCCGTCCGGGCAGGAGACGCACCGGGCTGTTCGACGCCGAGCAGGAGGGTTGGACCTGAGCAGCGTCTTGCGGACAGCGCNNAGGTTCTTTCCCGTCTCCGCTCGGCCGGAGATCGCGTGACCACACCGCGGCGCCTTCTCGTCCGTTGCCTGTTCGAGGCGTCGGGGCATCGAACCGCGGAGGAGCTCGCTGCCGAGATCCAGGCTCGGGCACCCGACATCTCGATTTCGACCGTTTACCGGAACCTCGAGGAGCTCGAGCGCCTTGGCGTTGTAGTGCACTCCCATCTTGGGCACGGGCCCGCGACCTATCACCTCGCGACCGCGGCGCATGGCCACCTGGTCTGTCGAAAGTGTGAAATCCAGGTCGAGATTGCGGACGGGTTCTTTGCCGACCTCCGGCGACGGGCCATCGCCGACTTCGGCTTCGCCATCGACCCACGACATTTTGCGGTGATCGGGCTCTGCGCGACATGCCAGGCCGCCGCTGATGATCTCGGGGACTTCACAGCCGGCTGAAGGATAGGACGAGAACCCTCCGTGGCCACCCGGAAGCCGGGTGGCCACGATATGGGGGGATCTCGACATGTTCCTGGTGTAATGAATTCGTAATAGTGTCGCACAGCCACTGGGGCATGTCCAGGGTCTTGTTGCAAAGGTGTTACGGGCGCCCAAGGTCGACTGCCTCCGGGCCTCATGTTTCAGTGGCGGCGCCGGTCCGGCGGGCGCCGGCGGCTCTGTCTCCTCGTTTCTCGCATGCAAGGATGGTCTGCGCAGTTCCAGGACACGATCGCGGCAATACCCAAGTCAGTGCCGGAAGGGCCGCTAGCTCATCGGGTAG
>PMVZ01000331.1 GCA_003166375.1 Acidimicrobiaceae bacterium | reverse complement strand
GCACCCGCTTCAGTATCCCGCGGAACTGAAGTGGGTGCACGAATAGGGAGGCTCAAGTATGCCCGCACTCCCTTTCCCTCGCCGACGATTTCAACGCCTCTACGGCGAAATGCGACCAGGACTTTCGCGTCGTCGCAGCTCCCTCAGCGCCCGCACGAGCAGACCGAGGATCGCAAGCGCCCGCTCACGGCTGAGGCCGCTTGGCGCCTGCGGTGGGAGCATCGCGATCGACCGTCGCAGGACTTCGGCTTCCTCCGGCGACAGGTTGGCCACGCCCTAACGGTAGCGAACACCTGTTCGACGCGCTAAGTGGAGTCGGAGCGGCACCTACACCCCTCGCCGAGGTTTTCAGGGGCTTAGAAACGACCTGCGATGAGGCTGTCGCATGATTGGCTCGAGGGGCTCCGGGACCACTGATCCGCAAGGTAAGACCTGACCAGTTCTTGCAGGAACTCGAAGGGATTCGCCCGAGTCGAGCGAACGAACCCGGAAGTTCCCCTTATGAGGTGGCGAGACGGTGGTTTCGTATCTTCAAGAGGTTGTGGACCGAGCAGATGAGGCGCCACTCGCTCAGCACCGCCTGCATCCCGCGTCCGGAGAAGCGGCGACATCGCAGATTGGCCTTGATGTTGCCGAAGACCGGTTCGGTGGTGACCTTGCGTTTGGCGTAGGTCTGGCGGCCTTCGGCAGTGGAGAGCCGATCGAGCATCTGCTTTCTGAGCACGGCGGGGTCGCCCCGTCCAACCCGGTAGTCGTCGAGCAGTTGGCGCGCCCAGTTGTAGGAGACACCCATCTCGACGGCAGCTTGTTTGACGCTGAGCTCCCCGGTGGCGACGCGCGCGAGCACCTTTGAGCGTTCCTGGATGCGCGGGTCGTCGGGATCGGCGATCCCCTTGGTCGCCGGCATGGGGGTGATGAGCACCTCGGCAGGCGTGGCGACCATCACGTTCGCGACGCTCCAGTAGCCGGTGTCAGCGACGAAGGTCCCGATGCCATCACCCCCGGCTGAGGCGATGTTCTCCTCGCTCGCTCTCACCATCGGGACGAACATGGTCGAGTCATGCGCCGCGTTGGTCACCTCTGCGGCCACGATGACCTGGTCGGTGGAGACCGCAGCCTGGGCGTTGTAGCCCTGGAGGAAGCGGTTGCGGGCCCGCAACATCCTCGAGTCCGGGTCGGTCGGGTTGGCGAAGCGTTCCTTGCCCGTTTGCCCACCCCGGATTGGCTTGCGTCCGGGAAGCTTGTGACCGACGGCCTGCTCGCGTGCGGCTCGCTCGGCGAGGTGGCTCTCGAAGTCGGCGGCACCTTGCTCATCGAGTTGGCGGAGCGCTTCGCGGACTCTGGCCCGCCGGTTCTCACGCCGCGCCCAATTGGGCGGCAGTTCGTCGCCACGGCTCTCACCGAAGAGCTCGTCCTCTTCTGTGTCCTGGCGTTCTGCCTCGGCGAGGATCTCGTCGGCGAGCTGGCGGCGGGTGCGGTTCGCCCACGCCGAGGCGTTCGCCTCGATCTTGGTGCCGTCGATGGAGATCACCTTTGAGTCGACGAGTCCCTCTTGCACGCACAGTCCGAGTACCTGGCCGAACATTTCGGCGATCGCCTCGGCATGACGCCGGCGGAACCGGGCAAGGGTGGCGTGGTCGAGGAGCTGGTTCGCACCCACGACCCGGAAAGCGACGTCCTCGACTAGCCGGCGTTCGATGCGTCTCGAAGACCGCTCCCCGACGCAGTAGGCATAGACGAGCACGGCGAGCACGAGGGCCGGATCGTAGGCAGCACCGCCGCGGCCGTCCTCGCGATACTCGGCATAGAAGGCGTCGAGGTCGAGCTCGGCCACCACGTCGAGCACGAAGAAGGCGAGGTGGTTCTCTGGGAGCCAGTCGGCGACCGAGGGAGGGAGCAGGAACAGCTGATCGCGATCGGCCTCACGAAGGTTGATCGGCATGCACCAATTGTCCCGCGCGACCCAAATAGAGGGCGGGACGGTCGGGATTCATGCGACAGCCTCCGACTAGGGGTTTCGCGCGGCTAGCTGACCGACCTCCTGCGTATCTCGTCAAGTCGAGCTTCCATCCCGAGTAGCCCAGCGTCCATCGCTATCTCGCGAAGGAAGTCGTTGACCTGGTTGGCGCGCTCTCCGGGGTCGTTGAGGTCGTAACCCGGATTGAAGAGCATCACGCGTCGCGGATACGCAACGGCGAGCGAGGCTGCGAAGGCTCGACGGGAGCTCATCGGCAAACTCGACGCGGGGCTCGTGAAGCCGGGCGCGACCGCGCTCACCGTGAACGAGTTGCTCGATCTGTACCTGGACGGGCTCGATGCCGACCAGCGGCTGTCGCCCAAGACGCGACACGACTACCGCGTCTACGCGCAGACCTACGTTCGAAAGCCCCTAGACAACCGCAAGATTCGTGACGTCACCCCTGAGGTGATCCTGACCTGGCAGCGGAGGCTCCTTGCCGAAGGGGGAGCCAAGGACGGGAGGCCTCTGGCTCCGAACACGATCCGCCTGGCGCGAGCGCCTCTTACGGGAGCCTTCAAGCTAGCAGCTTCGAGCGGGATCGTGGCGGTCAATCCCCTGATGCACGCGCCGAGACCGAAGGCCAGGCGTTCGGTCCCGCGGTATTGGAGTCCCGAACAGGCCAGAGAGTTCCTCAGCTTGATGGAAGGGGACCGCACGTACCCCGTTTGGGCATTCTTGATGTGCGCAGGACTTCGGATCGGCGAGCTCGTGGCGCTCCGGTGGAGCAACGTCGACCTGACCGAGGGCGTAGTGAGCGTTGTCGAGTTCTCCACCTACCTCGGTCACGACGTCGTCCCGTCACCGGGCAAGAGTCGTGACGCGATCCGCGCGTGGACATCGACACAGCTCTCGCCGGCGTGTTGCGAGCCCAGCGCGCCCAACAGGCCAAGGAGCGGCTGGCGGCAGACTCGTACGAAGAGAGCGGCCACGTCTTCACCCGCCGGCCGGGGTCCCTACCATCCCCAGTACCTCTCGCGGCTGCTCGGCCGCTACAGCGAGGAGCTCGGTCTACCCCGTCTGACGGCACACGGGCTCAGGCACACTTGCGCGACGCTCATGCTCGCGAATGGAGTCCCTCCGAAGGTCGCTGCTGAGCGCCTTGGGCACTCGGACCCGTCCCTGTTCATGAATCTCTACAGTCACGTGACCCCGTCGATGCAGCGAGAAGCGGCGGAGAAGATCGGGGCGGTGTTGTTCGGGTGAGGCTCTCGGACTTAAGTGTGACAGTGAGCTCGCTGCGCACTTCGACAAGCTGTACGCCTGATCATGCAGACGTCAAACCTGGCAGGACCGGTGACGTAACTAGGTGTCGCCCCACTCGATTGAGCTCGCGGAGCCCAGCGGAGCCTTCCGATGTGAAGCGTCTCGGGTCGAGCCGGGCGTGCCTGGGGCGAAATGACCGTCGTTAGGCGCGGTCCCAGCTGGCGGCGCGCCCGGTCATTCTGGGCGGCGTTCTGTACCCATTGCCCCTACAGGTAAGCGATCGTGACCTTCGTCCATCGAGATGATGTGGGCGGCTTGGGTGGTATGACCAAGGTGTCAGAGGGTCCAGGGCGGTTACCAGTAAGACTTGAGAAGCTCGCGCGCCAGGGTCTCCAGGTGAGGGAGGCTGACCCCTGCTTTGATGGTGCATAACGCCGTTCCCTTCAGGAATTCCAGGAAGAGGGAGGGGACCCCGAATGCTGCGACCCCCTTACCCAGGCTGGTCACTAGGACGGCAGTCCCGAGCGATTTGTAGAACTTCTTGTCAGAGGAAAAAGTGGTTTGTGCTAGATGGGTGAGCCATTGGATGTTCGCTTTCGGCACACTGCTGCCTTTACTTGTGTAATAGCACTCCACAGTTCCGTTCTCGTTGGTGAAGTGGGATCCGGAGAGGGCCAGAGCCAGTGCTTTGGCTACCACCGCAGCAGGTGGGCACTTCGGTGCGAACCCCGAAGAAGCAGGCGAGGCGCCGTTCACGGTGGATCTCGCTGCCGAACCAGGCGCCGTCGTGGTCGCCACGGCCATGTTCGCGGAGGCAGCGACAATGCATAAGGCGCCAATGAGGGTGATGAGGGTCTTTTTCATGTTTGGTCCTCCCAGGTGACAAGAGCGTAGCTAGTCTGCTGTCTCGATGTTTGGCCAACGCGCGAGGATGCCCACGAGATCGCGGGAAGCCGTGGCTTGCGGGACGCCGCGTGTGGATTTGCAGGCGTGTTAGACGTGTGGACCACCGCCAACTTCCCTCTCGCTACAGCCCGCTGGAGGCGTGGCTCGGCATGTACCCCGAGATGAGGACCACCGAGTAGCCGAGCGCGCTCAGAGGCAGATAGGCCGGCCCGACCACCTCAGCACAAGTCGGCCGTCCCCGCACCTCATCCGATCGCGACAGCCATCTCGAACATGTTGACGCTCGGGCCTGCGATCCGTTTAGAAGGGCGCCGGAGAGATACCTGGCCGCAATGTCGGTGGCCAGGTATTGATCTATGTTGTCGTGTTGTGGCAGTGGAGCGAACGGGTGCTCACTCATGGCCGCCTCGAGTTTCGACAGTCCGTTCGTGCTTTCTCGCGCCCGTCGTGCTTCTGGTCGCGGTAGTGGTNNTTTGGAGCTGGGGATCAGTATCTTGGCAGCCTCGTCACCCTAGGGAGCTGGACCAAGACGTTGAGTCTGCTGTCTGCACCATGGCTTGTGTTGCCGTTCGCCTTCGGCTGTAGCCAACTGCGCGCCAGACGAGCCTCGATAGTCGGCCTCGTTGTCACCATGTCGGCACTCGTCGGCTACTTCCTCATGATTATGGGCCCCGTCGAGGGAGGGGAATGGAACCTCAACTTGCACGAGGCTCGCGGCCTGTTCGTCTCGAACACGCTGAACATCTTCGGAGGTCTCGTGACCGGCCCCCTCTACGGCTTCCTCGGACAGCACTGGCAAACTCGGCGAGCGTGGACTAGCGCCGCACTCGTGGCGGGTGCCCTCTGTCTGGAACCGTTGGCGCTGACCGTCGCGGGCAGAGCCTTCCCCGGGGAGTCGACCATCGTTTGGACCTTCGAGATCATCGCGGGTATCGGCATGGCCGCGTACTTCCTCGTCGCCGGCATCGCGTATCGACGGCGCCATTCATCACTGGCGGTTCGGAACTGAGCGAGCCGATCGATCGCTTCCCAGCCCGTACCGCCGCCAGCCCGTCGCCGTTGGCCAACGCCCTCGGCGCACAGGCGTCTCGGGCCCTCGACGAGGGCAGGATCGACTGGCAAGAGGTCCCATTGGGTCAGGACGATTCATTTCCGGACATCAGCGTCCTTCGTTGGCCACTCGGGACCGAGGACGAGACAGCTCGAGGCCGATGCGCAGTTGGATGGGCGATCGGGAGCGGCACCGCACCTTCTACGACGTTCATCGTCGACGGCTCCAGTTGCCGGTTGTCCCATGTCCGCTACTACGGGGAAGTCTGGGTCGCTTCGGCCGGGGTGTGAGCACGATGGTCGGTGGTGCTGCACGTGAAACGTACCGGTATGCAGCCTGCTGGGGTCGACAGGCCTGCCCATCTTCTCTGCTCCTCACCTCGCCCAAGTGCTCGTCAACAGCTTGAGAAAGGTCGTGCGCTCGGCGCTCGAGCAACGACGCGTCGAGTTCTACGTGTCCGCAAGGGTGTCGTTACCAAGGTCCTCTTCGTTGATCGAGACGATCGCCGGCCTGTGAAGAACTGCTGACCGCCGCCACATACCGCGCGAACTGGCCGGTCCAATGGCCGTCCGCTCGTTTAACGGGCAACCTGCGATGCCGGCACGGCAGGAACTACTGGAATGGGGTAATAGAAGGGCGGGACCTGGCGGGTCGCCACCTAGCATTTTGCCGTGCCCTGGCTCAGGCGACGTGGTTAGCGTGGGCGTCCGGCCTACGAGAAGCGGGGAAGGCGCGGCGCCGGTAGTCAGAGGCCTACACGGTGCCGCACCCCGGCGGCCAGGAGGCGATGAAGTCCTTGCTGAACAGGGTTTTCGAGCCAAGGTTGGCCGAAAGCCCGAAGAACGCAGCCGTGGCGCCGGCGGACGCGAGTACCTTCAGGTCGCGGGCGTCGCACCCGCCCGTCGAGGGGCCAAGCCCCGCGGGGCCTTGGCCGCCAACTTTGATAGCCGTATCTGCGACCAGGTCGACGAAGCCTGCCACGTTGAGGCCCTTGCCTCCGAGGCCTACCTCGATCTGAGGTATCTGGGCACCGAGGACAAGGGTGATCGGCCCGTTGAGGATGGCGTTGGCCTGATCGAGGATGACCTTGCCGATGCCCTGGATCAAGCTTCTACCGGCAGTGACGCCGCTCTTGGAGACGCTGAAGCCCGCCTGGCCGTCATAGTTGATGGTGTAGCTGCCCTCTATCGACTGGTTCTTGTTGGAGAAGCCGACACTTACGAAAAAGGCCACCTTCAGGCCCAGGAACATCGGGATCGCCGGCAGCGGCGGTGCCAGCGGTATAACGAAAGGCACGGTTATCTCGGCAGGAATGGTGAGCTTGAAACCCCCGGCGGCCCCGAGGCCGAAGGCGGTCAAGGGCTTCAGCTCGTAAGAAAGGGTGAAATCGCCCCGCAGCCCCTTCATATTGACCGAACCGGTACCGAGCTTCGCGTCCTGTACTTTGATCGCGCCGTCAGTGGTGAAGTTCTGCAAGGTGCCTGAGGCGGTCGCAGAGACCTCGACGGGCGATGACTTGCTCAAGGTGATGGAAACGGACGCCGCCCGGCCCACTTGCTTGAACGACAAGGAGTAGCTGTATGACTCCGCCTTGCCCTTGAGAGTGACCCCTTTTCCGCCGATGCCTAGGGACCCTGTCCGAGAACCCGCCTGCAGCAAAGCCGATCCATCCACGCCTCGGCTTCCAGGGCGACCGCTCCCCGCCGGGAGGAACCGGCTTTCGAGCTGCACGCCGGGACCCTGCACAGCTGAGGCGTCGGCGAAGTTGACGGGGCTGTCCCAAGAGATCGTGCCGTTTCTGACCAAGTCGGTGAGCGAGGCCGGAGCAGTGGTCACGACGAAGCCCGACGATAGGGAGGCGACCTTGGTGACTAGCCGCACGGCAATGCCCGCGAGGAACATCACGCTGCCGGCCTTCAACTTGGCCAGCGGCCCCGTACGCGCGGAGAAGGTGTAGGTGGACCCGTCGGCCGAGACGGACCGCAAAGTGGCCGCGACCGTGGTGGCTGGCACGATGACGGTCTGCGGGGACAGCTGGACAGGGCTGCCCGTAGTGGTCGTGGACGAGCTACCGGGCATAGTCGTGGACGAAGTCCCTTTTGCAGCGGAGGCCGAGAGGACGAGCGAGAGGTTGTTGGCCATGCCGTCGTTGTCGCTGCCGCTGAAGCGCTGCATGACGAGCTGGACCAAGACCGCCTGAGTAGTGGCCGGCACAGGGCCCGAGACGTGGCGGAAAAGTAGTTCCGTGCCGTTGCGCTGGGCCGCAGTGACCGGCCCGATCTGGGATTTCGAGATGGCCTTGCCGTTGGGGCCCTCGAAACTCGCGTATAGGGTGGCGTCGTCACCCTGGTCGCTGTAACCGCCGAGCCACCCGGACAGGACGTAAACGAGCTTGCCGGACGATGCCGCTCCCGGGGCGAGGGTGATGAGCTGCATCCCGGTGGAGGTGGCGGCGGCGGGACCTCCGTAGAAGTAGTTCTTACCCCGCGCGCTCGGGCCCGGTGACGTAGCGGAAATATCCCCCCCGGACCAGGAGTACTCGGCCGCGGTGAACCCGCCGGTCTGCTTCCAATCGGGCACCTTCACGACCGAGTCGCTGCTCGTGCCGGGGCCGGCTTCGGCGCCCGGGTTCAAGATAAGGTTTTGCCCGCAGGCCGAGCAGCTTGCCGCGGCTGCCCGTTGGACGACAGCGACGGTTGTCCCCGTGGAAAGGGTGGCCAGCGCGGCCACCACGACTACGCAGGCCCGCAGCGCGAGGCGCGTGCCAGATGAACGGCTCCAACTGTCACGTCCCGCAACTGACCTCACGTGTGCCTTGCCCATTCCGACTGTCCTTTCTTCTGGTCCAAGCGCTCGAAGGGAGCCGATGTTGTAGGCGCTGTGCGCCTCGACTGCTATGAAATCGCCAGGTAAGGCCGAGACGGCCGCTGCGACTCGCCAGCACCTCGAGCATGAACCAGCTCACGCCCTCGCAGGACTCGGTGCTAGCGGAGGTCAGGCGCTCGGACTCTGGAGCACTCCACCTCCTCTCATCCACCGCCAGGAGCCTACGTCGCTGGCTACTGGAACGTCCTTCCCGGCGATCTCGATATCGACGAGGCGCGCCGCCAGAGGCGGCCACCGGGTCGTCACCCCGACCGGCGACGGTGTGCTCGTGATAGCCGACCGAGTCGGCTCCCATCATCCGCATCCACGCCACGCACACCACCGCCTCGCCAACTGAAAGTTGCAAACGTATTCCTCTTGGCTTGGGGGTGGCTGCCATCAAGCGCGTCCCCTTCGTTTGTGATGGGCGTGCGAGAGTTCGCTCCGGCTGCCGGACGGACGGCTCCTACGATTGGGCGATGACCGAGGATGCCGACGAGCAGCAGCCTCAGCGTCGCTCGTACATGACCGACGTAACTGTCGTTGTTGATCGAGCCGCCCTGTTTCGGTGGCGAAGGGCGATCATGGCCGCCTTCGGTCTCGGTGGGATCACCGTTGCCGCTTGGGGCCCTCGGCTCCCGGCAGTCAAAGCAGAACTCGGCATCGGCATCGCCACGATCGGCCTGCTCCTCGCCGG
>PMVZ01000275.1 GCA_003166375.1 Acidimicrobiaceae bacterium | reverse complement strand
CGTCCTCGTCCGCCATGGTGTCAAGGGTAGCTGTCGCGCTCGAGAGGGGCAGGGGCGCACTCTCGCGAGCCGGGCGGGACAGGCGAAGAGGCCCCGCCCTGTCTCTCGGTCGTCTCGGATGGGTACGATGTCGGCGCGGCGTGTGCTTGGTGGCGGTGGGATGTTTACTACTTCGCACACGGCGCAGTGGTTAGTAGGGCGCTTGGCTCAGGTGGTTAGAGCGCAGCCTTCACACGGCTGAGGTCGCAGGTTCAAGTCCTGCAGCGCCCACTAGGAAATGTGACTGAAACAGCAGCTCACGGGCCATTTCAGGTTTGACCGACCTCACTCACTAGTGACCCTCAATTCGCCCTTCGTGCCACTCGGTGTGGCACGCGTGTGGCACGAGGCGCATAGCCAACTGGGACGAGGCCGGGTATGACAGTGAACTCTGCGCATTTCGACAATCCGGACGCCTGATCATGCAGGCGTCAAACCTGGCAGGACCGATGATGTAACTACGTGTCGCCCCACTCGATTGAGCTCGCGGAACCTTGCGGCGTGAAGCGCCTCGGGTCGAGCCGGGCGTGACTGGGCGAAATAACCGTCTGCTCGCCCGCGCCACACTTGCCCGGCGACCAAAGCGCGCCAGAACATGATCGATCTGTGCGTCGTCAGCGATGTGCGTCGTCAGCTACCCGCGTAACGAGCGAGCAGGGGCACGAGCTCCTCGGCGTTCGGGCTGCCCCAGGCGGTGACCGGATTCCACCCGGGCCTGGCCCGGTACCCGGTAAAGCTCTGGCCCGGGAACACCACCGTGTTGGTGCCCGTCGTGACCTCGTGGAATGCCCGGTGGTAAAGGGAACTGCGGCCGATCCGGTAGATAGCGGGGTTGACGAAGCCCAAATGGCGGCCCGCGTACTGGTCAGCTAGCGCGATCACCGCGGCCCAAAAGGGCGCGGCAGCGCTAGTCCCGTTAGCGCTCACGAGGACGTAGTTCTCACCGCCGTCGGTGGTGGCCAGCGTCATCCCGGTGTTGGCCGCAGCGTCGGCGGCCACGTCAGGCACGCCGCGGAAGGCTCCGATGCCGGGAACGCCGTCCTGGTAGGCGGGCCGACGGAACACCTTGCTGAAGCCGCCGCCCGAGGCGCTCGAGCCGGGTCTGGCTGGTGGGTGGGGTGGGGAGTTCCAGGCGGTCTCGCGGATGTAGGACCCGGTGGTGTGACTGGCCTGCAGGCTGGTGCCGCCCGTGGCGAGCGCGAGCGGGTCGGAGGCCAGCAGATTCACCCCGGCGACCGGGGCCGCGCCAACCGTCGCGCTGCGTCGCCTCCGCTCAGTTTGGCTCGGCTGCTCGGCGTGTGTTGTAGAGGTGGATGGCCCAGAGGTAGGCCACAACAGCGATGCCGATGCTCCAGGCGATGGCGGCGATGGCGTGATCGCCAACGGCAGCGTTGGTGAGCAGTCCGCGCACGGTGTCGGCGACTGGGGTGAAGGGCTGGTACTCGGCGAACTGACGTAGCCCGCCGGGCATCGTTTGGGTCTGCACGAACCCGCTGCTGAGGAACAGCAGCAGGAGCAGGATCATCGGGGTGTTGCTGGCGGTCTCGACGCTCTTGGCGGCCAGCCCGAGCGCGACGGCCAGCCAGATCAGCGCGACGGCGAACAGGGCCAGTATCCCGATCGCGGCGAACCAGTGCAGCGGCCCGGCGCTGGAGTGGAACCCGATGCCGAGGGCGACGCCGATGAGGATGCCGATGCCGGCGAGGGTTTGGATCAGGCTGCCGAGCACGTGACCGGTGAGGACTGAGGCACGGGCGATGGCCATGGTGCGGAACCGGTCGATGATGCCGCCGGTCATGTCCATGGCGACCATGATCGAGGTGCCCTGGACGACTGAGGCCACGGTGATCAGCAGCAGCCCTGGCACCACGTAGTCGAGGTAGGCGCTACGACCCTCGTGGGCGCCGAGGCCAGCACCGAGTTGGCCGCCGAAGACGTAAACGAACAGCAGGAGGAGCACGATGGGTAGGCCGACGAGCATCACGGTCATCGAGGGGTAGCGGAGCTGGTGCTTGAGGTTGCGGCGCAGCATGACCCGCGAGTCGCTGAGCGTATAGGCGAGCGTCGTCATCGTTGCGCTGCTCCTTGCGGTGCGAGGTCCTCGTCGGGCCGGCCAGTGACAAGACTGCCCGTGACGTGACTGCCGGTGACGGCGAGGAACACGTCATCGAGGTCCGGAGTGTGGATCGACAGCCGCTCGACGGCGATACGGGCCTCGTGCAACTCGTCGAGGAGCTCACGGAGCGAGTCCCCGGTGCCGTCTGCGGGGACCTGCAGGGCCAACTGGTCCTCGTCGGGAGCAGCCGCNNCGGTCGAGCACCGCGATCCGGTTCGCCAGTTGGTCCGCCTCGTCGAGGTTTTGTGTGGTGAGGAGGATGGTGACTCCGGCTGAGACGAGTTCGCGGACGATCTGCCACATCGTGAGGCGACTCCGCGGGTCCAAGCCGTTGGTGGGTTCGTCGAGGAAGATCACCCGGGGCTCACCGACGAGAGTCATCGCCAGGTCGAGCCGCCGTCGCATCCCGCCGGAGTAGGTAGAAAGCAGCTTCTCCGCGGCGTCGGTGAGGTCGAACTGTTCCAACAACTCGGCCACCCGCCGTTGCCCAGCCTCGCGGCCGAGGTGGCGCAGATCGGCCATCAATCGCAGGTTCTCGGCTCCGGTGAGCAAGTTGTCCACGGCCGAGAACTGACCGGTCACGCCGATGACGGCCCGCACTCCGTCAGGGTTGGTAACCACGTCGCGATCGGCGATGTGCATGGAGCCGGAGTCGGCCGGGATCAGGGTGGACAGAATGCGGACGATCGTGGTCTTGCCGGCCCCGTTTGGACCCAGCAGCGCGAGGATCGTGCCCTCATCCGCGGTCAAGTTGACCTTGTCGAGCACCAGATGGCTGCCGAATGACTTGCATACGTCCCTGGCCACGACCTCCGGCGTACCGGTCTGGCCGGTCATCATGATCGGCCAGACCGATGGTGACCCGGCGCCTCGGGGAGCTGGCCGGCGGCACGCAGCGCCTCCCGCCGCTCGTTCCACTCCTGTTGCAGCACGGGAAACCGCTCCACCACGAAATCGGCGAACGCTTCCCACTCCATCAAGATCGCTCGCCGTTCGGGCGGGGCGTCGGCCAGCAGGCGCAGACCCTCTCGAGCCAGCTCGCCCTGCTCCTGGAAGTCGGAGAAGTCGAAGCCCATCGCCCGAGGCGACGACACGTCGATGCACACCCGGTCCATCCGCTCGCCTGCAGACCGGGATCGTCGGATGAGCCCGAGGGTCTCCAGCGTGTTGACCGCGCCGGCGATCGCGCTTCGGCTTGCCAGCAGGGCGTCAGCCAGCTCCGTGATGCTCTGCTCCCGTGGGTCGCAGACCCCCAGGTACCCGATCAGCCGGCCCACCACCGGAGCCATCCCGTAGCGTCGGGCGTAGAAGCGCCCNNCCTCAGTCACCTTCCCAACAGGCTCCCCACGCTTCGGGCAGCGCCGCGTCGCGGGCACACAGAACGACGCGGGTGGAGGCACTCACCAGGCACGCTAAATGGGCGTTTCGGGCGAACTCGAAATCGATCGGAGCGCCAGTGGTTCGACCGTTAGCGGTATTCGGCGTGCCTGTTCTGCGCATGCCCGAACGGCATTTCACGGTCGCTTGGTTCATGGGATAGTGGGACGCGCACGCCGGCGCGCGTCCTGTCAGAGCAGCCGCTGCCGCTGGGACGCGAGCGCGGTCTCGTCACAGTCGGCGATCCCCGCCGTAGCCGACTATTCACTAGATCTGAAAGGAATTGGCGTGAAAGTAGCTCCGTTTCGCATCGAGAAGTACTACGAGCGCTATGAATTCACGACCGGCTACATGCTGTCCAGCAGCGACTGCGAGTCACGCACGATCCGCGAGCTACTGAGCTTCGAGCCCGACGCCAGTGACAGGCTTCTCGAACTGCGCTGCGGCTACACCGAGCCGCCCGGCTCTTTGGAGCTGCGAGAGGCGATCGCCGCCATCTACGACACGATCCACGCCGACGAGGTGGTTGTCACGAGCTGCGCCGAAGAGGCGATCTTCCTCCTGTACCACGTCCTGCTCGGTCCAGGCGACCAGGCTGTGGTCGAGACGCCCTGCTACGAGTCCGCCCTGCAGCTCGCCCGGAGCACCGGAGCCGAAGTGCGCGAATGGCGCCGGTCCTACGAGGGTCGCTGGACACACGACCTCGGCTCACTCGGTCGCCTGGTGCAACCGGGCACGCGCGTCCTGTACGTCAACCAGCCGCACAACCCGACGGGAACCTTGATGGACCGGGCCACCTACGATGCCGTGGTCGAGCTCGCACAGGACCGGGGCGTCACGCTGTTTTGCGACGAGGTCTACCGTGAGCTCGAACACGACCCGAACGATCGCCTGCCCGCCGCGTGCGACCGCGATGAGCGTGCGGTCTCGCTCGGCAGCGTGTCGAAGAGCTACGGGCTGCCGGGCCTCCGCACCGGCTGGATCGCCACTCATGACGACAAGTTGCGGCGAGCGGTGATCGATCTGAAGCACTACACGACGATCTGCGCCAGCGCCCCGAGCGAGCAGCTGTCGGCGCTCGCCCTGCGGCATCGGGGCGAGCTACTTGCCCGCAACAGCGCGATTGTCAGGCGGAATCTGGGATTGCTGGATGGTTTCTTCAGTCGTCATGCCGAGGCGTTCGAGTGGGTGCGCCCGGTCGCGAGCCCGATCGGGTTCCCTCGCGTGCACGGGCTCGGTGACGTCGACCGGCTTTGCGAGCGCCTCGCCGAGGCTGGCGTCCTACTCCTCCCGGGATCGGTCTATGACGAGCCCGGTCACGTCCGATTCGGGTTCGGGAGGGCGAACCTACCGGAGGCGCTAGCTGTCCTCGAAGGGGCGTTGCCCCCCTGTTAGCAGCTCGTTTGGCCCTGTCACATGCACAGGCGATCCGCCAGCGCTCCCACCGGGAGCAGTCCTGCCGCCACCGGGCGGACACAGTTCTCGAATGCGCACTCGCCACTCTGAGCCAGGTCGTGGCGCGCTGGGAGGCTGCGGTGAAAGCGCGTCCACACGCGCGCGGATCCGTCGATCGGGCGCGGCGAGCATCCCGAACTGGCCGACTGTCGGTGCGCGCATTATGTATTCGCGACTGCCACCGACCGGCACATCGCGGATAGGCCCAGCCGCCTCTTTCCGGCCACCGTGAGCGATGACGCAAAACAGCCCCGGTACCGAAGCACCGGGGCTGTCACATGATGTTGTCTTGCGCGGCTAGTAGGAAACGGTCCCCGATCCGGTCACGATTTGTGCCGAGCCAAGCGACTGCGCATTTTCGTTGCACTGACCCTTGTTCTTTCCACTCGTGATCTTCGGAAGGATCACCGCATACAACAAGGTCACTGTGAAGCTACCGGT
>PMVZ01000298.1 GCA_003166375.1 Acidimicrobiaceae bacterium | reverse complement strand
TTCGGAGGAAGTGAGTGGCGGGAAGCCTGCGGCTCGTGCGAGAGCCCGACGTCTACGAGCTGCGCGTCTATGTCGGTCGCGACTCGTCCGGGCGCGTGAAGCACCGCTACGAGCGCCTCACCGGCAACAAGCGAGCGGCACAACGCGCCCTTGCTGGTCTCGTGGCCGAGGTCGATCATGCCAAGGAGAACAGGGTCGAGGCCGGGAGACTCTGGGGATCGGCGACCATGTTGGATGCTGCGTTCGCCGCCTGGAAGCTGAACGGCTGGCAGGACCTCTCGCCTTCGACGACCCGCCGCCACGAGAGCATCTGGAAGTGCCACGTCGAGAGCTCGATCGGCCTCCGCAGGATCTCCGAGCTGAGCGCCTATGACCTCGAGCGCTACTTCCGCAAGCTCAAGTCCGAAGGACTCTCCGAGTCGACCGTGCGACAGGTCCGTGTCGTGCTGAACAGGACCTGCCGGCTCGCGGGACGCTGGAGCGGCGGAGTGATTGCAAACCCTGTCAGGGAGACAGAGTTTCCCAGCTGGTCGATCGACGCCGATCGCGTCGTGCGCGCTCCCGACGCAGGTGAAGCAGCGGCACTGCTCCGCGCTTGTGCGAACAAGGACCCTCGCGAGGCGGCGTTCATCCGAGTCGTGACGGCGACTGGGGTGAGAAGAGGCGAAGCCTGTGCGCTGCGCTGGTCCGACGTCGACTTCGAGAACCGAACAGTCACGATCGACGAGTCCATCGTGGCCGTGTGCGGTGGCGCGATCGTGAAGGGCCCGAGGACCCGGGCGAGCATCCGCCGGCTCAGCATCGATTCCGGCACCGCTGAAGTTCTCGCCGGACTTCGCGAGACACAACGCGAGCTCGCCGAGATGTGCGAGACCGAGCTCGAAGACGAGAGCTTCGTATTCTCCTTCGAGCCCGGTGGCGCGACACCGCCTTATCCCGACGTGATGAGCCACGCGTTCGCGAGCCTGCGCGATAGAGCGAAAGTCGCGAGCGACGTCCATCTCCATTCGTTTCGTCACTTCCAGGCGTCGGGCAGAGCTCGCGCACGAAGGACTGACCCTCGGGTCGAGCGTCCCCGGCGAGCTTGTCCAGAGCGGCCTTGGGGATGCGGAGTTGCTTTCCGATCCGGGTAACCACCAGCGGGGCAAGAACCCGACTTGATGGCGGCGCAGAGCGTCGAGCGACCCATCCCGAGGGCATTCGGCCGCCTCGGCGACGGTGAGGAGCAACGGGCTTGAGGTTCTTGTCATCATGGCGCCGCCTCCCCGCAGTCAAGTGCGAACCAGCCTTCGACGCGCGAGTCCCGTCTTGACCTTGCGTGCGTTCGCGCCAGCACCTCGTCGATCAAGAAGCGGTAACCGACGCCGGCGAAGTGCCAGACGAGGTCGGGCTTCGGGCAGCCACTTCTGTAGCCTCGGGTTCCGTGCGTGTCCTGGCCGCTTGCTCCCTTGGCGGTGCCGGTCACTTCAACCCGCTTGTTCCGTTTCTTGAAGCAGCGCAGCGTCGAGGTGACGAGACGCTCGTGATAGGGCCGCCCGCGATGGGTGAGCTGGTGACCGCCAGCGGGTTCGCGTTCCAGCCCGGTGCTGAGCCGTCCGAGGCCGACATCGCGCCCATTAGGGAGAAGTTCCTCGTTGTGTCTCGCGCTGAGGCGCTCGTGCTGGGTAACCGGGAGCTGTTCGGGCGACTGGCCGCTACGGCCATGCTGCCTTCGATGCAGCAGACCTACCGCGATTGGGTCCCGCAGCTGATCTTGCGCGAGCCGTGCGAGTACGCCTCGGTTATCGCCCACCCACCTGGTCAGACCGTGACCGCGCAGGTCGCGATCTCTCTCGCCGAGGCTGAAGCCGCGTCGATCGTTGCCGCGGGCCCCGCTTTGGAGGAGCAGCGCAGGGGTGTGGTCGACGAGCTTTGGGCCAGCCCGTATCTGACCTGCTTCCCGGAGTCTCTGGACCCCTCGCCGTTTCCAACGACGATCCGCTATTGCCATAGTGCACGGGCGTCACTCCGGCCACTTCCTGCCTGGTGGGACAGCGCCGACACCCCGCTTGTCTATGTGAGCTTCGGAACCGTGCTGGGACAAATGTCGATAGCCGCCGATGTGTATCGAACGGCCCTGGCTGCGGTTGAGGGGCTCGCCGTCCGGGTACTGCTGACTGTCGGTCGCGCTTTTGATCCGGCACGGCTCGGTTCCCTGCCTCCGAACGTCCACGTCGAGCCATGGGTGGACCAAGCCGATGTGCCTGGCCGAAGCCGACGTCGTGGTCTGCCACGGGGGCTCCGGGACGGTCTGCGGCGCTCTAGCAGTCGGTGTGCCGCTGGTCATGGTGCCGAGCTTCGCCGACCAGTTCGAGAACGCCAGGCGGATCGCGGACACAGGAGCCGGCCGCACCGTGGAGGCGAGGACCGCACCTGAGACAACAAACCAGCCCCACCTCGACGAGGAACACGCCTCGCGCCGGGTCCGGGTCGCTGTGGAGGAAGTGCTGTCGAACCCTTCATACCAGCAACACGCCGGCCGCCTCGCCCGCGAAATGGCGGCATGGCCCACCGCCAAGGTAGTCCTCGCTCGGCTGTCGGCCCAGACCAACATCGCGGGGCCAATCCAACGCAAGACGCCATAACAACCCGTCGGTAGTGCCGTGGTCTCCCCGAAGAAGACGTCGTCGTCCGGATCCACTCCGAAGCGCCCGGCGACCCAGGGTTTGAGTTCGCCCTTGATGAACCGTTTGGGGCTGCCGCATGTCAGGGTTCACGAGACGTGCAGAACTCCCAGTTTGAGCGCGCCGCGCTCAGACTGCCGAAGTCCCAGTGCCGCTCCGATCGACGGCGTCCGACAGCGAGGCCACGTGCGCGTTCACGTGTCCGGTGGCTGACGGAAAGGCCCAGCTCCCTGTGCCTGCGACGATTATCCCTACAGGATCGAGCCCAAGGCGAGGCGCAGGCGCCTTGTCGAGCACAAACGTTGGGAACGCGGTCGGCCGATGGAGTTGTAGCAGATGGGCAAATCTTGCTGAGCGACGGTACCGAGCTCAAGTGCCTGACGGGGATCGAATGGCACGGAGCCTGACTCTCGTGCCGGAGCCGACGTCTCCGAGCAGCGCGAGTATCTAAGGGCGGTAGACGTCGCGACGGTGACCCACGCGGACTACATGGACAACAAGTCGATCGTCGAACACTTCGTACACGATGCGGTAATCTCCGACCCGCACCCGGTACACGCCAGCCTCCCCGGCCATGGCCACGCATCCTGGCGGACGAGGGTTAGCGGCGAGGAGGTCGATGGCGGCACGAACTCGCTGTTGCTCCTTTCGAGGCAACGCGGCGAGCGCCTTGATGGCACGGCGGGCAATCTCGACGCGGTATGGGCTCACACGAGGCCGAGATCGGCTTTGACCTCATCCCAGGGGACATAGTCGTCTTCATCGCGGGCGGCCTCAAGCTCTCGCCGGTCAACGGCATCCTCGGCGGCATCGACGACCCGTTCGTACGTGTCGGGGTCAACAATTACAGCGACTCGACGGCCACGGCGAGTGACGTAAATCGGCTCCCCTGATCGGCGGGTCTCCTCGATGGCCTCCGCCAGATGATCACGTGCTTCACTTACGGCCAGCTCTGTCACGTACGAATCGTACAAGTAGTGGCTCAACCATGCAAAGCGAATTCGTGCCTTCCGCTGTGGGCAACGAGGCCCGGGGTGCCCGCTCATCCTGGCTTGTCCACCCAACATTCACCCGACCTTGGACCAACCCGTCCGACATCATCCGCCGCCGTCCCGCCGGAAGGCTGAACGGCCCGCTCGGGAGGCGAACGCTGGACGCTAACGGGCGGTGCGAGACGATCCCGTACGGGTTGGCGTCACCTTTTGATCCCAAGGTGCAGGGTTCGAGCCCCGGGCGGTCAACCGTAAGAACGAGTACCCGCGCCGCGAGCCGGCAGTCGCGCTGACAGAATCACGGTTGTGAAGGCTCGCGCTCTCGTAACGCTCGCAGTGATCATCGGTTCAGTGGTCGCCGCGCCCGTGACGGGACCTGTTGCGGCCACGACCACATCTCACTGGTGGGTGACGCTCGCCTTCGCCAACCGCGAGCTCGGTGCCGTAGTCGAAGGCAGCGGGGTTCAGCAGGCCGCGAACTGCGAGCTCTCCGTCTATACGACTTCCAACGGCGGCGTCAGGTGGGCACCCCCGGTAGTGCTGAGCCGCCGCGCTGGATGCGGGGCTGGTGGCTCGACTGATGAGATGGCGATCACTGCCGACGGCAGCTGGTTCCTTGCGACGTCCCAGGACCTGCCCCATGACCTGTTCCAAGGCCGAGTCCATCATCCAGGCTTCCGGGTTGTTCCGGCCGCCCGTCTTGCACCGTCGGAACCGGCCGACACCGTCTGCTCGGTGGCGGCCGCGGGCAAGTCCGTCTGGGTCGTGCTCGCCAATAGCTGCGGGCCGTGGTCGGCAGCCGTCGTGCTGGTCTCGGACAACGACGGCGCCACCTGGACAAGGTCCAGAGACATGCCGCTCAAGTCACTGGACGAGGCGAATCTCGTCGACGCCACGCCGCCCGAGAGCTTGGTGGTGGCCAACCCGGCGAGCGCCTGGCTGATAGGTACGGCAATGCCCCCACGGAAATCCAGCATGATCGCCGGGCCGCTGGAAGTGGCCCGCACCACAGACGCGGGGCGCACCTGGCACACGAGCACCCTGCCGTGCAGGACCGACAGGATCGGTGGGCTGCTCAGCTCAGTCGGGAATGAACTCGCGGCGCTGTGTCTCGGCGATCCAAGCGCCGGCTACGGGCCGATGGAGGTCGTTACCTCCACCAACGGCGGTGTGAGCTGGGCGCAGCGTTGTAACAACGGCCCGAAAGGCCTTCTGCGCCCCGTGGGCGACTGTCCGGGCTTCGGCTATCCGGGCATGATCGATGTGATGCCGAACGGAGCGCTCGTGATAGCGCTCGGCTACCCGATCGGTGGTGTCGAGGTGTCGCTCGACGGGGGGCGCACCTGGAAGCTCGTGCTCAGATCGGCGGCGACGTTCCTCACACTGTCGCAGGCCACTGGAACAGTCTGGATGCTCGGCATCGGGCCGGTGAGCTCAGGTTTGAGACTCGCGGAGTCTAGAGACGGTCGGACATGGCATGCGGTATCGCTGCCACGATGAAGCCCGTCAGGACCTCATTGCCAGTCGCAGATCCGCGTCGACGGTTTCAACGATCCGTCCGCGGGCCCGTATGACGCGATCCACCCAACATTCACCAACATTGGGCCTCCCGACCCGTCCGGTACCGTCCAAAGGCGTTCCGCTGGAGGGCTGAACGACCTGTTCAGGAGGCCCATCATGGACGCTGCGGGACTCCACCGCACTGGTCAGCGTCGCCTTTAATCCCAAGGTGCCGGGTTCGAGCCCCGGGTGGCCCACAGTTCAGAGGCAGTATCTGGTTGCTCACATAGCGACGAGGATTTCGCCGTTGCCCTGTTCGAGTTCCGCGATCGCTTCCTGGAGGGCGGGGAGGTGACGCCAGAACATCTCCCTCAGGCGCGACCAAACATCAGGGGTAGCGTGAGGCGCCGTGCGGTGCAAGGGCGGTTTGGGCGGGTTCTTAGCAGTGCTGGCGGGGGGAGCTGCGTTGGCAGCAAGCGGCGTCGCTCCTCTTGCGGTGAGCGCGTCGGTCTCGGTGCCTGCATCGACGCGCCCGGTGCCGGACTTCGGCAACCCGGCCGGCCATGCGCGCGTACCGCCTGGCGGCGATGCGGTCGGCACCAGCCACCCGGACCATGTCATCGGGACCGGCACGCCCGCCAGTTGCACGTCCGCCGCGGTCGTCAGTGCCGTCGCCAGCGGTGGCGTCATTACCTTCAACTGCGGTCCGGGCCCCGTGACTATAACAATGACTGCCACGGCCAAGGTCGTGAACACCAGCCACCGGATCGTCCTGGANNTACGACCAGGAATGGCCTGAGCTCGTCGTACAGAACATGACCTTCGAGGACGGCACTTCCACGGTCAGCCAGTCCAAGGGCACGAGCTTCGGTGGTGGGGGAGGAGGTGCCATATTCGACCTGGGCGGCCAGCTGAAGGTGGTCAACTCCCGGTTCATCGACAACCGCTGCTACCACGTCGGCCCGGACCTCGGCGGCGCCGCAGTCCGCGCCCTGGCCCAGTGGCGCAACAAGCCGGTTTACATCACCAGCGACACCTTCCGAGGCGGGCAGTGCTCCAACGGGGGCGCGCTCAGCAGCATCGGGGTCTCTTGGGTAGTGCTCAACAGCATCATGACCAATAACGACGCCATCGGCTACGGGGCGAACCCGGCCGTGCCGGGCACCCCCGGCGGGGGCAGCGGTGGTGCCATCTACTGCGACGGCGATACGTACTCGCTCGAGATCGAGGGCACGGTTATCCGCGACAATCATGCCCGCGAGGGCGGCGGTGCCATCTTCTTCGTCAGTGACGACAACACGGGCACGCTGACCATCGAGAGCTCGACGTTGGGCGACAACCCAAGCGCGGGCTTCTGGACGAGACCCTACCCCGGCATCTTCTTTCAGAGCTTCGGGCACCCGAAAGTGGTCGACTCCACGATCAGCTGAGCGAGGGGGTGCCCTCACTGTAGGAAACTGCACGGGACCCGCCGCGACCGAACCGGTATTCTGCGCTTTCATCGCGAGTTGCCCGGTGGGGTGAGGTGAACACGTAATCGGCAGGTCCGTTCGACCGGCGACGCACCGTGATCACTGCCTTAAGGAACTCCCTGCGGTTCAACTGCTAGCACGGCCCTGGCCTGAGCCGATGAAGTCGTTGACCTGCCAGCGCAGGTCGGCCCTGGGCCCGTCTCGCAAGGGGCCGAAATAGCCGGGGGGTGTCCCCCAATCCGTAAGACCCACTGACTCGGCGCCTCAGCCACGCAGGGCTACGATCCAAGAACGCCTCGTCCGCCACCGATCGCAAAGGTTGATCGGCCCGCCGTTGCTCCCCTTCGCCGGTGCCGCCTTCGACATCAGGGACATTCTTGTCGGTTCCCGCGACTGAGTGACGAGGCGCCGCCACGCGATCGGAGAGGCTCGTGATCGGTTTCGATGGCACTGGACCTGGCGGGGCATCTGGACGAGGCATTGACCGGCGACGTTTCCTCGTCTATGGGTTAGGCGGCATCGCGGCCGTCCTAGCCGCCGGTGTTACTGGCGTAGAGTTCGTATCGCACGGGGTCCTCTCCGGCCAACAGGAGCTCAACCAGCTCGAGGGAAAGTGTTCAGTGCCGAGCCCGCCGTTGAGCTTCTCCTGGTTGGGGCCATCGATCTCGAGTTCCTTCTACTCGCACGCTCGTAACCGGACAGTTGGTTACACGATCGCCTATCCGCCCGAACATGGCCGGCGCAGCATGCTGCCGCTTGTGGTGATGCTCCACGGATTCGGGGCGAACCACACAAGTGCCGTGGTCGGCATGACGCCGGCCCAGGCGGTGGCCCTCCACATCGGTCACGAACCTCTTGCCCCGATGGCGATGGTGACCGTGGACGGCGGTGGCGGCTACTGGAACCCGCATCCCGGCGACGATCCGATGGCGATGGTCATCGAGGAGCTGATCCCGCTCTGCCAGCGTCTCGGCTTGGGGCGGCCGCCGCAGCGGATCGGAACCATGGGCATCTCGATGGGTGGCTACGGCGCCATCCTGTTCGCCGAGAAGTACCCGCACCTCATCGCCGCGGTAGCCGCGATCAGCCCAGCGATCTGGACCAGCTACGCCCAGGCGCGGGGAGCCAACGCCGGTGCCTACGCCTCCGTTGCGGACTTCGCCGCCGACGACGCCGTCACTCACACGGGCGCGTTGGCCGGCATACCTGTTCGGGTTGCCTCGGGAGACTCGGACCCTTTCCACCCAGGAGTGGAGACACGGGCGAGAGCCCTGCCCCCCGGAGCGGTCGTGGAGTTCTCCGAGGGCTGTCACACGAGCCCGTTCTTCCTCGCGCAGGAGCCTCCCTCGCTGGCGTTCCTGGCACAGCACCTCACTCGTTAGAGCGACCTTCACGCGCGCGTCGTCGCCACATCGGTCCCCGAAGTTGGCCGCACCTGGCCAGGTCCTCCTAGCCAAAGGTGCCGAATGTTGCAAAGCGTCGTTGTCACTCCTCCCAGGCGATGGCACGCACCGGCGAGCCGTCGAGGCCGGTCAGGCGCAGCGGCAGAAACGCGAAGCGATAGAGCCTGCCAGGTTCGAGCTGCTCGAGACCGGTCAGGTTCTCGACCAGCAGCACGCCGCGTCCGAGCAGCGTCTCGTGGACGTGAGTCGTGTTCTGCACTGACGAGTCGTGACTCATCGCGTCGATGCCGACGATGCCGGCGCCGGCATCGGCCAGGCCGCGCGCAGTCTCGGCGGTGAAGTAGGGGTGCCGCAGACAGTGCTCGTCGCGGAAGTGGCGGTCCCAGCCCGTGAACAGCACGGCGGCCCCGCCGACGGGTAGCCGTGCGAGGCCCGGCTCGACCATCTCCCAAGTGATCGGCTGATCGTCGGCCAGGCCCAGGGCGGCCACGACCACACCCGGCACGACGAAGCGCGTGACCGGGTAACCGTCGATCGGGGTCGCACCCGGGATGTAATGGCGAGCAGCGTCCATGTGCGTGCCGGTGTGGCTGCCCAGGTGCAGTTCACTGACCATCCAGGGTGGCTCGCCCTCGACCCGGGCGATGCGCGGCTCGGGATCGCCGGGGTAGTAGGTCATGCCGTTCTCGACCGGCAACGTCAGGTCGAAGAAGCTCACCGCGCCGCTCCCGTCACGCCGTCCTCGAGCGGCTTCACCGCGCAGCCCCCACGATGCCGTCCTCAAACGGCGGCTCGCCCGATTCGAACGGCATCGCCACGATCTGCTCGCGCGTCGTTCTCCCGAGCAGGTAGAAGATCACGCCGATCGCGACCAGCACGACTAGCGGGACGATCTGCGAAAGCTCGTACTGCAGGCGCTCGTGCGAGAAGCTCAGGGCGGCCAGGGCGTCGTTGGGATTGGCGTGCTGGCCGAACCAGTTCACGCCGAACCCCGGCCAGATGAGGGCGACAGTGGCCAGCAGCGCCCAGAGAGTGGTCAGCGCCGACAGGGTCCACGCCATGGCCGCGCCACCCGGCACCCTGTACGGCCGCTCGACCCCTGGGTACTTGTGGCGCAGGCGCACGAACGCCGGGAAGATGAACATGTAGGAGATAGTGGTCGTCGAGATGGTCAGTCCGAGCACCGCCTCGAAGTAGCGGTTGGCGTTGCCGCCGGTCAAGGTGAAGGCCAGCACCATGAGTATCGTGGCCACCAGGCCCGAGAGCAGGTTCACGGCGATCGGAGTGCCCAAGCGCCTCGAGAAGTGGCCCAGCAGACGCGGACCGCCGCCGTCGGCCGCGGCGATCGCTTCGCTGCGGTCGGCGCCCATGATCCAGGTCGCCCCGGCCGAGGCAATCGCCCAGATGAACGTGACCGCGATCACGTCGCCGAGCACCTTGCCGGCACCGGTGAGGGTCACGGTGCCGTCGCTTGCCACGTGGCCCCCGTAGACCGTGAACACCGCCCTGGCCGCGTCGATGAACCCGGTGAGACCGAAGATCTGGCTTCGGGGCAGCACGATGAGGATGCCGAGGATGGGGACGCCGTAGGCCAGCACGGTGGCCACGCCCGACCACAGCACGGCGAAGGGTACGTCGCGCCGCGGGTTGGTCATCTCTTCGCCGGCCGCCGAGGGTACCTCGAGGCCGGCGAAGTTGAAGAACAGCACCGGCACGGCGGCGATGAACACGGCGTAGGTCGGTGAGAAGTCGCCAAAGCCGAAGCCGTGCACGCCGTGTCTGGCGGCGTAGACGATCACCGAGATGGTGAAGAAGCCGAGCACCGCACCTCGGGCCCAGGCGCCGACCGTCGGCACCCACTTGCCGTAGCGCAGCGAGATGATCGCCGTGCCGATCGTGAACCAGATGAAGGCCAGAGCGAACAGGTACTTCGAGACGCCCGTCAGCGGCGTGAAGAACTCACCGATAGTGGCCAGCGCCACGATCGTCAGGCTGCCGCCAACCCAGATCGGGTTTGACACCCAGTAGATCACCGAGTTGACGCACGACACGAGGCGGCCGAACGCCAGTCGGGTCCAGACATACTGGCCGCCCTCCTCGGGAAACGCCGAACCGAGCTCGGCGACGATCAGCGCGTAGGGCAGGAAGAAGAACAGCGCCAGGAACAGCAGCCAGGTGAAGCCCTGAGCGCCATTGCTGGCCACCGCGCCGATCGTGTCGATCGTGACCACGGTGCAGATGAGATAGAAGAAAACGTCGAAACGGCGGAAGTGACGCTGTAGCTTGCCCTTCTCGACCTGCGTCGCCCGCGTCGTCTCGAGGATCTGGGTCGCCATGGTCGCCTCCTTGCCCGAAGAGGCTTCAAACCTATAGCGCAAGGACGATTCCCACCAGGCTGGCGAGACGCAGCGGAGGTAGGCCAGCTCCCGGTGCAATGGCTACGGGCACGATCTGGCGGCACCGATCCCAAAGGCGAGGTGGGCGACAGATCTCCGAGCTGTCCACCTCCTCCCGCACCAGACCCTCAGCCGAGCGCCGGCAGCACCTCCTCGCGCAGCAAGCGGAGCCGGGTCATGTCGAAGGGGTGACCGATGCCGATCACCCAGTGCGAGATACCGACGCCGGCGTAACCTCGGAGCTGGTCGGCGACCTCGGACGGCGTACCGAGGAGCCAGTTGCCTCGTTGTCCTTCGAGATCCTGGCCATGACCCGCAGCGGTCCGCGTCGCGAGGGCCTCGGCCTCTTCGCGCGTTCGCGCCAGGGCGAGCAGGGGGTGCACCGACAGCTCTATCTCGTCGAAATTCCTCCCCACCTCCTCGCAGCATCTTCTGAGCAAAGCGGATCTCTCGGCGCACTTGTCCGGCGAGCCCTGCATGTTCCAGATCGTCGCGTGCTTGGCGGCCAGTCGTAGGGTACCGAGGCCCGACCCGCCGATCGTGATCGGTGGGTGCGGCTGCTGCAAGGGCTTCGGCTCACACGGCGCGTTCTCGACGCTGTAGTGGTGACCCACGAAGGTCGTCCGCTGCTCGCGCCAGAGCGACCTGACGATTTGGAGCGCCTCGTCGAGACGCTCGTAACGCTGCGCGAGAGAAGGGAAAGGCAATCCGTAGGTCCGGAACTCCCGCTCGGCCCATGCTGCCCCGAGGGAGAACTCCAGCCGCCCGCCGCTGATGTGGTCGACCAGCGCGGCGCTCTTTGCCAGTGTGGCCGGGTCGCGGTAGAGGACTCCGTTCACCAGGACCCCGATACGCACGCGTGAAGTGAGGGTCGCCATCGCCGCCAGGGTTGTCAAGGCATCGAAACAGGCACCGTCATCGGGCCCCGAGAAAGGCAGCAGGTGGTCGCTAGTCCAAGCAGAGTCGAAGCCGAGCTCCTCGACCGATCGCAGCGCCGCGGCGTAGTCCTGCCAGCTGGTGCGTTGAGCCTGAAGCTGCACGCCGAAATGGAGCGGACGACCTCGAACCTCCATNNGGCCGTGCTGGACGCCGGACGGCCGTGACAGGGATTGGCCCTTCGCGCACGATCAGACGATCCCGAGTACGGGGTCGAGGCCGACCGCTGTCCGCGACCACCTTGAGCTCGGCGTTCACCGCCTGGAGGTTGATGCCTGTCCCCTTCTACGGCGCTCCGACCGAACGAGTGGTTAGTAGGGCTGGGCTCGCGGGCTGCTCTGAACCCGTGCAAGCAATAGGCGCCTCCGACCCGCGAGTCCTGGGCAAGGCGTGCACCGAGACCGACGAGCGCCCAACCGAGCCGTTCGCGAATGCTCGGGTCTTGTGGAGACGAGACGAGTCGTCGAGCGCGGAGCGCTTGCAGCCCTGGCCAAGCTCGACCGTCTCCTCCCACCCCGGCTCCGAGCGCAGCTGACAGCCTTGCGGGCTGCGACCGTGTCGCTCGTGTCACCCACCGAGGTCGTGTCCGCCGACTGCCTCATCCAGCTAGCCCAGGCCTGTGACAACCATCAGCGTGCGACCTTCGCGTACAACTCCCAGGACGGCCGCTACAGCGAGCGCCGTGTCGAGCCCCATCGACTTGTGGCGACTGCTCGACGCTGGTATCTCGTCGCTTACGACCTCGAGCGAAACGAGTGGCGAACCTTCCGGGTGGACCGAGTCTCGGCGCTAAAGGTGTCAGGGCACACATTCGTTCCCCGCCCACTTGCCGACCCGGCCCGCATGGTGGCCGAAGGCATCACCACAGCTCCGTACGCACATCGGGCGGTCGTCTTGATGAAGGCCGCGCCCGAAGACGTGGCGCGCCTGGTTGACCCCTACGTCGGTGTGGTGGCAGGAGAGGGCGACCACACCAAGTTGGAGCTCGGGTTCGACGACTTCGACTGGGTGGCCGGCTATCTGATCGGTCTCGGTCTCGACTTCGAGGTCGTCGAACCCGCCGACTTGCGTAAGCACATATCAGCTCTCGGTGATCGGTTGCGTCGCGTGCACCGTCCGCCCCGATAGGCCTGGCGTGCACCGAGCCTCCTGATAATGGGTCACGGAATTGTTTGCCACGCGGGAGGGGCGAGCCTCGGGGATCGGCTGTTCTCGAGCCCCCTGCTCATTCTCATGTCAGGTTGCTGCCTGCTCTGCTCAAGTGCGCCAGAAGCCCGTGGACTCCGCACATTGCCAGGCCGAGGACGAGCAACGACGGTGCGAGCACCCTCGCATTGAAGGCTTCGATGACCAACCCCATGCCGGCCGGCAGCGCGGCGGCGCCGACAGCCGAAGCTGCGACCTGGAGGCTCACCGTCCGCGTGGTCCCTCTAACGTCCCCGGCACGTACCCTCTGCGCTGTCGTGAGGGTGAACAGAGGGAAGATCGGCGCGGCTGCCAGGCCGACTGTCATCATGCCTATTACGGCCACGAATCCCGGGCCTGGCACCGTCATGATCGCGGCGCCGAGGGTGACGCCTGCAACTGCACCCCCAAGGACGCGGCCTGAGCCGACACGTTCCGCAACCGGGCCGAGGACAGCCCGCCCGACGAACATCATCGCCCAGTACGCCGAGACGGCTATTCCCGCGGCCTCGTGAGACAGGCCCCGTCCAGTTGTCAGGAACACGTAGCCCCAGATGCCTGCTCCCGACTCGATACCGGTCTCGACGGCGGTGAAGGTCAGTGCGCTGAGCATGACTGCTGCCACCGGCTTTCGGCGCCCCACTCCCGAAGTGGGCTCGGGTAAGCCCTCGTCCGGGCCGGTCGGGCGCGGCGCCAGAGGGCGTGAGGGAGTGTCCCAGCGCCGGTGGGCCAACGTGAACACACAAGCGAGGGCCGCCAGGGCCACGGCCATAGTCCCGTACGTCCAACGCCAGCTGAGCCCATTGCTCAGGATCACCGTTACAAGCAGCGGGCCGGTGGTGGCGCCGAGGCCGTAACTGGCGTGCATCCAGTTGATCTCCCGCGCTCCGAAATGGCGGGCGGCGTACGCATTGAGAGCGGAGTCCGTCGCTCCGAAGCCGAGCCCGAAGAGCACAAATCCACCAGTGATCACCCACAGCGATGGCGCGAGGGCTTCCACCGCCAGTGCCACAGCCGTCAGCAGCGTGCCAAGGGCTAGGAGCGGCCCAACGTCTACTCGAGACAGGATGCGCCCGGTGGCAGCGCTGGAAACCACCGAGGCAGTTACCCCGAATGCCAGCAAGACCCCGAGGGCTCCGAGCGGCTCGTGGAAGCTGAGCCGCATCGAAGGCCACACCAGACCGAGGGTGGAACCAGGCAACGCAACTGTCAGATACGCCAGGCAAGCAAGAAGAAAGGGGGGCACAGTGGTAACTCCTTTGAGTCAGCTGAAGGCGATGCCTCAGGCTTGTGGCAGGCCACAAAAGGCGCCAGGGCAGGCCCAAGGCGTAAGTTCGCTGTGCCGCACGTCGGAGCAGCACGCGATGACAGGTCGGCAGGCGACCTATTGCGTCAACGCGTGCGTGGTTGCCCGGGCACCTCAGCTCCTCGGAGTCTCCAATTGTCTGTACGAAGTCTAGTTGTTCGAGCGCGCCCGATAGCTACTGGCGCGCCTTGCCGCCGATCCGCTCGCGCAGCCGGACGCTCAGGAAACGGTCCGTCGGATCCACCAGATGCAGAGTCCGGCGAGAACAGCGGCGAAGCCGAGGAAGATCGCCGTCTCGTAGCACTGCAAGGGCCAGTTGGCTGGTCGGCTGATAGGTCACCAATATGTGGAATTTGGCGGAGATATTCGCGATGCAAGGCGGTATGTGCCCGCCTCGAACTCGCGGGCAACGAGGAGCGCCCCCCGGAACATCCCGAGGAGTGCCGGGACGAGGAGGAGCAGGAAGGCCGCACCAAGCTCGGTCCGTGAACCCGCTTGGTACCTTGTGCTCTGGCGGCATCGGGGCTTGTCGGAGGGATTGGAAGGACTGAGCCTGCGACCATGGGAAGCGGCGTCTTCAGTGAGGAGGTGGTCC
>PMVZ01000073.1 GCA_003166375.1 Acidimicrobiaceae bacterium | reverse complement strand
CAGTCACCTGCTTCGCGGGCAGCCGAGTCGGCTCTTGGCAATCGTGACTGGCAACGTCAGCAATACCGACTTACTTGGGTTGTTCAACACGAACATAGGTCGGATTCTCTCCGCGCTCGACGAAAGTAGCTTCGTAGAGTTAGGGGCAACAAGCCTGGTGGTTCACGGAGAACCCGCCGGTCCCTGATTAGCCCTAGTTGCTTCGCGTAAGAAGCTGACGTTTCGAGGTTTGCTCTCACCTATCCAGCGGAGATTTGGGGGTCGAAAACGCGGATGGTCCGGGTCAAGTCCGGCGGAGAAGTGCATACCACGGCTCTCCCATCGGAGCGTCGGCCGTCCAGAGTCGACGGAAGACAAGCCGTGGTAGTCGGCTCCGGCACCGGCAGAGGCGGCGCGAAAGAGCCAACATTCGAGCCAACAAACCCGTCCCAGAGCGTCGCACGCAGTTGCACGCTGTTGCGCAAGAACCGCGGGACGACCATCTGGACGAGACGAAATGCGACGGCGCGGGACAATCTGACACGAGCAGCGACACCTACGGATCAGAAGGTTGGGGATTCGAGTTCCTCCGAGCGCGCTGAACCGAACGGGTAGAGCATCGTGCAACCGCCCGTAGCTCAGTCGGTTATTGCCTAGCGCAGCCCAAGAACCGCAGTCAGTGCCTCGTCAATGCCCCACATCTCCTCGAGGGTTAGATGGCCTGCGAACTCGCCTAGACGTCGAGCATCCACGGTGCCGATCTGCTCAATCAGGACCCGCGTCGTCTTGCCCGCTATCGCTGCCTCGGGTCGAAACGACGCTGAGCGCGCTCTGCGAGAGGTCGGCGCCACGATCACCACTGACCTGGGCAGGAACTCGTCGCCTTGCACGACCACCGCGTAACGGTCGCCGTGCTGATCGTGTCCAACACCTTTGGGCAGCCGGAATCTGTACACGTCACCTCGGAGCACGAAGTGCCTCCATCAGCTCGGCGACAGCCAACATCTCTTCGCGGTCAGCGGCGTCGGCTTCCAGCGAGGCGACCTCGGCTGCGAGCTCCTTGCTTCTGCGTAGGTACCTGACCTCGCCTAGTAGGGCGGCGCGGATCGCTTCGGACTGACTCAGGACGATCCGTCTCAGCGCTCGTTCACTTTCCACGGCAACCCCGAGTTCGCCGAGTGTCCAAGGCGGGAACTTGTTAACCGGTGGGGCGTGACCCTGGGTAGGTGTCACATTTGAGGACGCGGCTGATCGCGGCCGAAATGGCGTCCCGTGAGTTGTCAGGCACGAACTTGTTCGTAACGAACATGTTCGTTACGAATGCGGAATACAGACCACGACTTCCCGCAGCCGCCGCGAACGTCCGGCCAAGCCGGCCCTGAGCCGGGAAGGGATCGTCGCGACCGCCGTTGGGGTGATGCGGGCGGAGGGCTTGGAGCACGTCACCATGCGGCGACTAGCGACCGAACTCGACACCGGCCCAGCGTCCCTGTACGTCTACGTCCGCAATACGGCCGAGCTACATGCCGCCGTGCTCGACGAGCTTCTCGGGTTGGTGGGATTGGTGCCTGATCGGTCCGCACAGTGGGCCGACACCATCGTTCGGATGTTGTGGTCCTACAACGGCATCCTGAGCGAGCATCCCGGCCTGGCCCGGTCGGCACTGGTCACGAGACCGGCGGGGCCGAACTACCTGGCGTTGGTGGAAGGCCTGCTGACCCTGCTTCGGGAGGGCGGCATCCCCGATGCCCACTCGGCGTGGGGGGTGGACATCCTGCTCCTCTTCGCTACCTCGATCGCGCTGGAGCATGGCACCCGTCGCCAGGTCATGGATGCCGATGAGGACGAAGAGGCGCTGGAGCACGCGATCCATCAGGCCACCACCAGCAACTATCCAACGATCGCCGCGTTGGGCGNNCATGAAGGACTCGGACGGTCGTGACCCACGCGGCCTCGATGGACGCAGCGGACCCGATTGAGGCGCCGACGGCGGACGGGCCAGTTGATCCGACACGTCTGACCCCCCGTCTGCGGGCAATCCTCGCCGTCGTGCTCATCGCCGACATCCTCGACCTCATGGACTCGACCATCACGAACATTGCCGCACCCTCGATCGCCCGTGACCTCGGGGGCGGCGAGTCGCTGATCAAATGGCTCGGCGCCGGCTATGCCCTGGCAATCGGGGTGCTCCTCGTCGTCGGCGGCCGCCTCGGCGACCGTTACGGCAAACGACGCATCTTCCTGATCGGCGTCACCGGGTTTACGGCTGCATCGGCCTTGTGCGGGCTGTCGGTCGACCCGGCCATGATCATCGTGGGCCGGCTCGTCCAGGGTGGCTTTGGAGCCCTCATGATCCCCCAGGGAATCAGTATCCTCATGGCGACCTTCACGCGTGCGCAGCTGCCACGAGCCGTCAGCGCGTTCGGACCAGCCATGGGCGTCTCCGCGGTACTCGGACCGATTGCCGCCGGCTTCATCATTTCCGCCAACATCGCGGGCTTGCACTGGCGTCCCGTCTTCCTGATCAACATTGTTCTTGGCCTGATCGGGTTGGGAGCAGCCATCAGGCTGCTACCCCACGACAAGCCGGTCTCCCACGAGCCCATCGACACCGCCGGTGCGGCACTTCTCGGCGCGACCATGCTCACACTCATCTTCGGGCTAATCCAGGGCTCGACCGACGGATGGACGGCCCTTCCGATCGTCAGCCTGGTTGGCGGCGCTCTCCTTTTCGGCTGCTTCGCCGAGCGCCAGCGGCAGGCAGCTAACCCGCTGCTCACACCGTCGCTCCTCAAGAACAAGGGGTTCACCGCGGGACTGGTCCTAGGCTTGGGCTTCTTTGCTGCCGTGAGCGGTCTGGCCTACGTGATCTCCTTGTTCTTCCAACTCGTTCTTCACCTCGGCCCGTCGCGCGCGGCCCTCGGCTTGGCACCAGTGATGGTCGGCATCATTGCTGCCTCAATCGTCTGCCGACCGCTGCTCACGTCGCTCGGTCGAAGACTCGTAGTCATCGGCCTGGTGACGACGTTGCTCGGTGTGCTGGGTCTCTTGCTTACNNGCCCTCGGCGACGTCACCCACGAGGAAGCCGGAAGCGCGAGCGGTTCCTTGAGTGCGGTACAGCAGCTGGCCACAGCCATCGGGTCGGCCATCGTCACGACCGTATTCTTCAGTGTCCTGCGTGACGGCGGCGGCGCGAAAGCGATGACGGTCAGCGTTCTCGTCGTAGTGATCGTCATCGTTCTCTGCCTCGGGCTCGTCTGGCTCCTGCCACGAGCGGCACCGGCCGAAGTGGACTCCGATATGACATCGCAGAAACAGAACCAACGGTGCCGAGGGACGGAGCAGTCGTCTGAAAGGCGTGCTTGATCTGGGCGTGGGAACCCCTCTGGACAACGATCACCCAGCCCAGTCGGCCGAGAGCTTGGACCTGCCCGTTACGCGAGGGAGCGGCGGCATCAAGGGGAAAGGAAGCGGCACCTGTGGCCGTCGTGTCCTGTTAGCAGGCAGCTCGCAAGGCAACTAGCGGTAGCCGAGTCGTTCCGCATCGCGGCTGCACGCATAGCTCGTGCCCTGCCCACCAGGCGCACGCCGGCGTGACCTGATTGCCCTCATTCCTAGGTTGTTCTGTCTGCCTGATCGAGAGTCGTAGACCTCCGCAGTTTGCTGTGTTACAGGGCACGCACCCTAGAGGAGCTTCGAGTCTCGATCCTCTTGCAGTGAGCACTGTCCCGACGTGGTCTCAAGTCGAAGATGCTCGCCTGGCGCCACGGGGACCACTGATGCCTGCACAGGCGTCGCGGGGTTTGTGCACCGTCATCGAGGTGCCCGTTCGACCTCGCTTGAGGGCTGCAATTGCTGAGAGTGGTACGCCGCGGCTGAGCGCAGGAGGAGAAGGGGGCAGGGCAATTGTTCGTCTCGTCGCGAGCAGACAGATCGGGTGCTGGCGGAGGGTCGGATTCTCGGGTGTTGTAGTCCACGACGGTCCTCTCAGTGACGGCTTCCTCCGTGCCATGTGTGCGTCCGGTGCCGGACCGACCGAAACTCGCCGCGGCACAGGCAGCCAAAGCTACCGGGGCTGTTCGATCACTTGCTTGGTTGCGGCACTGAACAATGCGCGATCTTTGGGTTCACCCCGGCGTAGTTGAGAGGACCCGCGAGGACCGTGACTGCGATGGTCCCAGCCTTGGCACAGCTCGCGTCCGATCCGCTGTAGTAGTGCCGCTGGAGACCAGCCAGAGCGCCAATGACAAGCCACACGACGAGCAACAACGCCAATCCTGTTCGCATGGAAGGCTCCTTCTGATCAGGGTCCCCCTCGAGTTGTCACACGTCGCCACCCTATCCGAGGGCCTTGTGAGTGTCATCACCTGATCGGGCCCGCCTGACGACCAACCATCACTGCCCAGGTGAGCCGTCAAACTCGTCTGCCCCCCATCGTTGTCGACAACGGGAGCAACGCGAGCGTCTGGGTCAGTTCCGGTGGCGTCTCGGCCAGTCCCTTTCTCCCAGGCCAGGTCGTTTCATCGGGAAGTCAACGCGAACGCCCTGTCCCCTCAGCTGGTGAGGTGTAGCGTGGGAATCACCTTCGACAGCGAGGGCGTCGCAAGCGGTCTGAGTCATCAGCCGCAATTCGGAGGCAAGGACCCTGTGTCCAGTTCCGTGCCGTCGCCTCAAAGATCGATTCTCGGCGTCGAACGCTGCCATCTTCCCTCTCCCGATCAACGTCATTCCGTCTTCACCCTGCTGACAGAGGACCGTCGGTCGGGTCCTTCACATCTACTTCCCCGCTTCTATTGCTTTCCTGCTGTTGCGGGCCCTCGCCTTTTCTCGCCAACTCCGGGTTGCTCGTTTTCCAAGAAACACATATCGACTAGCGCGAGGCCATCCGCGCGGAAACAGCGAACGCGCGAAGTGACAGCCCACCCCGCGGCGACAGCCACCTCAACCCAGGTGCAGGCCGGCGTACCAGGCTGCACCCGCTGGGGCGTCAAGTCGCCCCCGACAGGCCACCACCACATCCGCGGATCGCTGATGTCGCGTCCTGAGCACGGCTGCAGAGAACACGGGGGAACCCGTATGCAGTCCGGCACCAAAGGGGCCATCCCCCTTCTCACATCCCAAGACAAGGAGCAAACATGACAACGACCGACAAGGCAAAGAACACCGCNNTGAAGGGCAACGTCAAGCAGGCCGGTGAGAAGCTCAAGGACGCGTTCAAGAAGTGACTCGACTCATAGATTGCCACCACCGCGCCTGATGCCATTGGACCATCAATTACTCCTCGTAGACGAGAAGAAG
>PMVZ01000393.1 GCA_003166375.1 Acidimicrobiaceae bacterium | reverse complement strand
AGCCGCTTCAGCGTCGGGGACAGCTCGACAACCGAGTTCCCCTCGTCGAAGTCCGCAGCATTGTTGGAGCTCCCGTTTCCCGTGGCGACGTACAGGTCACCTTCAGGCGACACGACAGCCCCGTTCGTCTCCCAGATCGCGCCCTCGCGCCGGGTCGGGACCTGATAGCTCCCGAGCGGCCCGGTCCCGGAGACCGGGAGGTCGACGACGTAGCCGTGGTACTGGCCGCAGTCACCGTCGAGGCCTCCGAAGGCGACATAGAGCCGCCCGTTGGCGAGTGTGATCGCGGGGCGCTGCTGCTCGGCCGGGATGAAGTAGTGGCTCGGGTCGTTGCCATACGGCGGGTCGATGTCCCGGTGCCAGAGCACTTGGTGGCTCGTCAGGCTGATCGCCACGAGCCAGTGCCGAATCCCCTGCCAGCCCTTCTGGCCGGCCAGCTCGGTCTCTTCGGCGACGAAGATCTCGTCGGTGGCGGCGTCGATGACGGGCGTCCCGGTGATCCCGAGCGGGTCGATGTCCCCGCAACCTACCGTCGGAGCCGAATCGATCACAGACTTGGGCACCGAGGTCCCGACGTGCAAGTGCCAGTACACCTTGCCGGTGCCGGCTGCTATCGCATAGACCGTGTCGTTCTCGGTGGCGACATACACCGTTGCCACGTAAACGAGCGGCTCCCCATAGACACCGCCGTCGAGGGAGTCATCGTCCCAGGCCGCACGACCCGACAGGTTCTTTATCGGAGGGTCGATCGTGTCGTGCCCCGAGCGCGTGTTCCCATAGTCATAGGTCCAAAGGTCGCCAAGTGTGACGGCAGCAACCCGGTGCGCCGGAGCGTGATGGGCCTGAGCCCCTTTCGCCAGGGCTTGGCGCATCGTCCGAGAAGCACCGACACCGGTCGACGATGCGGACGCTGAGGCACCCGAGCAAGCCGCCAGGATCAGCGCGATCGCGGCCGCAAGAGTCCCGGCCGCCAGTAGGCGGCTCGTCCCGGCAAAGGACCGTGGTCCCATGTATCACCCGATCTCACACTCTTGGTTGGCTGCGACCGAGCCTAACGGCGACCTTTGGCTCGGCAGGATCCCGGTGGCGTGCCAGCGGCTACAAGCTGGCCAGCACCGATTCAGCCGAACTGACGTTCAGGCCCCCGGCCGACTCGACCATGAGCGCTGTGACGACCCCGTCGTCGATGACAGCCGCGTACCTCCGGGACCGCTCTCCGAGACCGGACCCGCTGGCGTCGAACTCGAGACCCACGGCTCGGGTGAAGGTGCCGTTGCCGTCGGCGAGCATGACGATCTCGTCGCCGACTTCCTGGTCGCTCCCCCAGGCATCCATCACGAACGCGTCGTTGACCGACAAGCAGGCAATGGTGTCGACCCCTTTGGCCCGCAGCTCGNNCCGGGGAGGGCGAACAGCACGACCTTGCCCCGTCCGAGGACGTCACCGGTCTGGACCGGCTCCGGCCCATCGCCACCCATCACCCGTACCTCAACATCGGGTATGCGGTCGCCAACGGCAATTGTCATGGCTCTCCTCCCATTTCCCAACTTGGCTTCCGTTCGAATCCCGGACATTCCGAGAACACGAAGTCTACGAGTGCTCGGCTAGGAGCTGCTTGTCAGGCGCGCGCATGAACCGAAGCTGGGCACGCCCGAGCAGAATCGCCCCCGGGGCCGGTCCGGAGCTCCGCTCCGCTTGGCTGGCTCGTCTGCCACTTGGAGCGTCTTACGGCCGATCGGGACGACGTCCGCCGGCCGGCCGGTTAGGTCAGTGACGCCCCCAATGCTCGAGCTCCGACGGCCCTACGTTGGCCGCGAGCCATTCATTGAGGGGCTGTGACGTCCGCAAGAAACCGACAATGCGATCCTTGGCACCGGGCTTGCCCAGCCAAGCGCCTGGCGGCCACTGCTTCCAGCTGGTGACGCCCTTGTAGCGCAACAGCTCGATTCGCGGGTGGTCCTTCGGATAGCCCTTGGGCGCCGTCTTCAACGAGTCGCGGCCCTCGGCTTGGAACCCGGCAGCCCGAAGCGCCGTCAACAGGTCGACAAGCGACTTGCCGGTGGTCTCGGCGGATACAGCCTTGCGGTACCGCTCCAGCTGATCTGGAGCCATCCTCCACATGCCGCTTCCCGCCGCGAGGCCTTCCGCCGACAGCTGGACGTAGCCCCCCCACCCGAGGGTCGCCCCGATGGCTGTCTTGTAAGGTGCCTTGTCGGCGCTGAACCGTACGTCCCTGTAGGGGCGGAACAGCTTGGTCTCCCCGAATTCGGGCCCGAGCTCGGCGAGCAGCTCGGTCATCGGCCCCAGGACCAAGTTCTCGTAGACCGACTTGTTCGCGTTCCAGTACGTCTTGGAGTTGTCAGCCTCCAAGCCCTCGTAGAACTCGATCGCCTCGGCCGTCCATCCACGAAAGCCCATGCAGGAAGCCTATCGAGCGCGATCGGAGCGTGTCTTTGGCAGTCCGGCCCCGCCGCCACATCGCCGGAGGGGAGCTCGGCGACCTGGTCATCGGCCGCTGTCGGGCAGAATGACACTCACGATGAGCGATTCGGTCTCGACACGGGAGGCGGCCCGGATGCCGTCGCTCTACCTCGGTCACGGAGCACCGCCACTTCTGGACGATCCCGTCTGGCCCGGCCAGCTCGCGTCCTGGGCCGGGTCGTTGAGGCGACCGGCGGCGATCCTCATGATCTCGGCCCATTGGGAACGGGCCCCGCTCAGCATCGCCGCGACGACCACCGTGCCTCTCGTGTACGACTTCTGGGGCTTTCCCGAGCGCTTCTACAAGCTCGTCTACCCGTCGCCCGGTGCACCGGCGCTGGCCGGCCGCGTCCGGGAGCTGCTCGCAGCCCACCAGCCGGTTGCCGAGGCGCCCGGACGAGGGCTCGACCACGGGGCCTTCATCCCGCTCATGTGCATGTGGCCCGGGGCGGACGTCCCGGTCCTTCAGATCTCGATGCCGAATCTCGGTGCGGAGGCTCTGCTCGAGACCGGACGGCAGCTCGCCCCGCTTCGAGACGAGGACGTCCTCATCATCGGGAGCGGTTTTCTCACGCACGGACTCCCGTTCATCGACCCGCGCCGGCCTGACGACGACCCGCCGGCCTGGTCGGCNNCCGGCTCTCGAGCTCGCGCACCCGACGGTCGAGCACCTGGTGCCGCTCTTCGTCGCCCTCGGAGCTGTGATCGACTCGCCCTCGACGATCGACACGGCCATCGAGGGCTTCTGGCTCAACCTTTCGAAGAGGTCGTTCCAGTTCAACTGAGCAACGGGCCCAGACGCCAGGAGTCCCGGGTCCTTGGAGGCGGCAGAGCATGAACGACGTAACCGGCATGCCACAGACGGTTGTCGTGCTCGGCGGTGGCTCCGATCTGTCCCGGGCGATCCTGCGTGCCCTCGCCGGCCGGCGGCTGAGCTCTGTTCTCCTCGCGGGCAGGACCGGCAACAGCCTTCAGGTCGCGGCCGAGGAGCTCCGTGGTCTCTCGGTCCCGAAAGTCGAGACCGAGGAGCTCGACGTGACCGAGACAAGCGCCCTCGAGGACTTCGCCGACTCGACGGCCCAACGGCTCGGTGGCATCGACCTCGTGCTGATCGCCGCCGGTGAGCTCGACATGGCAGATCTCGCGACTCTCGACGCTTCCAGGGTCGCTTCGCTCACCTCGACGAACTTCACGGGCCCGGCGGCCGCAATGACAGCGTTTGCCCGCGTGCTGCGTTCCCAGGGCCACGGCCGGATCATCGTGCTCTCCTCCGTCGCCGGANNCAAGGCGGGCCTCGACGGCTTTGCGCTCGGGCTCGGCGACGCACTCGCCGGAAGTGGGGTGAGCGTGATGGTGGTACGGCCTGGTTTCGTGAGAACGAAGATGACCGCGGGGCGCAAGGCGACGCCACTTGCCATCGACGCGTCCGACGTCGCCGACGCAGTCGTGCGTGGCCTCGAGAAGGGCGCAGAGGTCGTCTGGGCCCCTCCCGTGCTGCGGTACGTGTTCGGGATCTTAAGGCTCGTCCCCCGCTCGCTCTGGCGGCGCATGCCCGGCTGAGCGTCACAGACCGATGCTGACGCTCACGGCTCAGAATCCTTGTCGAGCTTGGCAAAACGCTCTCGCACCACCGAGGCTTCGACGCCCAAAGCTGCGAGGAGCTCGGCCGCGGGATCGGGNNGGAGTGAGCCGCAACCTGCCTCGCGTGCGAACAGCGACGGGACCGGCGCTGATGGCGGGCTCGATCCCTATTGCCGAAAGAGCCTCGCTGTCGAGGACATCGAGCGCACGGCGAGCTGCGTCGAGGTCATGACCAATTGCCTTCGCCGCCGGAGAGGCTGGGTCGAAGAGCAGCGCCAGGAGAAGGTGCTCGGTGCCGATCGTGCGATCCCCGCGCCGGATCGCTTCGTCGCGAGCGTCGTAGTACGTGGCGCCGAAGTTGTACTGCGCGCCGTAGCGCTGGTCCCTTGCCTTAGCCATGCGCTGTCCCACAAGTCGCTTGATCATCACAGTCCTCCTCCGTACTTGGCGTGGACGGACTGGCGGGTCATCCCCAGTCCTTCGGCGATCTGCTGCCACGACCAGCCTTGGGCTCTAGCTCGGGCCACCTGTTCCGCCTCGACTCGCTCAGCCAAGCGGCGCAGCGCCAACACGGCGCGTAAGCCGGCGGCCGGGTCGTCTGACGGGCTGATGTCCGGACTCTCCGCTCTCCTTGTGCCCGGCGTTTCGTTGAGGTCCATGCTGTCAGTATAACCTGACAGCCGACTCTTGTCAAGACAAACTGACACACCACGTGGTCACCGGTCACAACGGCTGCGATAGCCTTGTCCGGTGCGTATTTGATCCCCACTCCGAGCTTGCCCACCATCCGTCTCAACTTGGGGATCAACATGTCGAACACCCGCAACTCCCGCAACCCCGTCACACGGTCCGCCGCACGCGCAACGACAGCTGGCACGGCGACGCTGGTCGCCCGAGGCGTGACCAGGTACCAAGGTGTGCAGACG
>PMVZ01000339.1 GCA_003166375.1 Acidimicrobiaceae bacterium | reverse complement strand
CACCACCACCACCACCGCCGCCGGACCCGCCGAAGCCACCGAGGTTGCTCAAGGGGCCGAGGCGGCGGACCTCGTCGTACTCCTTGCGCTTCTCGGGGTCGCCGAGGACGTCGTAAGCCGCCGAGACCGCCTTGAAGCGCTCCTCGGAGCCCGGGTGCGAGTCCGGGTGGAACTCCTTGGCGAGCTTGCGATAGGCGCGGCGAAGCTCCTTGTCGGTCGCCTTGTCAGAGACCCCGAGTGTCTTGTAGTAGTCGGTCGTGTACCAATCCCGCTGGGGTGCCATGGAAGTGCTCCTCAGCCTCCGACGAAGACCATCGCCGGCCGCAGCACCTTCGACTTCAACCGGTACCCGGCCCGCATGACCTGGACAACAGTCGGCCCGTCGTCATGGGCGGCCGCCTTGGCCGCCTTGGCCGCCTTGGCCGGCTTGACCGGCTTGACCGTGTCGTCCCGGCTCGTTGCGTGTTCGACAGGTGCAGCCGGTGGCGGCTGGGAAGGGAGCACGCCCACGGCGTCGTGGATCGTGGGGTCGAACGGCACGCCCACGGCGTCGATCCGTTCGACGCCCTCGCGGGCGAGGATGTCGCGAAGGAGCGAGTCGATCTGCTCGAGGGCTTTGTCCGAGTCGCTCGGTTCGGCCTGGCTGCGGACATGTGCGGTCGCGAGGTCCAGCGCGTCCAGCACGGGAAGCAGCCGCACGCACAGTCCCTCGGTGGCGTGCTCCAAGAGGTCGGTCTGCTGGCGCATGGAGCGTTTTCGGAAGTTGTCGAAGTCGGCCTGCAGCCGCTGGAGCGCATCGAGGTACTCGTCGCGCTCTGCGGCCACGAGGGCCTCGGCCGCTTGGGATTCCAGCTCGGACTCAGCCTTGGCGGGATCGGTTCCCCAGTCCAAGATCGCGTCGAGTGGCAGGTCCAGTTGTTCAGCCAGATCGTTGTCGTCACCGGCGGGAGCGTCCTGGTCCCGGCGGGATGCCGCGGAGATGTTCTCCGGCGCCTCCGGCCCGGTCTCGTCCCCGTCCGGCGGCGACCTCGGATCGTCTGCTTCGCGGGTCACGAAGCCGCCGTACCCGAGTCGTCGACGATCTCGGCGTCGACGACCTCGTCGTCGGAAGGCCCGCTCGAGCCGCCCGTGCTCCCAGAGCCGCCTGAACCGGAGCTCCCGGAGCCGCTCGCGGCCTGCTGCTGGGATGCCTGCTCATACAGGCGCTGGCCGAAGGCCTGCGAGGCTGTGCGGAGGGTCTCGGTGTCGCGGCGGATCCGCTCGTAATCGGTCCCGGCGCTCGCCTCGCGCAGGCTCTTGAGAGCGCTCTCGACCCGCTCGCGGTCTTCTGCGGGGACCTTTTCGCCCTGGTCCTTGAGCAGCTTGTCGGTCTGGTAGACGAGCGCGTCCGCGTTGTTGCGCGTCTCGGCCTCTTCCTTGCGCTGACGGTCCTCAGCCGCGTGCTGTTCGGCGTCGCGCACCATCCGCTGGATGTCGTCCTTGGGGAGCGATGTCTGGCCCGTGATGGTGATCGACTGCTCCTTCCCCGTGGCGAGGTCCTTGGCGGAGACGTGGACGATCCCGTTCGCGTCGATGTCGAACGCGACCTCGATCTGAGGCACGCCACGCGGGGCCGGCGGCAGGTCGACGAGCTGGAACTTGCCCAGGGTCTTGTTGTACATGGCCATGTCGCGCTCGCCCTGCAGGACGTGGATCTCGACCGACGGCTGGTTGTCGTCGGCAGTGGTGAACATCTCGGAGCGCTTGGTGGGGATGGTCGTGTTGCGCTCGATGAGCCGGTGTGTAATCCCACCCTTGGTCTCGATGCCGAGGCTGAGGGGAGTGACGTCCAGCAGCAGGATGTCCTTCACCTCGCCCTTCAAGACGCCGGCCTGGATGGCGGCACCGACGGCGACCACTTCGTCGGGGTTGACGCCCTTGTGNNTTGTGGGGCTCCTTGCCGGCGAGCTGTACCACGAGGTCGTAGATGGCCGGCATACGGGTGGATCCTCCGACCAGCACGACGTGGTCGATGTCGCTGGCGGCGAGGCCCGAATCCTGGATGGCCTGCTGGAAGGGCCCCTTGCACGCATCCGCGAGGTCGGCCGTGAGCTCCTGGAACTTCGCCCGGGAGAGCTTCACGTCGAGGTGCTTCGGGCCCTCGTTGGTGGCGGTGATGAAGGGAAGGTTGATCGTCGTCTCCTGAACGGCCGAAAGCTCGATCTTGGCCTTCTCGGCCGCCTCCTTGAGGCGCTGCAGGGCCATCTTGTCGTTGGAGAGGTCGACGCCCTCGGTGTCCTTGAACGTCTTGACGAGCCAGTCCATTACGCGCTGGTCCCAGTCGTCCCCGCCGAGATGGGTGTTGCCGGAGGTCGACTTCACCTCGAAGACGCCCTCGCCGATCTCGAGGACCGACACGTCGAAGGTGCCACCACCGAGGTCGAACACCAGCACGGTCTGGTCGGAGCGTTCCTTGTCGAGGCCGTAGGCGAGTGCGGCTGCCGTCGGCTCGTTGATGATGCGGAGGACCTCGAGCCCGGCGATCTGGCCGGCTTCCTTCGTGGCGGTGCGCTGGGCGTCGTCGAAGTAGGCGGGAACCGTGATGACAGCCTGGTTGACGGTGTCTCCGAGGAAGGCCTCGGCATCGCGCCTCAGCTTCTGCAGGATCCTCGCGGAGATCTCCTGGGCCTTGTAGGGCTTGCCGTCGATGTCGATCGACCAGCTTGTGCCCATCTGTCGCTTCACCGAGCGGACGGTCCGATCCGGGTTCGTGATCGCCTGTCGCTTTGCAACCTCGCCGACGAGCACCTCACCGGACTTGGCAAATCCCACGATCGACGGCGTGGTCCGCCCGCCTTCTGCGTTCGGTATGACGGTGGGCTCGCCCGCCTCGAGGAATGCGACCACCGAGTTAGTCGTGCCGAGGTCGATTCCGACGGCCTTGGACATTTCTGAAAGCCTCCACTTCTAAGGATGCGACACACGTCGGCACCCGCACGTCCTTCGTACAGGGCGAAGTATAGCAAACTTGAGTGCGCGATTGTCAAGATAGCCACCACGTGGGCCCGGCGTCGGGGCGATGGAGAAGATCGCTGGTCAGGGTGGTCGGCGGCGGCCTGGATGGTGTGCAGCGGCACGGATTCGTGTCTCGAAAGAGGTGGAGGATAGCCTCGGGCCATGCCCACGATGATCGTTTTGCGCCATGGTGAGAGTACGTGGAACGCCGAGAACCGCTTCACAGGCTGGACGGACGTCGACCTGAGCGAGAAGGGCGAGGCCGAGGCCCGCTCGGCCGGGCAGCTGCTGGCCGAGGAGACCGAGCTGCTCATCGACACCGTTCACACCTCGGTGCTGACCCGCGCGGTCCGCACGGCGAACATCGCCCTCGACGAGATGGGCCTCTCGTTTCTCCCGGTAAGGCGGAACTGGCGTTTGAACGAGCGCCACTACGGGGCCCTGCAGGGTGGCAACAAGAAGGAAGCGGCGGAGAAATTCGGGCCCGAACAGGTGAAGCTCTGGCGCCGGAGCTACGCGACGCCGCCGCCGTCACTTGAGTTCACCGACCCGCGCCACCCCGTGCACGATCCCCGCTACCGCGACGTCCCCCTGATCGCGCTGCCTGCGGCCGAGTGCCTGGCCGACGTCGTGGTCCGGGTGGTGCCCTACTGGGAGGACGTCCTCGGGCCGGAGCTGCTGGCGGGGATCACGCCGTTCGTCGTGGCGCACGGCAACAGCATCCGGGCCCTGACGAAGTTCCTCGAGCACATCTCCGACGACGACATCGTCGACCTGGACATCCCGACCGGGTGGCCCCGGATCATCACGCTGGACCACCAGCTCAACTTCGTCGAGGGCCGCTACCTCGGTGACCCCGAGGCGGTCGCGGCAGCGGCGGCAGCGGTGGCAGCTCAGGCAGGGCCGGTCACCGCGAGGTAACTGCCAACTCCCGCCTCAGCCTGGTGGGGCGACGGCGGAGGCCGAACCGGGTGGCAGGATGAACGAGATGGGAACGTTCAAGCTCGGCAGCCTCTCGAGCGTCCCGGCATCGGGCCGACCCGATCTGTTGGGCGGGCCGACCCTGAGGGCACTGGCTGCGGCAGGCCTGCTCGACGACGTCGGGGTGGTCGAGATCGATCCGGCCCTCTCCGACACGGCAGCGACGCAGCAGGAGTTCGGGGTTGAGCCCGACTCGCTCGCCAACTGCGTCGTCGTCGGCGGCAAGCGCGAAGGGATCGAGCGGTTGGCGGCCTGCGTCGTGCTCGCCACCACGCGCGCCGACATCAACAGGGTCGTCAAACGGCTCCTCGACGTACGCAAGGCGTCGTTCCTCCCGATGGCCCGCGCAACGGAGCTGACCGACATGGAATATGGCGGGATCACGCCCATCGGCCTTCCGTCCATCTGGCCCGTGCTCGTCGACCGTAGGGTTGTCGAGACCGATG
>PMVZ01000282.1 GCA_003166375.1 Acidimicrobiaceae bacterium | reverse complement strand
ACCGGCCGATCGGCTGACACAGAAAGGAGACTGAAGATGTCGGCAACTCTCAAGCTGACGCACAAAGCGATCGGAGTGGAGGTCCGTCGTGGCACGTTCGATGTCGTGGTCGACGGTGAGCGTGTCGGGTCTGTCGAAATGAACGACACGGTCGAGATACCAATCGAAGCTGGACATCACACCCTGCAAGTCCGCAACGGCCGAAACTTGAGCCGCACTCTGACCTTCGACGCGGCCGAGGGCCAGGTCGTCGCGTTCCGATGCACCGGAAAGAGGTTCTTGCCGATCTTTCTCGTGTCGTTCGTCGTGCCACGCCTGGCGCTTTCGCTCCGTCCGGAGTAGCAGGGGCTCTCGGAATCGAAAGGTTCCCAAGCCACTCATCTGGGAGAGCACCTGTGCAAACCGACGCCACGTGCACGTGCGAGCTGCTGGTGGGCTTGCGNNGTGGGGCATGCCCCCGAAGTGCCCTTCCGGGCAAGGTAACCATCGCGACGACGGATCCGCGAAGCGGCCGGCGACAGGCAAGTCTGCCCGTGCTCAGTGCGACTCAAGCGTCCCGTGTCATCATCCGCCATGCGCCGAGGACTGTCCAGGCCACCAGCCAGGCAACGATGACACAGACGGCCACGGTGGTCGACTCCGGCACCAGCAATGGGTTTCCCTGACCCCCGCCCGGCCCTCCTCCGCCGCCACCGAACACCGGAAGGCCACCCGGCGCCAGGTGGGCCATTGCGACGCCGACCACCGAGCGCTGCAGGTTCAACAGGTGAGGGATATGGGCCCGGGAGAAGATAGGCGTCAGGACGATCTCGAGCACGATCATCAAGATCACCGCTACCGTTCTTTGCCCAAGCAGCGATGCCAGTCCGAGGCCGACAATGAGCCCGATAATCGCTTCGAGTTCGATCCACAGCCCGGTCTTGATCATCAAGGAATCGGACGGGTAGAGAAATTGGGTGGCGTAACCCGAATAATCCCGCCGGGCAATCAGCACGGCCGCAGCTTTGAGCTGAGCGGGCGTGATCTGCACTGATCCTTGAGACCCAGGCGGCACGTTGATGACCGGGCCGTTAGGACCGCATGGAACGTTCGGCAGACCAGGTCCGTTGTAAGGGAAGTCGCAGATGACAATGTCGGGATGGTTCCCAGCCCAGCTCTCGAATCCGGCGCGTGAAAGGCCGGCGGGCACGTTCACACCCTCGTAATTGAGCCTCGTCGGAGCCGCGAAGACGCACACCGCGCAGACGATGGTGAAACCGGCCGCCACCAAGGGCACGATGATCGCCAAACCAGCCGGGATCCGGGAGAGGTACAGCGCCAAACGCGAGCGGCCGGTCACGACCAGGTGCCGGAACATCCCTTCGGTGAGGTCTACCGATCCCGCCGTGCAGCCCAGCGTGGCGGCGACGATGAAGCCGAAGACGTAGAGCACGCCGGTACAAAGACTCGTGTAGACGTCGTAGCCGCCTGCCGGCCCGTAGGACTTCGGCGCGAATGCGTGGGCGAGTAGCCGCACGAGAAGGAAGACGGTGGGGAGGCCGATGTTCACCAGAATCAGGGCGATCATCAGCCCGCGCCGTTTGCGCAGCTCCATGAATCTGGTCGCGATCATGGCGCCCGTGGGTATCGGGGATCCCCGATGGTCATGGGACGGACCAGCTGGGGCGGCTGGCAGACTTGGGGTCGTAGCCGTTGGGGCAGGCACAGTCGTCATTCCGGGGCCCCCAGTCGACTAGTGACCTGCAGGAACCACGATTCGAGCGATGCCTGGATCTCCTGGAGCCGATATACAGCAATGCCGCCTTCCACGAGAATGCGATTGATCTCGGCGATGACTTCGCGCGCCGTCCCTGCCGGCAAGGTGATCCCGAGCCCCAGCGGGCCGACTTCGATGTGGGCTCCGATGGTGGAGCCTTCGAGGAGGGAGCGGGCTCGATCGGGCTCGGAGCATTCGACTTGAAGGGCCAGCGATGCCCCCGCCAGCAGTTCGGAGATCGGTCCTTGCCGGATGACCTTGCCCCGGTCCACGATGGCCACGGCATCACAGGTCCGCTCGACCTCGTCGAGGAGGTGCGACGACAGCACGACCGTCCGGCCCTCGGCCACCAGGGAAACGATCATGTCGCGCATTTCGGCCATGCCGGCGGGGTCGAGTCCGTTCATCGGCTCGTCCAGGATCAGCAGCTCTGGGTCCCCGATCAGGCAGGCGGCGACCCCGAGACGCTGGCGCATACCCATCGAGTACTTCGACACCCTGTCATCGGCGCGGTAAAGCATGCCGACCCGCTCGAGAGCCGATTCGATTCGATCCCGCGCCTCGGGTTCCCGAGCAGCGGCGAGAATCTGGAGGTTCTCCCTCCCGCTCAGATGGCCGTGGAACCGGGGCTCGTCCACGATGGCGCCGACTCGCGCCAGTGCCAGATCGCGATGCCTGGGGACTGGGAATCCGAGTAGAGACATCGTTCCCGCATCGGCGTGCGTTAGTCCCAGCAGCACCCGGATGAGCGTGGTCTTGCCGGCGCCGTTGGGGCCGAGGTAGCCGAACGCGCATCCCCGAGGGACGAGGAGCTCGACGCCGTTCATGGCGACGTTCTCCCCAAACCGCTTGGTCAGCCCATGGGTCTCCACGGCCCAACGACTTTCGGCGGCCTGATTGTCGGAGGTATCGGGGAGCGTGGCGGTGCTCATCCGATGTCCCTTCCGTTAGCGCCGTGCCGAAGAGCGCCGTTTGGCTGGTCCCGCCTTTCCCGCTCACGGCGTCGGCTCCACAAAAGATCGCCAGCCGGAAGTCTCCTCATGCTCCAATCATCACGACAATGTCGGCGTCTGGCAATCAGGGATCACCCTGACCACTTCCCTAGTCGAGAATTTCGCCCTCCACGAACTGGGCATGCCGTGGCGTGCTCATCCGCTCCGACACCCCGACGACAGCGGTCGTTCTGGCCATGATCGTCGGAACGCCTCTCGGGATCGCTCTTGGCCGTTTGGCCTGGACCTTCCCTCGAACTACAGCGTCGTTGGTGTCGTGGTCGTTCCCTGGTGGCAAGGGGCAATCATCATCGCGGGCAGCCTCGTCGTCGTCACAGCGTTGGAAACCGCGACGGATGTGGTTTGAGCGTGGTCTGCCGCCAACCTTCGCGACCCTGTGGATAACAAAGTCGCCTCCGAGGACTTACTTGGTCGGGAAGGCGGGATTTGAACCCGCGGCCTCAGCGTCCCGAACGCTGCGCGCT
>PMVZ01000307.1 GCA_003166375.1 Acidimicrobiaceae bacterium | reverse complement strand
CGAGATTCTCGGCCAGCTCCCTAACGGCTGTCGCTCGGTATATGCGACGGTTCGATAGGCGCCGGCTGTCGACATCCCTTGATGCACGACATGGGTCCTCCGGGTCGTTGGAGGACCCAGAGGCGCTCCTATGCGAATTGCGGGAGCCAACGTTCGTTTGCCGCGAACATGTCGTCGGTCATCTGCCATATCTCGTCCAGGGAACAAACTGCGGCGGTCAACGGGTCGAGGGCCATTGCCTGGTAGATGGCCTCCCTGTCTCGCTCGAGGTGTCCCTTGACGACGAGCTCCTGCACGGCGATGTTGCTCCGGTTCAAGGAGGCCAACTGTGGGGGGAGGGCCCCCACCACGCAAGGGTGAACTCCCCCCTGTCAACCAGACATGGGACCTCGACGCACACTCCATCAGGCAGGTTGGTTATGAGGTCGTCATTGGGCACGTTGCCATTGATGCGAAGAAGTGCGCCGGTCTGCTCGGCATGAATGATGAGAGCGCCGTACTCGTCTGAACGCCGAAGCTCGATGGGCTCAGTACCAGCGATCTGCCGGGCAACCTCCTGCTCGTAGGTCGGCTCCTCGAGTCGCCTGGCGGCGACGTCGCCACCGGTGTGGCCGTAACCGAACCACGCCGAGTAGTCGGACCCTGCCGACTCGAAGGCCGCCACCAGCGAGGCGAGGAGGTCGGGCCGCTTGAAACCCTTGAGGTTGCCGACTGGCCTCGCTATGTTGTTGAGCATCTGCTCAAATCGTTCGCTCAGGAGAAGTTGATGGCCAAGGGTGGCGGGTCAAGCCGAGTCGGCAAGAGACCAGCGAAGGGTGACACCTACCGCCGATTGGTGGATGCCGCCATCGAGACGCTTTGCCACGACGGGTTCGGGGGCGCCAGCGCTCGGGTGATCGCCCGTCGGGCCGGCTGCAATCAGGCGCTCGTCTTTTATCACTTCGGTTCAGTTGCGAACCTGTTGCTCGCCGCGCTGGACGAGACCAGCGCCCGACGAATGGATCGCTACCGCGGCGCCGTCGCCACAGCGGGAAACCTGAGCGCCCTGGCTGGCGTCGCCGCCGACATCTACCGCGAAGATCTCGACGCCGGCCACATCACGGTGCTGAGCGAGATGATCGCCGGGGCATCATCGACCCCAGGTCTCGGCGAGGAAGTCGCGGCTCGCATTGAACCATGGATCGACTTCACCGAAACCACCCTGCGGCGATTCGTGGACTCGACCCCGATGGGACAACTTGTTCCGATCCGAGACGCTGCCTTTGCCATCGTCGCCTTGTACCTAGGCGTCGAGATGCTCACTCACCTCGGTGACGAATGCACAGCAGCTGAGTCGCTCCTGGCCACCACAGCACAACTCTCCACGTTCCTAACCGCGTTCTCCGCTGCCGCGCCAACCAGCACGGGATTCCGATGATGGCACCGGAACTGGCGGTACACGATCGATCCTGGGGCTGGTTCGCGGCATGGACGTTGGTCGGAGCGATCTGGGCGCTGGCATTGATCGGGATGGCGTCGATCGGCCTACTCGTTCTACCGGCGGCCGTCGGAGCCACCGTGCTTGTGGCCCTGCGGGCGCCGTCGTCGAGTGGTCTTCCCGGACTCGTCACCGGGCTAGGACTACCACCGCTGTACGTCGCCTACCTCAACCGAAGCGGACCAGGCAACGTGTGCACCTCAAGTCATGGCGCCCAAAGCTGCATCCAGGCTCTCGACCCATGGCCATGGCTCGTCGCGACAGTTGTCCTAGTCACCACGGGCATTGCCGTCTTCCTCGTCCACGGCCCAAAACGCGTTTATCCAACTGAACACGCCGCTCCGTAACTGGACAAACTGACGCATGCCCTCGACTCGAAGCCGGGAACGTGACGAAGCAAGTAATCGGCAATCTCTCTCTGGTGGGGTAGCCCATGATGATCCGCCACAAAGGGAACGCCGGTGGTAGCACGCGTTACTACGGGTACGCAGGCAGGGACGCCACGCCATCCGACCACACTGAGTGGCCACAGTCGATCACCTCCATCAGTCGGCCGAAGGTGTGGGCGACGTGCTTGGCGATCCGGGCGAGCGCCTGTGCCCGTCGGGGCATCATCTCGGTCAGCTCGTGCGTGAGCGGTGAGCGAATGCGAACATGGCCATCGGTCGTATCCACGAAGTCCACCTCGCGGAAGGTGCGCTGCGATGCCCGAACCACGTTAAGGCGGCATGGACGTTGTTCGATGCCCTGGTGAGGCGGTGCAGCTGGCCGGTGAGGCTCTTACGACGTGGCATCGTTGCTCTCATCCTCGAGCGGTGCGGCGTCGATCAGCCCTGACATGTGCTGCTCACAGGTCTCAACGAGGTAGGTCTGGCGTCCCGCATGCAGAGAGCCGACCCAGCTGCTCTCCCGTGGGCATTGTCCCCCACCTCGCTCGGTCTCGATGACTCGCTGACATTGGCGCACGGCGAGAACTCGGTGGTCGGTCACGATTCCATTCTCCCATTCCCCCACGGCACCGCCCTAACCGATCGCCTGAACGACCTCTGCGCCCTGTTGCTTCGAACGCTGGTCGCCGCCGCGACGGTCCGGGACGAGACGGCGCTTGAGGTCATCGGCTCCAGGACCGCCGTCGCGGAGCAAACGGCTCGCCGCCTTGACTACTCGAGAGCAAGGAGTCGCCGAGCATTCGTACCGCGGCGGCGCACCTCAAGGTTCTCGACTACCCCGAGCAGTTGAGCGGGCACGCCGGGGCAGGTGGGCGGGGTACTCGCGCGTTCCCGAACGACCCAGCGCGCTCCGAGGAGTCCTTCAAACCTGACAACGCCCGCTGTACGATCTGCTTGCGGCCCGCGCACGCCTGCACCCGTCGGTTCGACGAGCTGGTTGGCGCTCGTCGTTGGCGTGGGGACGAGTGCAGACGGTCACACGGGACGTGTGAGGAGGTGCGGAGATGTCCGATGCCTTGAACGAGCCGCAGGCGGATGGCGTCGTGCCATCCCCTGGGATCGATGCTCCAGTCCAGCCGGAGCCAGCCGCCGAGGCGATGCCGGTTGCTGCTGCATTCCCCGATTTCGGCCAGGGGACGGGTCTGGACCAGGCGTCAGCGACCGTACCACCCCCGACTGTGCCAGCACCGGTCGGGCCGCCGGTCTCGCCCTCGACGCTGCCCCCCGTTTCGCACTTGGCGATGCCGCCGGGCCCGACAGGACGTGGGAAGCAGGTGTCCATGAGCGGGCTGCCACCGGCGGGCCTGAGCATCATCGGGCTGCTGACCGTGTTGCTCGGCGCCTGGGCTGGCCTCTCGGTGCTCGTGGGGCCCTCGTTTGGATGGAGCCCGGACGGTTCGCCGTCATGGCACTGGAGCCTGATCCGCGCCGCGCTGCACGTGGCGCCCGGAGGGGCCGCGCTGATCGCGGGGGTGGCGATGGTCGCGATCGTACCGAAGGCCGCCCGCGGTGCGGGGCGATCGGGTGCGGCACTGGCCGGGCTGCTGGCGATCCTCGCCGGGGCGTGGCTTGTCGTCGGTCCGAGCGAGTGGCCGGTGCTCAAGTCCACACAGCAGATCGTGTTCGCGCCCGCCGCGCCGATGCGCAGCTTCACCTACGTTGTCGGCGCCAACCTGGGACCGGGCTTTCTTCTCGCAGTCACTGGAGCGTTCGCCGTCGCCTGGGCTGCGCGGGTCGCGAAGGTCCGCGGCCCGGTCTGAGCCGCCGGTAGGGTCTGCCGGTGCTGATGCCCCGGGCGGCCGGCTGCTCGAGTAGACCTGCGCGAGCAGCCGTTGTTCTAGAAGCGCGAAGACACGTGGTCAGTCGGGCTGGTTCCGACCGGTAGGAGCGTCGTCTCGTAGTGCATCATGGAACGGGGCACGGTGTGCATTCACAGTCGATCGGCGCCGCTCCACCAATCTGTGGCCGCCCGCCAGGTCGTCGTCACAAGGGATGTTCCTTGTCGACAGCTCGACGAATCCGGCTGGATTGGGCCCAACGACAACGGGACTTGGGCGCTGACGAGTTAGTGGGCCCTCGAGAGCGTCCCAAGGAGGGAACGA
>PMVZ01000391.1 GCA_003166375.1 Acidimicrobiaceae bacterium | reverse complement strand
CCTCCGACCGAATCTCTCCCCGAGCTTCGCCCGACGGGCAGGCAGCGAACGGAGCCGCTGACGCCTAAGCGGCGATCGAACAGCGGCCGAGCTTCGAAGACGCCTTGCTCAGCGGTCTCCTAGCGAAGCCGAGTAATCCATGTAGATGTTGTCGCCAGACATCACCAAGACAGTGCCGGCGGACATTGCGAAGGTCGTGACAATGAAATCGACAGTCGAATAATGATGGCGAAACGTGTTCTTGATCCGCTCGGCGGACTCAATGGAACCGCCAGTCGTTTCCAGACAAACCACGAGTTTCCGCTTGTGCGGGCTAATCGATTCGATCGCTGCCTTAAGAAGACCTTGTGCACTATCGTCAATGTCGCCGATGTAAGTCACTACGTTGGCGTCCAAGAGGCTTTCGACCGCGGTAGCACGTTGGCGAATCTCTCGCTCGATTAAGGAATTCGCGTCGTGAAGCTGTTCAGGCATCGCAAATTGAGCGCCCTACGGCTTGGACGCTGTACCCCGTGCTGTTCGCGCGACCAGGGCGATCTCGCGCCGACGCTCCGAAGTTAGATTCTTCGCCCGAGCAATTCCGCCAGCACGCCCGCGAGCGACCGCAGCCGGGTCCTTGGCGTGCGTCACATCAGGCGTCGCTTGTCCAGTAGCCTCTTGAAGGACAGCCCAGGCACGCTGATACTCGTCGCCCGGCTTAGGGCTGCGCTTCACTTGTGCCTCCTGTCAGGGGTCCTGCTGTCAATACAGCTTAGGCTAGTTGCTAGCCCAGTCATAGCGTTTGGCAAAATTCCTCTGGTCACCACCGACTCCCTGGTCAAACTAGGCCACTACCCAATTTGCCTGTACGTAGCCCGTATAAGTGCGGTGGCCGACGCACGACCCCGGTGCTTCCCTCGCAAGGCAACGGGAGCGGTGCAACATTGCCCCCTCGGGCGATCGGCCCCGCTAGCTTTCATCCCCGCAGCGGGGCCGTTTCGCGGCACTGTGAGCCAAGGAACATGGCCCGTAGGCTTACCTCGCAACCTCCAGGGGGCCACTTTCGCCTCTGCCCGGATCGACTCGACCTAACCCACGTCTTCCTCACTTGCTCTAGCCACCTCACCTACCACCCGGCCCCGACGGCGCCACGTGGGCGAACGTGGGCGCCTGTCCGGCCCAACCACGACCCCGAGGCGGGCGCAGAATCGGCCGGGCCTCCACTCACCCCGTCCCACCAGCCGGCCAGCACCCATCCGGGATCTCGGGCGAGCGGTTTCCGGCCACGAGGTGGCCCTTGTCCACCTAGCGCCACAAAGTGCCATCTACCTGGATGTATAGCGTAGTCGAGATCGAAGAGCACAGCGTACAGCGCACCTAGACCTGCCAATAGAGCTGGGTAAAGTCCGGCACGGCCCGAATGTCGGCGTCGGGAGCCGCTAGGGGACCGAGTGGCAACAAAACTCGCTGATGCAGAAGGTGGCGAGGTCGACGAGTATCTCGAGAGCTGGGACCGTCGCCTTCGAGCGCGCAATCGCTCCGAGAAGATAATTCGTAGCTATAGCGAGACCGTTCAGGCCGAGGTCATCAATGTCGTAGGCAAGGGAAAGCGTCCGCGGTCGGTACCGTACGGACCGAAGACCAGTTCCGCTCTTGACCGATATCTCCGTCTGCGAAAGCGCCATCCTTAGTCGCATTGCACAGCCCTGTGGCTCGGTCCGAAAGGTGGCCTAACCTCCAGCGGCGTGGCGCAAATGCTCAGGCGGCGCTGCGCGACGGCGGGTATCCCCCAGCTGCATCCCCACCAATTCAGACTCCCCGGCGACCGTATCTAGAACACAATCGCCGTGGCCCGGAGCGTTTCTCGGTGTGCGTGTCGCGGTTGGCCGAATCTGCTCTCGCGCCACCGGCGAAAGACCCCAGCATCAGTTGCGTTCTCATGTTGTTCTCGACCTCGGCCGCGACGACGCCAAAGCCAATCGAGTCATGTGCGCCCTTAGATCTGCCTGTGCGCGCCTGGCACGCTCGGCAGGTGGCAGCGAGCCGTCGGGGTCTACTTCACGCTCGAAACGGTTCAGGAACGCGGCACGGGCCGCTTGGGTCGTCTCTTTGGGATCACGCTTGGCGTGGAGGCTGTAGCAGCTAAGCGGGAGCAAAGGGATCGTTGTGCAGGGGTCAACCCCCTCGATCATGCACAGCAATCCCTCGTTGCCAGTTGCGATACCGCCGGTTGCCTTCCGGCCACCGCGGACTGCCACGAGGACGCAGATTCGGGGAGCAGGGTACTCGTAGCAGTGGACACGCGATGGGCGGAGCGGAGCCGAATCATCGCGCGATGATGCGCCGATCGACTCACAGCACTTCTCACAGCAGTGCTCACAGACGAGCCCGTGGAACGGTTTCTCGGTTCGACCATCACGCAGTGGAAGGGTCTGCGCGCTCCCGAAGCTCACAGGAACACTCACAGACCCAGGTCACATCACAGCCCTGTGAGTGGAAAGGCCTGGTCGGAGCGCTGGGAGCTCCTCGGCCTCACCCCGAACCTGCGCCTAGAGGCGACAAGACCGGCATCGACCAGGCGACATCAGCAGGATCGAGCGTGGCTCGATCTTCCCGAACGAGAAGACGCTCGTTCACCTTGCCGACGCCCTCGGCGCTAAGTGGCGGACGGTCGACAAGACCACGGCCTGAATCCAGAATCCAGCCTAAGGCCGGTTCGTGCGATGGAGAGTCCGTAGGTGACTGAGCTCCTGCACCTCAGATTGCAACGAGCGCGATCGACTGGACGTCACCTCGAGCACTCGGCACGGCGGTGCGTACGCTGCAACGTCGCAACTTCGGCGGCAAGTGGCACGGGGGTCCAAAGGCGATCCGAACGCTTCCACTCACGATCGGCTGTGGCTATGCGAACTGGGTCAACCAGGCCTGGTTCGCCGCGAACATGTCGTCGGTCAGTTTCCATATCTCGTCGAGAGAACAGACCGCGGCGGTGAGCGGATCGAGGGCCACTGCCTGGTAGATGGCCTCCTTGTCCCCTTCGAGGTGGCCTTTTACGACAAGTTCCTGCACGGCGATGTTGCTCCGGTTCAAGGCGGCCAGCTGAGGGGGGAGGGCCCCCACGACACAGGGGTGCACTCCCCCGCGGTCCACAAGGCACGGGACCTCGACGCACGCCCCGGCAGGCAGGTTGGTGACGAGGTCGTCGTTGGGCACGTTGCCGTTGATCCGAAGAAGAGTGCCGGTCTGCTCGGCATTGATGATGAGGGCGCCGTACTCGTCCGAACGCCGTAGCTCGATGGGCTCGGTGCCGGCGATCTGGCGGGCAACCTCCTGCTCGTAGGCCGGTTCTTCGAGTCGCCTGGCGGCGACGTCGCCACCGGTGTGGCCGTAGCCGAACCACGCCGAGTAGTCCGAGCCTGCCGACTCGAATGTCTCCACCAGCGTGGCGAGGAGGTCGGGCCGCTTGCGGAAGTAGGGCAGGTACTCCGAGGCATGGCCACTGGACTCGGTCACGAAGTAGCCGAAGCGGCGCATGAGCTCGAAACGCACAGGCTCGAGCGCGAGCGTCTCCGAGTCCTCGAGACGGGCGCGCAGGCGCGGGTACAAGTCGGCGCCTTCGTGCTCGAGGCTGAGGAACCAGGCCTGGTGGTTGATCCCCGCCACCCAGTAGCTGAGCTCGTCGTAAGGGACCCCGCAGTACTCAGCGAGCAGGCGCGCCGTCCCCTGGACGGAGTGGCAAAGGCCCACGACCCTAAGACCAGAAAGCGCCGTGCGCCAGGTGAGGATGGCCATGGGGTTGGAGTACTGCAGGACAAGGGCCCTCGGGCACAGCTCGGCCATGTCCTTTATGAGGCCGTCGAAGACCGCGAGGTGGCGCAGGCCGCGGAAGACCCCGCCTGGCCCCAAGGTGTCGCCGACGCACTGGCCCACCCCGTAGCGTTCCGGGACGGATATGTCGAGCTCCCACTGGGCGGTGCCGCCCACCTGGATGGTGACGACCACGTAGTCGGCCCCCTCAAGGGCCTGGCGACGATCAGCGGTGGCGACGACCCGCGCCGGCGACTTCGCCGTCTCGGCCATCCGGCTCACGAGCCTTTCGGCACGCGAGAGCCTGTTGGCGTCGACGTCCATGAGCACGATCTCGCTCTCGCCGAGCTCGGGAAAGGTGAGGATGTCCCTCGTGAGGTTCCTCGTGAACACCACACTTCCCGCTCCGATGAAGACGATTCTCATCTGGGCCTCCAATTGGTTCGAACGTGCACGTGACGAGAGACTTCATGTTGCACCTGCTGGTGCAGTCCGTTGAAGAGGCCGACGATAACTCGGCGTCGCACGCATGGCCATCGATCTCCGGGAGCTCCTCCTCGCTGTATTCGAGGCAGCTCGATGCAGTGAGTCTCTCTCCGGGCTGTGCCACGCTGCGGACACCGACGAGGGCAGATGGGTGAGACGCGAGTCGCGCAGCACAAAGGCGATCGCCATTTTGGCGAGTGACTGCCCACGCTGGCGGGCGATCGCGCCCAGGGCGCGCACTGGTTGCCCCGAGGTCGAATGCCGGTCGGACGATCGCCCGAGCGTCGTCGATCGAGCTCGAGACGCCGAAGTTTGTGCCACAAACCAAGCGAGATCGGTGATAACGGCTGGCCGCTTGCCCCGCGACGCCGATAACGCATGTCCCGGTACCGGTTCTCGTCAGCGCGGCGCATGTTCCTCCGGCAGCGAGACGGAAGCACCCGACCGCGACGCACTTCTCTCGACCCTGCGGACACCGAGCCGGGCCGTGAGCCTCAGGCACTGGAGAAACAGGACCGGCAACCCGATCAGCGCGAGCGCCGGGTCGAGCAGGAGCACCAAAGCCGTCGCCGCGAACTCGGCGACGAACAACGGGCCGGTCGTCAGCAGGTTCCGCACTGCCAGGCCGACCGACAGGTTCCAGATGTCGCTCGGTGCCATGAGGGGCTGCTGCGCGCCGAGCACGAGCACGTAGCCGATGCTCGCCAGCGTGACGAGCAAGGCGGCGATGCCGAATCCGAGGCTCACCCAATCGCCCGGCGAGCCGCCGCGGCTGAAGAAGTGCACCTCCTCGGCAGCGATCACGGCAACGGCGAGCGGCGTGCCCACCGTCACGGTTGTTCGCAGCGGGGGCCGGGACCTGAGCGCGGCGAGAAACTCCTGCACCACACGGTCCTCGCCCGACACGCGCCACCGTTCGAGGGCGACCGTAGCCGCCTGGAGGGCCATAGGCACCGTCACGACCGGGAGGCAGGCGGCCAGCAGCACGAGGTTGAGGGCGAGGAAGTTGAAGCAGGCAGTCAGGGCACCAATGACCTTGCCTTTGAGGGAAACGAGGACGAGGTTCTCCGCACCGACGGCCGCCGTCCCCGCACCCGCCCGGGCCGCGCCGGGGAGCGAGCTAGGTCTCATCCCTTGACCCCTGTGCCCTGAATGGAGATGCCCTTGATGAACGTTCGTTGCGTGAAGAAGAACAGGACGATGATCGGTGCCGTGGCTGCCGTCGCGGCCGCCATCACCCAGGGCCAGTTGGTCGTGTACGTGCCGAGGATCAAGTTCAAGCCGAGCGACAGCGGGTACCACACCTGGTTGTTGATGTAGATAAGTGGTCCGATGAAGTCGTTCCAGCAGTAGATGAACTGGAAGAGGATGACCGTCGCCAGGGCGGGTTTCGCCATCGGCAGGATGATCCGGCTGAAGATCGTGAACTCGTTCGCGCCATCCACCCGGGCGGCGTCGGAGAGCGACTCGGGGATGGCCATGAAGAACTGGCGGAGCAGGAAGGTACTGAAGACCGAGCTACCGAGAAACGTCGGGATCATCAACGGCAGGTACCAGCCGACCATGTGGAAATTTTTGTACATGGTGAACAGAGGGATCAGCGTGGCGAAGAACGGGATCAGAAGGGTGCCGACCATCACCTGGAACAAGATGTCTCGACCTCTCCAGCGGATGCGGGAGAAGCCGTAGGCCACGAGGCTGCTCGAGACGCACACCCCGACGATCGTGACGCCGGCGTACATGAGCGTGTTGAGCACGAACCGCCAGAAGGGGACGGCCGAGAGCATCTCGGGGTAGTTGCGCCACACGAAGGGGTGCGGCCACCAGAGCGGTGGGACGGCGAGCGACTGCGGATTGGTCTTCAGCGAGGTGAGGACCATCCAGAACAACGGGAAACCGAGCAGCACACTGACGGCGATCAGCGTCGCGTGCTTGGCCAGGCTGCCCCCGAGCCTGCGGGTCGACCTACTGCTGCTCGTTGGCATAGTAGACCCACCGCGCGGAGGACCGGAACAGAACCACCATGATGACGGCGCTGATCACGAACAGGAAGAACGCCATCGCCGAGGAGTACCCGAGCTTGAGGAACAAGAAGGCCTGTTCGTAGAGATACTGCACGTAGAACCACGTCGAGGTGCCGGGGCCGCCGGGGTCGGCGGCTTCGATCACCTGCGCCTGGGTGAAGTACGAGATGCAGAGCACCAGCTGCAAGATGACGTTGAAAAGGATGACGGGGCTGATCATCGGCAGCGTGATGTAGCGAAACCGCTTCCACGCACTGGCTCCGTCGAGGGCGGCGACCTCGTACATATCTCTGGGCACGCCTTGCAGGCCCGCCAGGTAGATCACCATCGGCTGACCGAGCCCCCACAGTCCGAGCAAGATGAACGACGGCTTCGACAAGGCGACCGAGAAGAACCAGTCCGGCGACGGCAGGTGCGCGTCAATGAGGAGGTCGTTGACGATTCCGAATGCCGGGTTGAATAGCCAGACGAAGATCATGCACGAGGCGACGAGCGGCACGATCGAAGGGATGTAAAAGATTGTCCGGTAGACAGCCCGGCCCCTCACGTTCATGTTGAGCAGCAGCGCCAGGCCGAGCGCGGCGACCGTGGACAGGGGCAGCTCGATCACTGTGTAGTAAAAGGTGTTGAAGAGCGACGTCTTGAACAACGGGTCGTGGAACAGGTTTACGTAGTTGGTGAACCCGATCCAGTGCGCCGCGCCGACGCCGTTGAAGTCCGTGAAGCTGTAGTAGATGGTGGCGAAGAACGGGTAGGCAAAGAAGAGGAGGAAGCCGGCGATCCACGGGCTGACGAAGAGCAGCCCGAGTCGGAGGGCCCGCCGGTGCGGAGAGCGAAGCGAGCCCCGACGCCGCGTGCTCGCGACCGTCAGCGGTGCGGTCGGCGACTTGTTTGTTTGCACGTCGACCTGCATGTCAGCAGTGCTCCTCCACCTGCCCGTGCGCACACAGTAGGGGACAGCCAGGACTCAGCCCGGCTATCCCCTACGTGTGAGGGCGGACTGCTAGCTCGAGGCGTTCGCCTGTTGGTCGATGTACTTGAGCGCCTGCGAAGGAGTCATGATCTTCTGTAGGACGTTGGCTGTCGCGGTGTTCTCCGCGGTGAACAGCTGTGCCTGCGTCGCAGTCAGGAGCGGAGCCTGGGTGTAGGGGCTGGTCATCTGGGGCAGGAAGCCCGACAGCCACGAGTTGGCCTTCAGCCACGCCTGGTACTTCGGGGCCTTGGTCACCGTGGGGCCAGCGGGCACCCAGCCGCCCGTCGGGTCGATGGATCCGACGAAGCTCTCGTTGTGGTAGCCGGCGAGCCAGGAGATGAACTCGAAGGCCTGAGCCGGGTGCGCGGAGCCCTTGGGGATGATGTTGAAGTTGCCCTG
>PMVZ01000134.1 GCA_003166375.1 Acidimicrobiaceae bacterium | reverse complement strand
GCCCTGTCGGGCATCCCCTGGTGGACGACCGACATCGGCGGGTTCCACGGCGGTAACCCGAGCGACCCCGTTTACCGGGAGGTCATCGTGCGCTGGTTCGAGTACGGGGTCTGGTGCCCGCTGTTCCGCCTCCACGGCGACCGTGAACCCCGCGTCCCGCTTTCGCAGGCGATGTCGGGCGGCCCGAACGAGGTCTGGTCCTACGGCGACGAGGTGTACGAGATCTTGTCGGGCATCTTGCGCCTTCGCGAGCGGATCAAGCCCTACGTGCTCGAGCAGATGGCCGTGGCAGCTGCCGAGGGCATCCCGCCCATGCGACCGCTCTGGTTCGACTTCCCCGACGACGAAGACGCTTGGGGGATTGACGACGAGTACTGCTTCGGCCCCTCGGTGCTCGTCGCACCGGTCACAGTGCTCGGCGCGCGCTCTCGGCGCGTCTACCTGCCGGCGGGTGCCACCTGGACCGACCCGTGGAGCGGCGAGATCATGAAGGGCGGCACGTGGATCGACGCGGCCGCGCCCTTGGAGCGCATCCCCGTCTACCTTCGCGACGGCGCACAGCTGCCTCTGCAATGAACGCTGGTCCGAGCTGAGAGGTTGTTGATGCCCGAAGCGCCTGAGATAGGAGCGACGCACACAGGCGTGCTCGCTTCGTCCGCCAAGCCCGAACGCGGCGACCGGGCGCGCGGGCCTCGCAGACTCTTCCGCGGTCGGGTCCTGTTCCTGTTGCCGGCTGTCATCTATCTCCTGGCGCTCTTCGCCTATCCCATCGTCTACGGCATCCTCTTGAGCGTCCGGCAGTCGAGCGTCATCACGTTCGTGCACAACACCGGTGGTTTCGTCGGCCTCACCAACTACCGGCTGGCGGTGACCAACCCGCTCCTTCCGAGCGTCGTGTGGAACACGGCGATCTTCATGGTGGGCTCGATCGTGGCGCAGTTCAGCATCGGCTTTTTGATCGCGTTGTTCTTCACTCGGCGCTTTCCCCTAAGTGGCTTCCTGCGGTCGCTCATACTCGTGCCATGGCTGCTTCCCGGTGTTGTCACGGGAATCATCCTTCGGATGATGTTCGACCCGAACATCGGCATGGTCAACCAGGTGCTCTCGAACCTCGGGCTCATCCACTCGCCGATCGAGTGGTTCGCCAACACTCACTTGGCGCTGTTGGTCATCGTGCTCGCGAACATCTGGATAGGGATTCCCTTCAACATGTTGCTCCTGCACGGCGGGCTCCAAGACATCCCCCATGAGCTGTACGAGGCGGCCCGTGTCGATGGTGCCGGGCGGCTACGGACATTCCGGTCGATCACCTTGCCGGTGATGCGGCCGGTGATCGCCGTGGTGCTGGTCCTCGGCTTCATATACACCCTCAAGGCATTCGACATCGTGATGATCATGACAGGTGGCGGACCCATGAACGCCACCCAATTGCTGTCCACATGGGCTTACACCCTGTCGTTCTATAACCTCGACTTCGGACAGGGTGCCGCGGTCGGCACGATCATGATGGCGATCTCCCTCGTTTGTGCATTCGCGTATGTGCGCACTTACAGAGGGGAGCTTCGCTCATGAAGTTCCGGCGTCGGAAGGGACTGATCTCCGGGCTGAACGTCGCCGTGGCGTTGGTGATAGTCGGAGTGATGCTCTTGCCCCTGTACTGGGCCGTGGTCACCTCGCTCAAGACCTTGCACCAGTCCTACGCGACACCGACGGCCCTTTTCCCACCCTCACCAACGTTCGCCGCCTACTCACAGGTGGTGCACACCCAAGGTGGCTCTCTACTCACCAGTTTCATCATCGCGGTCGGTGCCACGGTGGTCTCATTGTTGATCTCGGTGCCTGCGGCTTACGCTCTGGCGAACTTCCGGTTCCGGGTCACATGGCTGGTCACATTGTCGCTGCTGGTCGCCCAGACGATCCCGGGCATCGTGCTGGGCACCTCGTTCTTCAAGATCTTCGCCGGGCTCCACCTGCTCAACAGCTACCTGGGGCTGATCATCGCCGACTCCACCTATTGCGTGCCGTTCTCCATCCTGGTCGTTCGGGCCTTCATGATCGGGTTGCCACGCGAGCTGCTCGAGGCCGCCCGCGTGGACGGTGCGACGCTTCTCGGCACGCTGCTTCGGATCGTGATCCCGCTCAGCAGGCCGGCGATCTTGACGGCGGCTCTCTTCTCGTTCCTGTTCGCTTGGGGTGACTTCCTCTTCGCGCTGACGCTCAGCACCTCCAACAGCGTCGAACCGATGACGCTCAGCATCTACTCGTACATGGGTCAGTACACCTCGCAATGGCCGGAGCTCATGGCCGCGGCCGTCTTCGCAGCGATCCCCTCGGCCATCCTGCTCATACTGGTCCAACAAGGAATACGAGGGGGGATGGCCACCGCCGGGCTGAAAGGGTGATCACAAACCCCCTGGCAAGGCACGCGGGCCGAGCCGAGCGCTGGGACCCTGTCCCAACCGTGGGGCCGTGGGCCGGCTCTGCTACCCTTCGTCTCGACGGCTTCGGCCGTCCCGCTGCCTGCAGGGGAAGTCCGGTCAAAGTCCGGCGCTGGCCCGCAACCGTAGGCGAGGCTCGTCCTCGCAAGCCGGAAAACCTGTTGGTGGTGAGTCCTACTAACCGTCGAGGAAAGCGGGGACTGGGAACCGGTACGGCAGCGGTGTCTCAGCGCTTCTCCGGGATCCAGTATCCGGGAGAGGACATCCATGCCAGCCTCCGTCCGTCGGGCGGCCCGAGCCCGCCTTGTTGCAATGCTGCTCGGCCTCGGAGCCGCCGCCGTACCAGTTGCGTCGGCCGCTACTGCACAACCAGGGGCTCACGCGCTCCTTGCACTTCAAGACCATGCCGCGACGGTGACGGCAGCTGCTGCTGCCGGCGCAGGCTGGATTGCCCGCGACTTGAGCAACAGCGGAGCGCTCGTCGACGCCGTCTCCGGCAAACCGAGCGCCGGTGACACGGCGGACGCCATTTTGGCTCTCGTCGCCGCGGGTGAAGGCGCCAGCCAGGTCAAGGCCGCCACGCACTGGCTCGAAGATCATTTCAGCTCGTACATTTCTGCCAAGGGCGTCGACAATCCAGGCGCTCTCGGCCTCGTGACGCTCGCAGCGGTTGCGGCGGGCGCGGACCCTGCGCACTTCGGTGGCCAAGCCAGCTCCAACGACCTGGTCGCCAGACTTCGAGCAACCGAGCACTTGAACGGCGTGTCCGCGGGCGTCTTCGGCGCCACGCGCTCGGCGAACGCGTTCAACCAGTCGCTCGCACTTCTCGCGCTGGTCTCAGTGAAGGGCTCAACCATGGCGATCCACCTCGGCGAGGCCTATCTGGAGCGCCGCCAGTGCGCTGACGGGGGCTGGGAGTACTCGCTCACGACGCCTTGCGCCAAGCCGGACCCGAAGACCTATTCCGGTCCCGACACGAACTCGACGGCGCTGGCCGTTATGGCGATCGTCGCGGCCGGCGGCAGCTTCGGCCATGGCCCGCTGGCTTTCTTCGCCAACTCACAGGAGACCAACGGCTCTTTCGGCTACTACGGCGTGTCGGGCGATGGGCAACGGGGTGATGCCGACTCGACGGGCGAGGTCGTCCAGGCATTGATCGCGCTGCGAGCGATCAACGACAAGCAGCTCGTGCGCAACGCCATCACGCCCGAGCGCGCCCTCGAGAACTTCCAGTACCGCTGTGACGCGCCGGCGAGCGAGCGGGGCGAGTTCTCCTACGACGGTTCCCCCAGTCAGTACGCCACGTTGCAGGCAGTCCCGGCGATCGCGGGTGCGGCGCTGCCCATCGGGCCCCGCAAGCTGTCCGCTGCCGAGCTCAGTTTCAGCTGCAGTGCGGGCTGAGCCGACGTGACCGCACCGCAGCTACCCATGGCGACATGACCGGGCATCGACCGCGCCCTCCGAGAGGCCGTCGCGCGAGAGCGACAGGACTCGTGGCCACCAGGCGCGCTCGACTCCTTGTCAAGTCGGCCGCGACCTTCGGGGCCATCGCTGCCGTCACCGNNTCGAAGGACGCCTCGCCGCGATGCGCGGTTCCCGCACACACAGCCAACGACCGGATCGTCGTCGCGGTCGTCGCCGATTTCGGTGGCGTGAACGGCAAGGTCATCGTCACCTGCGTTCTGGCCAAGGCCGGCGAGAGCGGAGCGCAAGTGCTGCAATCGCAGGCTCAACTCCTCCGATACCCGTCTCCCCGTTACGCCGAGTCCGGTCTCTTGTGCGCGATTGACGGTTACCCGACAAGCGGCTGCGGGACCCAGTCGGGAGGTCACTACGCCTACTGGGCCTACTGGCACGGTGGGAAGCGATGGCATTACGCAAACAGAGGACCTGGGGAGTGGAAGGTCTCCAAAGGTGACGTCGAGGGGTGGCGTTTCGAGCCTGATGGGAGCGCGACCCCGGCCGACCCGCCGCCACGGGCAGCGTCGGGCGCGACAGCACTCGAGACGGCGACCAAGGCGGCGACGACTTCGTCGCCGTCTCCGGGCGACGATGTGGCCGGCCCGATCGGCACGTCGGGCGGTAGCGGGAGAGGCACGAGCCCGATCCTGTTCATCGTCGGCACCGGCCTGATCCTTCTGATCGGCGCTGCGGCGCTGCTTCGCTCCCGGCGCGCGAGCAACCGCGCCACCTAGATGCTGCGCACCCGCCTCCAGCCGCTGCACCCGATCGCATGGTGGTGCTGGGCCGGAGCCTTGGCGGTCGCCGCCAGCCGCACGACGAACCCGCTCCTGCTCGGTCTCCTCCTGGCAGCGGTCGCCTGGGTCGTGACCACAAGGCGCGGCAACAGTCCCTGGGCCCGCTCGTTCGCCGCCCTCATGCGCCTCGGGCTCATCGTCATCGTCATTCGCGTCGTCGTCCAAGTCCTCTTCGGTGACCGGGTGCCAGGCGCCACGTGGTTCGCACTTCCCTCGGTCCCACTTCCGTCGTGGGCTGCCGGTGTGACGATCGGAGGGCCTGTAACGGCTCAAGCAGCAGTTGGGGCGTTCTGCCAAGGCCTGCAGATCGCCGTGATTCTGGCGTGCTTCGGTGCTGCGAACTCACTCGCGAGCTCCTTCCGGCTCTTGCGATGCGTGCCGGCCGGCCTGTACGAAGTGGCGGTCGCGGTCACGGTGGCAATCTCGTTCACTCCACAGGTCGTGCTTTCGATCGCCCGTGTCCGGGACGCCCGGCGCTTGCGGGGCCGTGCCACGAGCGGCCTGAAGGGCTGGCGCGGCTTGGCGGTGCCGGTCCTCGACGGAGCCCTCGAGCGATCGGTCGCGCTGGCGGCTTCGATGGACGCCCGCGGGTTCGGGCGGCGCTCTACTTCGCCGAGGCGCCGCCAGGCCACCGCGGCGGCGACACTCGGGGGCCTCGTCGGGCTTGGCATCGGCTTGTTCGAGGTGCTCGACTCCGGCTCGGCTTCGGGACTCGGGCTCGCGGTAGTCCTAGTCGGCGGCGCCCTCGTCTTGGGGGGCCTCGTCGCCGCATCGCACGGCTCGAGGAGCCGTTACCGGCCCGACCGTTGGCTCGTTGCCGAGTGGCTCGTCGTACTGGCGGGGCTCGCGGCCGTTGCCGGGGTCGTGGCGGCGGGCAGCAACGACCCGAACGCGCTTGTTCAGCCGCTCTATCCCCTTGCGCTGCCAGCCGGCCCGGTTGTCGCGCTGGCCGGCATCCTCGCCGCCACGGTGCCGTCGGCCATAGCCCCGATACCCGCGCCGCTGCGCGCGAAGCTCCGCGGGGCCGTGGCGTGATCTCCTTCGACCGCGTCACGGTCAACTACCCAGGTGCTTCGGCGCCGGCGCTGGCAAACGTGAGCCTGGCAATCGAAGAAGGTCACCTTGCCCTCGTCATCGGCGCGACGGGCTCCGGGAAGTCGACGCTGCTTCGCTGCGTGAACGGTCTCGTCCCGCATTTCTCCGGTGGCCGGCTCAACGGAACGGTGACCGTCGACGGGCGCAGCACCGAGCAGTACCGTCCCCGCGACCTCGCCGATGCCGTCGGTTACGTCGGCCAGGACCCTGATGCGACCTTCGTCGCGGACACGGTCGAAGACGAGCTCGCTTACGCCATGGAGAACCTCGGTGTGGACTCGGCGACAATGCGCCGGCGGGTCGAAGACGTTCTGGACACCTTGAACCTGCACGCACTGCGCCAACGGGCCATCTCGACGCTGTCAGGCGGTCAACGCCAGCGCGTCGCGATCGGCGCCGCGTTCACCGCCGCGCCTCGCGCACTCGTGCTCGACGAGCCGACGTCATCGCTCGACCCTGTCTCGGCCGAGGAGGTGCTCGCGTCACTCGCGCGTCTTGTCCACGACCAGGGCACCACCATCCTCGTCGCCGAGCACCGCCTCGAGCGCATCGTGCAGTTCGCGGACATCGTCGTCGAGATCGGCGCCGTTCGAGGTGACGTCCGTAGCGGCTCACCGGCGGCGATCTTCGCGACGGCTGAGCTGGCACCACCTGTCGTCCGCCTCGCCCGTGTCGCCGGATGGTCGCCTGTCCCGCTCTCGGTCCGAGACGCCCGCCGCCATGCGCCAGAGCTCCGGCACCGCCTCGAAGCCAGCAAAGGGCCGGCCACGATGGCGTCTCGAGGAGACCGCGTAGCCAACGTGAAGGGCCTCACCGCCGCCTACGGGCCGATACCAGCACTGGCGGACGTCACCCTTGACTTCCATGAGGGCGAAGTGATGGCGGTCATGGGAAGAAACGGAGCCGGGAAGTCCACCCTGCTCCACCACCTCGTCGGGCTTCGCCGCGCCCAGCGAGGCTCGGTGGAAGTCCTTGGCCGCGCGCCCGCCTCGCTCGCCGCGTCCGAGGCGATCCGGCTCGTTGGTCTCGTGCCCCAGGACCCCGGGGCGCTGCTGTGCGCCGAGAACGTGGCGACCGAATGCCGGGACGGCGACCGCGACGGCAAGCTCGCCGAGGGGACGACGCGAGCGATGCTCGAGTCCCTCGTCGGCGGCATCTCCGACGACACACATCCGAAAGACCTCTCCGAAGGTCAGCGCCTCGCGCTCGCGCTGGCGATAGTGCTGGCGCCAGAACCGCCGCTGCTGCTGCTCGACGAGCCCACGCGCGGGCTCGACTACGGCGCCAAGGAGCGGTTGTCCCGCCAGCTCCGCCAGTTCGCGGCCCGGGGCCACTGCGTCGTCGTGGCGACTCATGACGTTGAGCTCGTGGCCGAGGTGGCCGACAGGGTCGTCGTGCTCGCGGACGGTGAGGTCATCACCGACGGTCCCGTGCGCTCGGTCGTCTGCCATTCAGCCGGCCTTGCCTCCCAAGTGGCCCGGATCCTGGCCCCGGCGGAGTGGCTGACGGTCGAGGAAGTTGCCACAGCGCTCCTCGAGACGCAATCGGAAGACAGGACGCCCTCGTGACCACCGCGCGCGGCCAACGCCCAGTGGGTCTCGACCGGTCCGGCTCTCTCGCCATCGCGATCGCGTCGGTGCTCGGAGCGGTCGCGTTCCTCTGGCCGCTGTTCATCCCCGAGCACGGGGCGTTGAACCAGGCTCACGCCGGCGATGCGCCCTGGATCGTCGCGGCGCTCCTGCCGCTATTGCTCGTAGCGGTGCTCGGCGAGTTCAGCTCTGGAGGCATGGACGCGAAGGGCGTCGCCATGCTCGGTGTTCTCGGCGCCTGCGGCGCCGCGCTGCGGCTTCCCTCTGGTGGTGCGGCCGGGTTCGAGCCCGTCTTCTTCCTGCTCTTCCCGGCGGGCTACGTGTTCGGCCGCCACTTCGGTTTCTTGCTCGGCGCCCTCACCCTTTTCACCTCGGCACTCGTCACCGGGGGCGTTGGTCCGTGGCTGCCGTTCCAGATGATGGCCGCGGCGTGGATGGGCTACGGCGCCGGCTGCCTCCCGCACTTACGGGGGCGTCGCGAGCTCGTCGTGCTGGCGGCGTACGCGGCGTTCGCCTGCCTTGCCTACGGGCTGCTCCTCGACCTGTGGTTCTGGCCCTTCGGCGCCGGCACCGCCTCAAGCCTCTCGTTCCAGCCCGGAGCGTCGGTGGCTCACAATCTGGTCCGTTTCCTGCTGTTTCATTCCGCGACATCGCTCGGGTTCGACTTGCCCCGGGCTGGGCTGAACGCGGGACTGATCCTGGTCGCGGGGCGCCCTGTGCTGGCCGCGCTGCGCCGAGCCAGCCACCGTGCCGCCTTCGGTGCCCCGGTCGAGATCGCGCCACACGCGCTGGACATGCCGACCGGCTCCTGAGGAATCAGGAAGGCAGCCCCTCCCCCATCGCATCGTCGTCGATCCGGTGCTTCACGCTCACCATGAAGCCGGGACCTTCGGTCGTCTCGACCGAACTGAGCGTGATCTCCCCGGCATCCATGTCGTCCAGGTCGAGCCCGAACGCGATGACGAGCTCTGCCAGCTCGGCGTAGCCATTCGCGTAGTCGTCCGGTCGCCGTCCCGTACGCACCACCTGGGCCGACCACTCCTTGCCGACCGGCACAGCGGGAATCCCGGGCCGGCGCCGCTGAAGAAGAGCGCTGGCGCCGATCGGCACGTTGGCCATGGCCTCATGGCCCTGGTAACCAGTGAGCAGTCCGAGAACCTGCTGGCGCACGCGCGTCAGGTCGGCGCCCAGGCTGACGAGGACCTGGGCGGCCACACCCTCGCCCTCGCGCACGAGGCCGAGCAAGATGTGCTCGGTGCCGATGTAGTTGTGGCCGAGTTGCAGCGCCTCCCGCAGAGCCAGCTCGAGGACTTTCTTCGCGCGCGGCGTGAACGGTGGGGACCCTTTCGGCCCAGAGCCCGCGGGCCCGATCGTTTCCGCCACCTTCGCGCGCACGGCCTCGAGCGAGATGCCGAGGGACTCCAGCGCCTTGGCCCCGACTCCCTCGCCCTCGTGAATGAGGCCGAGCAGGATGTGCTCGGTCCCGATGAAGCTGTGGTTCAAAAGGCGCGCTTCCTCCTGAGCCAGGACCAGCACCCGGCGCGCCCGATCGGTGAATCGCTCGAACATGTGCGCATTGTCCCACCCACCGCTTGGCGCGAATGTGCGCGCTCAGAATCGCGCGGCGACCAGGCGTTCGAGCCCGATCCGTTCATGGCGCGGATGGAGGCCTACGGTGCTCCCTGTTCGATCAGGGAGTAAGACCCCCGACGACAGGAGCTGACGCCGCACCCGTGCTCTGATCGGTGGTCGCCACCGGAACGGGACCATTGCCGAGCGGTGCCTCGAGCCGCTTTGTCAAGGTCTGAGGGACGCCACCTCTTATCGCCTCGTAGATCGAGTAGCCCTGGGTCACAAGGTTCGTCAGCAGATCCGTCACACCTTCGGTGCCGTTGACCAGGACTATGTTCGCCCCACTGAGCCCTTTGGCCGCAGCCTCCACCAGAGCTGGAAGCTGCTCGACGATCCTGTTGGCTGCGATCAGGCTCTGGTTGCCGCCGGCGAGTGCCTCGGCCCTCGCCTTGATGGCATCCCTGTCGGCCTCGGCAAGGCGGATCGTGCGGTAGGCATCGGCGTCAGCGGGCTTCTCGACCTCTGCGATGAGGTCCTTCTCGCGTTTTTGCGCCTGGAGGGCGGCGAGCCTGGTCTGCTCTTCGGTCACCTGTTGGCTCGCCTTGGCCTGCGCCAGAGGGCCGGCCTGGCTCGCGGCGGCTTGGGCCTGCTCGATCTCGGCCCGGTAGCCTGCCTGCTTGATCTCGGCCTCGCGCACGAAGCCCGCTTTCAACGCGTTTGCCTCCTGCTCCTTCTCGGTCGCTGCTTGGTCGGCTTGCGCAGCGGCGATGCGCGCATCGCGTGCGACGGCCGCGGCGTGCGGAGCGGCGAGATTCTCGATGTAGCCGGTGGCGTCCTTGATCTCTTGGATCTGGAAGGCATCGATGACAAGGCCGAGCTTTTCCATCTCGTCGGTCGACGCCGCTTTGACCTCCTGAGCCACCCGGTTGCGATCTCCGATGATCTCCTCGACCGTGAGGCCGCCGACTATCGAGCGCAGGTGGCCGGCGAGCACCTGCGAGGTGAGCCGTTCCATCCCCTGTTGCTGGTCAAGGAACCGGCGCGCTGCGTTGGCTATAGAGGAGTTGTCGTCGCCAACCTTGAAGACTGCCACGGCCTCGACGGTGAGCGGGATACGCAGCTTGGTCACACAGCTCTCGGAGATGAGGGCTTCCCTGAGGTCGAGTGAGAGCCAGCGAGCCTTGTTCTTCCAAGGCAGAACGAAAGACCCTCTGCCCGTCACGATGCGGAATTGTCCGCCATCACTACCGCGCTTGGATCCCGACACCACCATCGCCTCGTTCGGCGCCGGGATTCTGTAGAAGAACATGCGCCCTCTTTCTCTCGGCGGATCAGCAGCTCGTCACAAGCAGCGTCCGCGATGACAGCTGCTCAACGACGACAATACGTGTGTTCACCGCGAGCGGCTCTTCACTTTCAGTGTACGCCGTGTAGGCCTCCGAGCCCCCGCGTATTTGGATGATCACCTCGCCTGGAACGCCTTGGGAGATAGGCACGGAGACGCGCCCCATCTTGCCGACGGCTTCCTCGGCCAGCCCACCGGAGTCCAAGTCCATCTGCTCGAGCGCCCCTCCTAGTGCCACGCGGCTCCGCCGGCCATGACCATGCCGACAGGCCTGAGACGACCACCCCTGATCGGTCCCCCGTAAAGCCTACTTGTCGCCTGGCTCTCCCCCTCTAAGACGCCTGGAAAGGTGATCCCGGGTATCGATGTGCAGGAAGTCACCGCTACTCGACTCCCGCGCGGTCGGCCAATGCACGCCTTTCGCGCACGCAAGCTGTGTCTCTATGCGCAGTGGCAGTCCCGCCGGTGACCGAGGTTCAGTTGGGCGGAGCGCCTGGTAACCGAGAGCTCATCGGAGACTCCGCCCTCAGAACACGAATGGCCGCGACGTCGCTCGCTATCTGCTCGACCAGTTCACCCTCGGTACCGAAGCTGCGCTGCTCCCGCACAAGGGTCCCGACCTCCACACGGATCCTCTCGCCGTACAGGTCCCGGTCGAAGTCGAGGAGGTGCGCCTCGACGAGCCGCTCCCCGACCTCGTAGTAGTGCGGGCGGCGACCCACAGAGATGGCCGCACGATGCCTGGTGGCGTCCTCGAGCTCGACGACGCCTGCATAGACGCCGTCGGCGAGATCCACGTTCGGACCGATCCTCACGTTGGCTGTCGGGAAGCCGAGCTTGCGGCCCCGACGGTCGCCCATCACCACGATCCCCTCGACGCAAGAACCCACCTCCCAGAACCTAACGTCCCCCGACGGGCCACGACGCTGAACCAAGCGCGCGCGAGCGACCTCATCAGGTACATACTCTCCCCGTGACTTATGTGACTGCTTCGAGGTTTCGCGCAAGAGCCGTAGACCATCTCGCCGTGGCGATCGGCACCTCCAAGGGGCTCTTCTTCGTCAGCGACAGCGCGGTCGACGGGCCCTTCCTGGCCGGCGACGCCGTGTTTGCCTTTGCGGAGCTCCACGGTCGTCTTCTCGCAGCCTCCACCGACTCCCACTTCGGCCCGAACGTTCGCGTGAGCGAAGACGGCGGCCTCAGCTGGGACGAGCCGGGCACACGACCGATCGCGTTCCCTGCGGACGCGGGAACTGCGCTCGCCTCGGTCTGGCAACTCCACGTCGATCGGAGACCGAACGCGAGCGAGACGATATGGGCGGGCGTGGAGCCGGCGGCGCTGTTCCGTTCCGACGACGCTGGTGACACTTTCGAGCTCGTCCGCGGCCTGTGGGAACACCCTGACAGGCCGAACTGGGAGCCTGGCATGTGTGAGCTCGCCCTGCACACCGTGGTAACCCACCCGGAACGACCGGACCGGATCATTGTCGCGATTTCCACCGGCGGCGTGTACCGCTCCGACGACGGCGGGGATACCTGGGTGGCGCGCAACCAAGGGATCGAGGCCCGATCCGTAGCCGAGTCCTTGCCGAAAATAGGCCAATGCGTGCACAAGCTCGCTGTGGACGCCGTGAACCCCGACGTCTTGTGGACGCAGAACCACTGGGGCATCTACAGGTCCGACGACGCCGGTGACCACTGGGAACCCGTCGGCCACACCGGTGAGCCCGACGGGGTAGTTTCGGATTTCGGCTTCCCGATCGTCTCCCACCCCGAGGAGCCCGACACCGCGTACGTGCTTCCACTCGAGTCCGACGTCTACCGCTGCACGCCTGCAGGCCGCTGCCGCGTCTACCGCACGACAGACGGCGGGCTCAGCTGGGAGGTCTTGTCCCATGGCCTTCCGAGCACCAACGCCCACCTGACTGTGTTGCGCGATGCATTCACCATCGGTACCAACCCGCCGTGCCCGCTCGTGTTCGGCTCCAAGTCCGGGCAGCTCTTCGCCTCGGTGGACAACGGTGAGTCGTGGCGTCTCGTCACGTCCTATCTGCCGCCCATCTTGTGCGTGCGCGTCCTCGACTGACGCGACCTGTCCCGGCTCCGGTGGCTGCCTTGAGATCCCGTTCAGACCCGGCGGAGCCGCCCCTGGCTCGGGTCCGCCGCGTGCCAGGAGGCAACGATGAAACTGCGGATTTTCACTGAACCTCAACAGGGCGCGAGCTATGAGCAGCTCCTCGCCGTCGCACGTTGCACCGAGGAGTGCGGGTTCGACGCGTTCTTCCGCTCGGACCATTACCTCAGGATGGGTGAGGGCGACGCGCGACCTGGCCCGACAGACGCGTGGATCACGCTCGCGGGCCTGGCTCGTGACACGAACAGGATCCGGCTGGGCACCTTGCTGAGCGCGGCGACGTTCAGGCTTCCTGCACAGCTCGCCGTGATCGTCGCTCAGGTGGACGCCATGAGTGGCGGTCGAGTCGAGCTCGGGCTCGGCGCGGGCTGGTTCGAGGAGGAGCACCGCGCCTTCGGCATCCCCTTCCCGCCCTCGGTCGGCGAGCGCTTCGAGCGGCTCGAGGAACAGCTCGAGATCATCTCGGGGATGTGGGCCACGGCCGAGGAGGACCGCTACTCCTTCGCGGGCGAGTACTACCAGCTCGGGGACAATGCCGGCCTGCCCAAGCCGGCGCAGGTTCCGCGACCGCCGATCATCGTCGGAGGAAAGGGCACGAGACGAACCCCGGCGATCGCGGCCCGCTTCGCGGACGAGTGCAATGTCCCGTTTGCCTCTGCCGAGCACTGTGGCAAGCTCTTCGCCGCGCTTGACACCGCTTGTGCTCGGATCGGTCGTGACCCATCGACAATCCGGAGATCAGCCGCAGTCGTAGTCTGCGCCGGCCGCAACGACGACGAGATCAACGCTCGGGCAGCCGCGATCGGGCGCGAGGTCGACGAGCTTCGCCTGAACGGCGCTACGGGCACCGCCGCGGAGGTCGCCCAGCAGTTGAGCTCCTACGTCGCTACCGGGGCGACGACCATCTATCTTCAGATCCTCGACCTTGGCGACCTCGACCATCTCCGCTTCATCGCCGAGCAGGTCGCACCGCTCCTAGGAGACTCGGGTGAGCCGGCGTAGCTGGACAGTCTCCCCGGTCGGAGGTTCGACATCGCGACCGGCAATTGGCAAAATAGACACTCGATGGAAGACCGAGAGCTGCACAAGCGCATCGCGAAGCTTGTAGCCGAGGAGCGCGAGCTCGAGGAAGGACACATCGGCACGCGCGTAACTACCGAGCAGGAACAGCGTCTCCGGGAGGTCCGGGCCGCTCTGGACCAGTCCTGGGACCTGTTGCGGCAAAGGCGGGCGCGCCGGGAGTTCAAACAGGACATTGCGACCACGAGCGCGCGGCCGCCGGAGATCGTGGAGGGCTACGAACAGTAGGTCCGGCCCCGTGTCCGACCAAGGCCCCGACCTACCGGCGCCAGCCAGCTTGACCGCTCCCGCATAGTCTCGCGAGAGTGATCACATGGGCCTGTCGCGCATGGTCGTCCTCGGCCTGCTCGCAGAATACGTACCGATGCACGGTCACCAGCTCCGCCGTCAAGCCGACGCCATGCACGTCGGGTGCTGGGGCAGCGTGAGCCCAGGGGCTCTCTATAGTGAGCTTCACCAGCTCGAAGCCGAAGGGCTGATCGAGCTCGTGTGCCAACGATGAAGAGCGAGCCGACCACGGGACGACCAGGCGCCGGGAGGCAGCCGGGGATCACCTCCCACACGGGACTCGCCATGGTCGTGGTCATGACCGGGGTGCTCATCACAGCGGTCGACACGACGATCGTGGTCCTCGCCCTGCCTGAGATCGAACGAGGGCTGCATGTAGCACTCTCCTCGGTCATCTGGATCGTCATCGGCTACCTGCTCGTCATCACCCTGCTCGCCACCCAGGTCGGGCGGCTTGGGGACATGTTCGGTCGGGTGCGCATGTACGAGATGGGCTTTCTTGTCTTCATCCTGGGCTCGCTCGCATGCGCGCTGGCCTGGGACGAGTCCGCGATCATCGGCTTTCGGATTCTCCAGGGCATCGGCGGAGCATTCGTCACCGCCAACAGCGGCGCGGTGATAGCCGACCTGTACCCTCCCCAGCGGCGCGGTCGTGCCTATGGCTATAACGCGGTCGGCTGGAGCCTAGGGGCGGTCCTCGGGATCGTGGTGGGGGGCCTTATCGTCACCTACATCTCGTGGCGTTGGATCTTCTGGATCAACGTGCCGATCGGCACCGCCGCTCTCATCCTGGCGACCAGGGTGCTGCACGAGCACGGCGAACGGGCCCGCCGCCACTTCGACCTTCTCGGCATGGTCACCCTCGGCCTCGGGCTGTTCGGCGTGCTCTGGGCCATGACGACGCTCGCGACAGCCACCTTCGACGCCTCGGTCGCCGGCTACCTGATCGGCGGGGTCGTGCTCATCGGCGTCTTTGTCCTGGTCGAGCTGCGCCAGGACGAGCCCATGCTCCACCTCTCCTTGTTCAAGATCCCGATGCTCGCGCCGTCGCTGCTCGCTGCGTTGTTCCAGGGACTCGCCAATTTCGCGGTGCTGTTCCTGGTCATCATGTACCTCCAGGGCCCCCGAGGGCTCTCTCCGATCCACGCCTCACTGCTCCTGGTGCCCGGTTACGTGGTCGGCTCGGGCGTCGGCCCTTTCGCCGGGCGCATGGCGGACCGGTTCGGGCCGGTGCTACCGGCAACAGTCGGGCTCGGCATCCAGGTGATCGCCCTGTTCATCTATGCGCAGCTTTCACTCGAGAGCGGGCTGTGGCTGGTCGTAGTCGCGAGCGTCGTGAACGGCGTCGGGGCGAGCGCGTTCTTCCCAGCCAACAACTCCGCAGTGATGAAGGCCTCACCGTCCGAGGTGTTCGGGATCTCCTCGGGAATGCTCAGGACCTTTGCCAACATCGGGATGGTCTTCTCGTTCTCGGTGGCGATCCTCGTTGCCTCCCGCTCGATCTCCAAGCACCTCGCCTTCGCCATATTCGTCGGCACGACGAGCCTCCACGGCCACCTGGCGAGCGCCTTCACAACTGGGCTGCATGCCGCCTTCTATGCCTCGATGGGGTTCATGGCCCTCGCCGCTGTGCTGTCAGCGACAAGGGGCCAAGGTGTGCGAGGGCTTTCGGCCAAGAGCCGCTGACCGGGGCAGATTTCCCCTATGAGCAGCCGCTTGTCGAACCGCAGCTCGGGCAGGCATAACACGAGCCGGCACGCTGCATGACGTTGCCGCAGGCGTAGCAGAACGGAGCATCCCTGCTTTCTATTTGCCCCGCCTGCCGCAGCTGTTCTGTGTTACTCGGGCGACGACCTGACGCTGTATCCCCCCCGGCGCCGAACCGCTCGCGGTCTGTCCGCTCCGCGTCCCCGTTGTCGACATCCTCGAGGCCCGGCAACGTCGGCTGGGTCCGCTCCCCCGTCGAGAGCACCCCGAGCTCGAGCCGCTCGTCAAAGCTCAAGTAGTCGAGGGCCAGCCGCCTGAAGATGTAGTCGACAAGACTCGAAGCCAACCGCAGCTCCGGGTCGTCGGTGATCCCCGCCGGCTCGAAACGGAGGTTCGTGTACTTGCGGACGAACGTCGACATCGGCACGCCGTGCTGGAGCCCGAGGCTGACGGCGATGGAGAAGGCGTCCATTACGCCCGACAAGGTCGAGCCCTGCTTGGAGACCTTCATGAAGACTTCACCAGGACGGCCGTCCTCGTACTCGCCCACGGTGACATAGCCCTCGCAGTCGGCCACCCGGAAGGCGAAGGTCTTGGAGCGACGCTTGCGGGGCAGCCGGGTCCGCGTCGTCGTCGCAGGGGCGGTCACGTGTCTCTGCTGGAGTGCGCCCTCGAGCTCGGCGATGCGCTCTAGGAGCGCGCCCTCACGAACATGTGCGGCCTGTGCGGCCGCTGGCGAGACATCGTCCTCGTCGGCGAGCAGCGATGCGCCTGCCCACTTCGTCGTCGCCAGCGGCTGGGCGACCTTGCAGTTGTCGCGGTAGATGGCGACTGCTTTCAGGCCCATCTGCCAAGCGTCGATGTGCAACTGCTCTACTTGTTCGACCGTGGCCTGCTCGGGAAGATTCACCGTCTTGGAAATGGCGCCCGAGATGAACGGCTGTGCCGCGGCCATCATCTTCACGTGGCCTAGATATTGGATCGTGTTGTCGCCCATCGAACAGGCGAAGACAGGCAGATGGGCCGCCTGAAGGTTCGGTGCCCCCAAGATGGTCTTGTGCTCGTCTACATAGGCGACAATCTGATCGGCCTCGTCGGTGCTGTAACCGAGCCGCTTCAACGCTCTGGGAACCGTCTGGTTGACGATCGACATCGTGCCGCCACCGACGAGCTTCTTCGTCTTCACAAGCCCGAGATCAGGCTCGATCCCTGTCGTGTCGCAGTCCATGAGGAACGAGATAGTGCCCGTAGGTGCAAGCACCGTCGCCTGGGCGTTGCGCACGCCATAGGCCTCGGCCAGATCGACTGCCATGTCCCAGGCCTCCTGAGCCGCGCAGAGAAGCTCCGTCGACACCTGTTCCTCATCGATCTTCGCCACCTCGCGGCGGTGCATCCGCAGCACATCCAACATCGGGCCTGCGTTGTCGTGGAAGCCGGCGAACGGTCCCATCCTCGCTGCCGTGCGGGCCGAGGTCACGTATGCCGCGCCCGTCATGAGAGCCGTGATCGCCGCCGCGACGGCGCGGCCCTCGTCCGAGTCGTAGGGCACGCCCTGGGCCATGAGCAGCGCCCCAAGGTTCGCGTAACCGAGACCCAGCTCTCGGAACCGGCGCGTTGTGTCAGCGATCTTCGCCGTCGGGTAGTCGGCGTTGCCGACGAGGATCTCCTGCGCAGTGAACACGACGGTGACCGCGGCCTCGAACCCCTTGGCGTCAAAGGTGTCATCGTCGTTCAGGAAGCGCATGAGGTTGAGGCTGGCGAGGTTGCAGCTGCTGTTGTCCAGGTGAACGTATTCCGAACACGGATTACTTGCAGTGATCCGGCCTGTGTTCGGCGCCGTGTGCCACTTGTTGATGGTCGTGTCGAACTGCATGCCGGGATCTGCGCACTCCCACGCGGCTTCTGCGATCTGACGAAACAGGTCTCGTGCCCTGACAGTCTCGATGACCGCGTCCGAGGTCCGGCTGCGGAGCTCCCAGTCGCCGTCGTCGAGCACTGCCTGCATGAACTCGTCTGTCACCCGGACCGAGTTGTTGGCGTTCTGGTACTGAACAGACTGGCTGTCTCTCCCATCCAAGTCCATGTCGAAGCCGGCCTGTGCCAACACCCGCGCCTTGCGTTCCTCACGAGCCTTGCACCAGATGAACTCCTGGATGTCCGGATGGTCGACATCCAGGATCACCATCTTCGCGGCGCGACGGGTCTTGCCCCCTGACTTGATCGTCCCTGCAGAGGCGTCCGCCCCGCGCATGAAGCTCACGGGTCCCGAGGCCGTGCCACCACCGTGGAGCAGCTCCCGGGAAGACCGGATGTTCGAAAGGTTGACCCCCGCTCCGGATCCACCCTTGAAGATCGTGCCCTCCTCGACGTACCAGTTGAGGATGGAGGCCATCGAGTCCTCAACGCCGAGGATGAAACAGGCGGCCGCCTGCTGGGGCACACCCTCAACGCCGATGTTGAACCAGACCGGAGAGTTGAACGCCGCCTTCTGCTGCACGACGAGGTGCTTGAGCTCGTCGCTGAAGGTGGCCGCCTCGGCCGAATCGACGAAGTACCCGTCCTTCAGGCCCCATGCCGTGATCGTGTCCACGACACGGTCGACAACCTGCCGGAGCGAGGATTCCCGTCCCGGCATGCCGACGGTGCCTCGGAAGTACTTCTGAGCGAGGATGTTGGTCGCATTCAAGCTCCAAGTCGAAGGCACCTCCACGCCGAGCTGCTCGAACGCGACCACACCGGTGCGGTAGTCGCTGATGCGGGAATCACGGTGCTCCCAGACGACCTCGTCGTAGGGATGCCGGGACTCCGTGGTGAAGTGTCGTCGGATGCCGATTCCGAGGCGCTCTCCTGCAACGGCCATTGAATGGTTCCCTCCTTGGCGGAGCCTGTCCGCCACACGAGATCCTCCGCCTGGCGCCGGCCCGATTTCCGTATACCACAATATCTTGTGGTGCAACAGAATCTGACTACCAGATAGGTGGCTAATTACAGCACCGTAGTTACGGCCGTGTCAACGGACGGCCGCGGTCGTCATCCCTGCTCACCGGCCGCTCGCGAAGGTTCTCGCTTGCTCACTTGCGCAACCACCATCCCTGCGCGGCCGACCTGGTGGTCTGTCCGACGCCCGGCCGCGCGCTCGCCGGGCGGACCGGCTACGGTGCCGCCGTGGCCGTCGTGATCGCGATCGATGCCGGGACCTCAGGGGTGCGGGCGCTCGCCGTCGACGAGCAAGGCCAAGTCGTGACCGCATCCCACAGAGAGCTCCCCCAGTACTTCCCCGCTCCCGGGCTTGTCGAGCACGACGCCGCCGAGATCTGGTCCCTCGTCGAGACAACCTTGGCGGAGCTGCAGACGGAATTGCTGGAGCGTTCGCTCACCACAGCCACGATCGGGATCGCCAACCAACGTGAGACCGCGGTGGCGTGGGACCGTTCGACAGGCCGACCGTGCCATCGGGCCATCGTGTGGCAGGACCGCCGAACAGCGGCACGATGTGTCGAGCTCGCCGAAGCCGGCCACCTCCCCCTCGTACGTGAACGGACCGGTCTCGTGCTCGACCCCTATTTCTCGGGCACCAAGTGGTCGTGGATGCTGGAGCACGGCGGGGTCGAGCCCGGCGCTTCGCTTGCCCTGGGAACTGTCGACGACTGGATCTGCTGGAACCTGACCGGGGGTGCCGAGTCGGGCATGCACGTCACGGACCCTTCCAACGCCAGCCGGACGCTCTGTTACGACATCGGGCAGCGGGCCTGGTCAGCGGAATTATGCGATGTCCTCCGTGTGCCGATCGCGGCGCTCGGCGAGATTCTCGCGTCCGCGCGCAGGTACGGCACGGTGGCGGCCGGTGTCGCCGGTGGCTCTCTCACAGGTGTGCCGGTAAGCGGCATCCTCGGCGACCAGCAGGCGGCGCTGTTCGGGCACGGCTGCCACCTTCCGGGCGACACCAAGGTCACTTACGGCACCGGGAGCTTCGTGCTCATGAACCTCGGCACGCTCCAACCTCCACCAACCGAGGGACTCTTGACCACCGTCGCCTGGGACCTCGGGGAACACGCTCCGAAGGGCGCCGCCGACGGCTTCAACTACGCGCTCGAAGGCTCCATCTTCTCTTCAGGCGCGACGATCCAGTGGCTGCGCGACGGTCTCGGGCTGATCGGCGAGGCGGCCGAGGCCGGCCCGCTTTCCTCCCAGGTCCCGAGTAACGACGGCGTGTACCTCGTCCCTGCATTCGCCGGCCTCGGAAGTCCCTGGTGGGATGCTGAGGCGCGGGGCACCGTCGTGGGCATTTCAAGGGGGACCGGCCGGGCGCACTTCGCCCGTGCAGCCATCGAGGCCATGGCCTACCAGTGCCGCGACGTCCTAGAAGCGATGATCCGCGCTGCTGGTCAGTCCTTGAGCCAGCTCCATGCCGACGGCGGAGCCTCCGCGATGGATCTCCTGTTGCAGATCCAAGCTGACCAGTGTGGAGTGCCTGTCATCCGCCCCCCCACGACTGAGGTCACAGCCTTGGGTGCCGCCATGCTCGCCGGTCTCGCCGAAGGTGTCTGGAGCTCGGTCGAGGAGTTGAGGGCGCTGGCAACCAACACCGAGGTCTTCGAGCCCGCGCCGAGGCGTGGTCGGGCGGACACAGATCACGCCGCTTGGCTAGCAGCGCTCGAGCGATCCAGAGGCTGGGAGCGAACCTCCACGCAAACAGCGAAGTCCTAAGGCCGCGTCAAGCTCCGAATGCCCCCTTAGGAATCGCGCCAGCGCCTCCAAACCTGGTCTTGACTCCGCTCCGGCGCACCGACCAGTGCCAACCCGACACCCGGGCGCCCTAGCTCGCCCCTTAATGCCCCTTCCACCGGTGCCGATGGTTACTCGTCAACTGTTTCACTCGAGGATCATGTGGGGGCCGGTGAATCGATGGTCGGGCGCGACTGCATGCGAGCAAGGAGAATCCCGGCCTGGCGGGCCCAGCCTTTCGTAGCCATTTCGATGGCGCTTCTCATCGGCCTCGTCCTTCTCGGCCCCTTCGAGCTCGTGACGGCCGGCACTGCGAACGGACAGTCTGAGCCAATCGGTCGTCTCGCGCCTGCCAAGGCGGCCGGTGCGCGAAGTATTGGATCTCCCGACTGGTGGCAGGGCGGGACTTGCGATCCCGGAGACGCCCCAGGATCCCGGGGCCTCGGTGCGTCCTGGCGCGGTCTGGTCGCCTGCGGCCCAGGTCCGACACAGGGCGGCACCGATCACATCGTCTCTTTCTTCCCCGGCGCCTGGGACGAGCTCGAATGGGAGTGCGTCGAGCTCTCCATGCGCTGGATGTACCTCGCGTGGGGCGTGAACCCCTACCCGGCCGACGGTTGGGACCTCGTGCGCAACTACGGCCTCAGTTCTATCAAGGCCGAGTACAACCCCAACGGGCCTCAACTCGTCGTCGTCGCGAACGGAACGGCGGGAGCCGTCCCACAACCCGGCGATGTCGTGTCGGTCGGCCGCACCCGAGAAGACGGCTTCGGCCACACGGCGGTCGTGACAGCGAACGCAGTGGACGAGCAAGGCAACGGGACGATCACCTTGATTCAACAGAACGGCGGCACCGGCAACGACGGATGGGCCACCTATGCCGTCGACAACTGGATCGTCTCCGACGGCGTCACCGGCTGGCTCCACGACCCTTCGTGGTCGCTGCAGTGGCCCTGGTCGGCTACACCGGGCCGACCGGCTTCGAGGCACGGGTCATAGCCCCGGGCAACGACTATGGGCTGGTCGCCACGGGCGCAAACTCAATCTCCCTGTCCGGGTACGCGGGCGTCATGGGAGCCAACGGCGATGCGATCTACGGGTACATCGACCGATTTGGCAACTTCTTCGCAAAACTGGGCTCCTCCACGACCTGGTGCCTCGCGGCACAGCACGTGAAGTCCATTGCCGTGGCGACCACGACGTCGGGAGTGCCAGTCCTGGCATTTTTGAGCACGACTGGTGACTTCTACGCCGAACAGGGCTCGCTCTCCGGAACCTTCACACTCGAGGCAACGGGGGTCGCGTCGATCGCACTCGCCGCCGGCGGGGGCTCCGCTCCCCCGTTGCTGGGTTACGTCCAGAACAGAACCGCCGCCTTCCTCGTGAAAACGGGCGTGGCCGGCGACAACTGGACGGTCGTTCGAGCATCGGGCGTGCGTTCGATCTCGCTCGCCGAGGGCACCACGCCATCCAGTGGGCTGATGGGATACGTATCGGACAACGGGAGCTTCTTCACGAGCGAGGTACCACCGGAGGATCACTGGACCGAGGAAGCAGACGGTGTGACGGCCATTTCCTTGGCGGTGGTCGGGCCCAGCGGTGAGCCGCTCCTTGGCTACCTGGCAGGGAACAGGTTCTATGTCGCCGAAAGCCTCACCCCGGCCACATGGGTCGAGGAGGCAACCGGCGTGGCTGAGATGGCAGTCGCGTCCGATTCGGCCCCAGGCGCCTCGCCAGTCCTCGGTTATGTCACGATCACCGGCGATCTCGAGGTCTCCCAAGGTCGGCTCTCCAGTCGTTTCTCGCTGCAGGCAAGCGGTGCCTCGTCGCTCGCTCTCTCGAGCGTCACAGATTCCTGACCGGCGCAGCATCAGGACCGTGCCTTGAAGGAGTGGTCGGTCACCTCGCCGTCTTGCTTGGTGACCCCGAAGGGCTCGCGAGCCGGTGCTCAAGGGCGAAGGTGCCCATGCCGATAGATGTTGTACGACCCCCGATTGCCTTGCGAGGGAAGTTGGGAAGCGCAGTTGGCGTTCTACAGCCGGGCACGAAGTGCCCTCCCAGTGCGGGGACTGCGCATCTCTCGCTGGCAAGCGATATAGGTGCGCTCGATCAGAGTCAGGCTGAGTCGTCCATCGTCCAGCGTGGCACGACCAGGTCCGGTGGAAGCCGCGCAGGCATTTCGCCGTCGAGAAGACATATGGCATAGGCCACGTCGTTGCGCAGGCGCTCCTTGTCTTTCAGCTGACCTGCATTGGCGCAGTTGCAGAACTCGTCCGCAAGACCGCCAGGTTCCTGTGGTCGATGACCAGCGTGCCGACGCCGACCTACGGGATCGGATCAACGCGCGGGCCACTACGGTTGACGCTGACGGTCGAAAGAACTTGCGTCGATGGACCTGCACGACGAATTCGAGGTCTCGCTGCCAGTCGCCAAGGCGTGGGCAGTGCTCACCGATGTCGAGAAGATCGCTCCCTGCCTGCCCGGAATCTGGCTTCGAGAGGTCGAGGGCGACGAGTACCAGAGCGTCGTGAAAGTCAAGGCCGGGCCGGTCATGGCATCCTACGAAGGTGTCGCGCGCTATCTGTTGCGTGACGCCGACGCACACAAGGCGGTGCTCAAAGCGGAAGGTCGCGAGATCCGTGGGCAAGGCAAGGGCACCGCTCTGGTCACAGCGACCCTCTCCCCGGCCGCAGAAGGCACCAGAGTCCAAGTCGTCACGGTTCTCTCCATCGAAGGCAGGCTCGCCCGGCTCGCTGAGGGTGCGCTGGCCGCCCTGTCGCGCAACCTCATTGCCGAGTTCGCCGAGAACCTGGAGATGACCTTGCTCGAGGTCGCCACCGCCGTCACCGCTTCGCCGGTGGTCGAGACCGATGCCATCGAGGCCGCCGAGGTCCCAGCCGCTGCGCCGCCCGAGACGTTCAGCGAAGTGTCGGCCGATGCGGAGCCGCCAACGACCGAGCGCGACGACGGCCAGGTCCACTCTTCGCCTGCTGCGCCTGAGCAGGAGCGGGAATCGCTGACGAGACGCCTCACGCCGTACCTTACTGTCGCGGGGTTTGTTCTCATCGCTCGGATCGTCATCTTCTCGCTGCGTCGCCGCCGGCACTGAGCCGAGGAGACCGGCGGGCCGTCGCCGGGCCGCTCGAAGTTCGGTCAGTCCGCCAACGGCGCACCCGTGTCAGGCGGACTGCCGCGACCGAAACCCAACGACTGCGCGAACATCTCGGTAAAGGACCGGTGCACGGTCAGCTCTATGTAGCGCACGCGCTTGGCAAGGTGGTCCGCCAGCATCCGGCGCTCTCGCGACAGCAGCAGCTGCTCGGCCCCCCGACCGGCGGCATTTCCCACCTGCCGGTAGCGCTCTCGTCCGACATCCACCAACAACCCCACCCGTATCGCACTCTCCAGGTCCAGATAGGTGCCAAAAGCGCCGGCCACAACGACGCTGTCCAGGCTTGCGGCCCCGATGCCGGCCTCTTTCAACAAGAGCTCTGTACCGGCACGTATCGCACCCTTGGCGAGCTGAATTTCGTTCACGTCCGAACGAGTAAAGACGACGTCGCGCCCATGTCCTGCCCGGCCTGCCGGCACCAGCAAGCAGGTAGGCCCGCTCTCGGTCCTGCTCACCAGCGGATGGCCCTTCGCCAACGACCCTCGCTCGTCGATGATCCCCTCTTCCAACCCCTGGGCTACCGCATCGAGGATGCCCGAGCCGCAGATGCCGACTGGTGCGGCTCCCCCGATGGTCTGCACCTGAAAGGCGCCCTTCAGAAAGCGAACGTGCTCGATGGCACCGGGTGCAGCGCGCATCCCGTCGTGGATGTGTGCCCCTTCGAATGCCGGGCCCGACGCCGTGGAGCAAGCCCAGATAGCACCCTTGTGCGCCAGGCTGATCTCCGTGTTCGTGCCGATGTCCAGGGCCAGCACAGTCTGTGTGGTGTCCGCGAGCCCGCTTGCCAGCAGCATTGCCACGTGGTCGGAGCCGACATAGCCGGCGATGTTCGGCGGCAGATAGAGCATCGCACCGCTGTCCAGCTTGAGGCCGATCTCCTCGGCGCTTGCCAGCAAGGAGTCGCTCACAGAAGCGACGTAGGGGGCCTCGCCCAATTGGCGCACAGGCAGGCCGGTCACGAAGTGGTGCATGGCCGTATTCCCGACCACGACCGCATCGACAATCTGGCCGCGGTGGGCGCCGGCCTGCTCACAGAGCTCTCCCACCATCCGGTTCAGCTCCTCGATCAACCTCTCGTGCAATAGCCGTGCAGCCCCGTCAGCGGTGTTGGCGTAGGTGATACGGGTCACGACGTCTTCGCCATAGGCGGTCTGGGGATTCATCGCCCCGACCCTGGCCAAGGTTGCGCCACTGGCAAGGTCCACCAGATAGGCGGCGAGCTTTGTCGTTCCGGCGTCCACCGCCAAGCCGAGGAGCACCCCGCCGGCGGGTTGGATAGAAACCAGCGCCCCGGTGCCATCCGGGTGCCTGTAGACCGCCGCACGTCCCCGCCATCGCTGCGCTCGCAACCGGTTCGAGCACGCGCGGGCCCTCCGCAGGCCGATGGCGGTCCCTCCCATGCCCGCCTGGTCCAGTGCCTCCTTAAGCCGCGTGGTGTCGGCGCGCAAGTCATGCAACGAGGGAGGTTCGAGCACGAGATCGACGGCGGTGACCGGTGGGTCGAGCGTGAAGTCCACCGCCTGACCTTCGATCTGCAGACGCTGCGGGGTGCTCAGCGATTCGGGGGGTATCTCCAGGCGCAACGCGCCGCACACCTGGGCCTGGCAGGCCAGCCGCCAGCCATCGCCACGCTCGGTGTCACTCAACAGGCTCTCTTCCTCAGCGGTCTCAGCGCTGAGCACGCCATCGACCGCCCGCACCCGACAGGTGCCGCAGGTGCCCTCCCCACCACATACAGAGACCAGCTCGATGCCCGACGCCTGCGCGGCCTCCAGGACCCTCGTGCCTGGCGCCACCTGCACGCGCCGGCCCACTGGTTGCAGCTCCACTGCAACCAGTGCCGTAGGACCCGTCTCAGCCATGGTGCGAGATGTGCTCTTGTCGGTAACGGCAGGTCGCGGCCATGGAGCAGTAGTCGCAGGACTCGCCGGCGTGCTCCACCTCCCGCCCGATGCCGATCACCATCGAGGTCGACTTCTTGGGCACCATCATGTACCCCTCCGTCAGCCTGACACCGGCCGAGGCCGCGTCCAAGAGCGCGAAGATCTGGCGCTGGCCGTCAGCCACAGGCCAGCCCACAAGGCCTGGGCTCAGCGGGACGCTGGTCCGGAGCCCCTCGGTTTCGGCTTTCTCGTCCACACGCCGGCACATCTCGGTACCCAACAGGTCGACTGCGGCCGAGCCGAAGGCGTCGAGCGCGAGGCTCATGGCCGGGTCGGCCGCAAAGCACTCCGAGGCCGCCTCCTCCACGTCGGGCCCGATGCTCGAGACGGCCACCACGACGGACTGCGCGGCATGCAGGTGCTCGGCGATGAGCGGTCCCGAGAGATGGCCTGCGTGTACGAGGCGGACCCGCTCGTGGCGGAACTCTTCTACCGGAAAGCTCGCAGACACCACGACCGGCGCCAGCAGTCCCATGCCCTGTGCAACGGCCTGTTCTGCAATGTCGAGAGCTGATGACCGGCGGCGGCGCACGACCTCCGGGTCTGCACCAAGGGCGCGCAGCACCATGTCCGCATCGGGGCGCAGGTCGAAGTCGCGAATCACGTTCAGGCGGCAAGCACCTCTTTCACCAGGCGGACCGCACTGGAGGCGTCCTCCGCGTAGCCGTC
>PMVZ01000220.1 GCA_003166375.1 Acidimicrobiaceae bacterium | reverse complement strand
GCTTTCCGGTTCGGACCCACGCACCTAGAAGACTTGAAGTCAGCCGCTGCCAACTTCGTTCGGGGATAGCCCGCACTCGTCGGCAACGGATTCGGCCATTCCTGCGACTATGGTCCTGTCAGTGAGCGCCGGCGAGTTCACCATCGAGTTTTTCGAGGCTATGAGGGCCGGAGTCCAGTCGAAGAGTGGATGGACTCTGATCTGACGGACGTTGAGCTGGCCGTGCTCCTTGCCGGCCTCGAGCACATGCTGAGTAACCGCGGGGTCGACGTCTGTCAGACAGAATGGGGCAAGCAGCTCGGGGAAGGGCTCTTCGAGTTCCGCATCCGCCATACTTCAGCCGAGATCGAGCACATGTTCACTGGCGCGTCATCTAGTCGCCAGGCAGGCAAGCGTGAGAAGGTTCTGCTCCGTGTCTTCTGCCACGCCTATGGGACGAACGTCCTGAACGGTTACGACAAAGCAGGCGATTCGAGCGACAAGCGCCAACAGCGCGAGATCACGCTCGCCCGCCGGCGGCTCGTCGAATTCAAGGAGCGGCAAGCCCGCGAACGCAAGAGGCAGCGCCGAGGAGGTGGTCGCGATTCCCAGGGGTGCGGTTGACGACGGTATGTCGTAAAGTGCATACTGGCAATCGCGAAGGAGTTGTGACTTGGCTCGCACCCTTGATGACTACCTACAGCGCTCGAAGCGGGCGAACAGCACGGAGGTCAGCGCGGCGCGGGCGGTGTTTGACCAGGCTTATCGGATCGCCTGCCAGGTGATTGAGCTACGAGAGAAGCAGAATCTCACCCAGGTGGAGTTGGCTGAGAAGGCCGGGGTCCCCCAAGCGCAGATCAGCCGTATCGAGCGCGGGGTTGTGAGCCCGACCAGCGCCACGCTCGGGAAGATTGCCGAAGCGCTTGGAGCCGACCTGCGCCTCGTCGAGCGTCCTCAGCCGAGCGCTCGGCGCCGCGCTGCCAGCTGACCCACGCAGCATCCGAGCGACGTGGAGCTCGCTGCAGGTGGCGCGCTGACGATGAGCAAACCACGCATGGCACGATGACCGACCGGGGCTCGGGACGATGGACGCTGCAGTTAGCCGTCGATCCGGATCCTGTTTCCGGCGAGCGACGGCGCTTGTCACGCACCATTCATGGAACAGGATCCGAGGCCAAGGGCGCGCTCCTGCGCCCAGTCGTGGACGCCGGAGCCTGCGTAGGGTGACCTCGGCGCCTGCGCAGTCCAGCAGGCGGGCACCGTCGTAGGTGTAGCTGGTTTATTCCGACTTCGAGCGGGTCCTCGCAGCGTACCGCCGATGGCTCGGATGCGAGTGACGATCACCCGGCAGAGACTGCAAGGCCCGGGCACCCCTCTCATTGCGGAACGGGCGCCACAGTTGGATGCCGCCCGCTGTGGTGCGCATAACTCTCCTACTCTGGTAGTGGTGTTGTGCCATGCCCCGAGGAAGACCGTCGCCCAAGCTCGCAATCACAGTTGACTCTGACGTCCACGCGCGGGTCGTTGCGGCAGCAGCCGACGAGGGCGTGAGCGTGTCGGCTTGGATGACCGCCGCGGCGCGACGGTCCCTTCTCGTCCGAGACGGGCTGCGCGCCGTCTCGGAGTGGGAGAAGGAGCACGGCGCGTTCAGCGACGCCGAGATCGAAGCAGCCCGGCGACGCGTCGCGGACGAGGTGGTCGCTACCGCCCACACTCGCTCGGCGTGAGCATCGTCTACGACGCGGGCGTGCTCGTCGCTGCCGAGCGTGACGATCGCAGCGTTTGGGCCGATCACCGTATCCGCCTCGAGGTCGGGGCTGCGCCGACGACGACGGCGCCCGTGGTTGCCCGGGTGAGCCGCTCGGCTCGGCAGGTACAGCTGCGGCGGGTTCCTACGAGGCTGTGAAATCGCGGCGTTCTCGCCACAGCAGGCCGATGAGGTGGGAGAGTTGCTTGGCAAGGCAGGAGCTTCCGATGTTGTCGACGCGCACGTCGTCGTCATCGCGGCCACGACAGGCTCGCCCGTGCTCACCTCGGACCCCGATGACCTCCGCCGGTTGTCGAACTACCTGCCCACCCCGGTCGTGATTCGGCGGATCTGAACCGGCACCCGTCTGGGACGGCCAATTTGCGGGTCAGGAGATCGGCTCAGAGCGTGATTCGGGGCGTGGTTATGCGCTTGTTTCCGCGTGAATTCCGATCGGGTGATGGCTTCGCGAGTCCCACAGCGTTCGCGATTGTTGGCCGACCTGCTCCGGCACGTGCTGTGCGGGTGGGCGGAAGCAGCGGTTGCCCAGCCTCCGGATGGACAGGATGGACGCTGGTGCGCCGACCGCTATCTGCCGGTGCGCTCGCGGTGCCTGCACCCCGGCCAGCAGCAGGGCCGACGCCGGCCTTCCTCCAGTTCCTCCTGGGTCCGGCGAATGCGCCGTTCTCGGGTCACCTCCTGCTTGGCATCCTCGACCCNNCTCGGTGGCTGCTCACAGGGGCACGGTAGCGGTCCAGGGGCGAGCCTGTTGTCGCGGGCACACTCGGTGGCTCGACGATCCGGCGTGGTTCACGCGGACGCCGGTGGTCTTTCTTGGCTGATCGC
>PMVZ01000176.1 GCA_003166375.1 Acidimicrobiaceae bacterium | reverse complement strand
AGTCTTGATATCGGGGACGTTGCAACGTATCTCCAGGAGAACCTCGGCCAGCGACTCACGGCTCTGCTCGCCGGCATCACGGACCCGAAGGGAGTTGGCCGGTGGGCGAAACGGCAAAACAGCCCACAACCTCAGATGGAGCGGCGCCTCCGAGAGGCCTACCAGGTATTTCAGCTTGTCCAATCCGTCGAGTCGCCCCACACGGTCCGGGCCTGGTTTATCGGACTCAACCCGCAGCTCGACGATGAGTCCCCGGCCGAGGCGCTCGCCGAGGACCGTTTCCGGGAGGTCATGGCCGCGGCACGAGCCTTTGTCACGGGTGGCTGACGTCGAGTTCTCGGTCGCCGGTCCGCCGTCGGGCGGTCTCTGGCGCGTGGCCCGCGCCGACGAACCGCTGCGACCAAGTTGGCTCGAGCCCGGTGACGCCGATCTCCCGTCAGGTGGTAATCGCTTCGACTCGTCGGACTGGGGCACGCTTTACTTCGCGACGAATCTCGAAGGCTGTTTTGCAGAGACCCTCGCGCGTTTCCGGCCGTCGGCACACTTGTTCGCCGTCCTGAAGGGCGACGACGATTGGCAGCGTCGCGGTTTCATGGAGCCCGGTAGCGTGCCGGCCGACTGGCGTCACAGACGTGTCGCGGTCCGAGTCGAGCTGCACCGGGAATCCCGCTTTCTGGACGTCGAGGTCGCAGAGAGCCACGTCGTGCTAACGCAGGAACTCGCGGAGGAACTCGACGACCTGGGATATGAGGCGCTTGACGTCGCGATTGTGCGCGGAGGTGATCGACGAGTAACCCGAGCGATCGCCGAGTGGGCCTACCTCGCGGTCGACTTCGACTCAGACGAACCGGTGTTCGGTGGCGTGCGCTATGTCTCACGCATCGGCGATTGGGAGTGCTGGTCGATCTTCGACCGCACTCCGCTCGCTGAGCTGGAACGGCGGTCAATCACGCTCAAGATGTCCGAGCTCGTGAGGATCGGAGCACGCTTTGGGTTACGGCTCTACTGACAGTAGAGCTGACATTAGTCCATTACGTCTCCGCCGGAGCGAAAGAACCCGAACGGCTGTCACTCTGTGGATTCCGAGTCTTCGTCAGCTACACGGCCGCGGCCTTGTGTAATAATCCTGACAACGAGGGCTTCGAGCGAGACGCCAAGCACGGCGGCGGCGTTCTCGAGCGCCCCGACAACGGCGTTCGGCAAGCTCACCTTCACCTCTCGCGATGGACCAAATTTGGCACATTCGCCGTCATCCGCCGGAGTTCGCAGTTGTCCCGACAACTCGCCTGAGCTGCTCAACTCGTCCGCAGAAGTTCGCTGAAACCCGCCAAAAATAAGGGGAAACTCGTTCCCAAGCTGAGAACGCGAGTNNTCGATTCTCGTCGCCCGCTCCAAGAACTCCCTGGTAGTGGGCCTAAAATGGCAAGTAGCCGACCGTCTTGAATGGTTTCATCCCGCGGAACGTCAGCGACGGACAAACCCCGCAGGGTGTTTTCTTGGGCAGAGCGGTCACGCTGTGCTGCTTGGAGGGAATGCCTGGGCGTCGTCCCGCTGACTAGCCGCAGGCTCCGCCCCATTGTCGGGAGCGTCGACCGTACGCGCGGGAGAGGCCGCAAGGCCTCGCCGGAGCGGGTACCCCTTTCATTGTGGAACGGGCGCCACAGTTGGGCGCCGCCCGCCGTGATGCGCATAACTCTCCTACTGTGGTAGTAGTGTTGTGCCATGCCCCGAGGAAGACCGTCGCCCAAGCTCGCAATCACAGTTGACTCTTACGTCCACGAACGGGTCGTTGCGGCAGCGGCCGACGAGGGCGTGAGCGTGTCGGCTTGGATGACCGCCGCGGCGCGACGGTCCCTTCTCGTCCGAGACGGGCTGCGCGCCGTCTCGGAGTGGGAGGAGGAGCACGGCGCGTTCAGCGACGCCGAGATCGAAGCAGCCCGGCGACGCGTCGCGGACGAGGTGGTCGCTACCGCCCACACTCGCTCGGCGTGAGCATCGTCTACGACGCGGGCGTGCTCGCCGCTGCCGAGCGTGACGATCGCAGCGTTTGGGCCGATCACCGTATCCGCCTCGAGGTCGGGGCTGTGCCGACGACGACGGCACCCGTGGTCGCCCAGGTGAGCCGCTCGGCTCGGCAGGTACAGCTGCGGCGGTTCCTGCGGGGCTGTGAAATCGCGGCGTTCTCGCCACAGCAGGCCGATGAGGTGGGAGAGCTGCTTGACAAGGCAGGAGCTTCCGATGTTGTCGACGCGCACGTCGTCGTCATCGCGGCCACGACAGGCTCGCCCGTGCTCACCTCGGACCCCGATGACCTCCGCCGGTTGTCGAACTACCTGCCCACCCCGGTCGTGATTCGGCGCATCTGAACCTGCGCCCGTCTGCGACGGCCAATCTGCTGCTCCGCGAACTCGTCGTCCTCAGAGATCTGACGTCCAAAGCCTCCGGCGCGTCGTGGTTCGAGTTTGCAAAGACGGATCTGTCGGCGGCGACCTCGACCGTCCGACGACGCGCCAGAATGCAGTTCAATGGGCTCGGAGGAGCTGAGTGAACGGGTGGCGCGCTCGGCCGCGGAGGTGCTGGCCGAAAAGGACTATGTCGCTCCGCTCGACGTCCTCGTCCGGATGGGCTGGCTTGCCCCCGCCCGCGTCCAGGAGTGGCGCCAGGGTCGGGTGCCGTGCCTCGAGCGCGTGGTGCAGGCCAATCTCAGCAAGATCTCCGACGCGATGCGCCTGTTCCGACGATGGGCGGTGGACAATGGGTTGCACCCGAGCGAGACGGCCTACGTTGCACGCACCCGCGACCGGCGGCGCCTGCAGTTCTCTGTGACCGGGAAGGCGGAGATCGAGCTCGCCTACCGCACCCACTGGGTCTCCCCGGCCCTGTCGGAGGTCAAACGGAGTCGTCTCGCCGGGGCGCAGTCTCGCCCGCCCGAGCTGGTGGTCGTCTCCGCCGTCGGCGACTTCACCTGCCCGCAGTGCTCGGGGAGCGACGATCTTCTCCTCATGGAGGGTGAGGGGCCGCTCTGTATGGACTGCGCCGACCTCGGCCACCTCGTCTTCCTGCCACGCGGCGATGCCGCGCTCACCCGCCGGGCGAAGAAAGCGAGCGGCCTGTCCGCGGTGGTCGTACGCTTCAGCCGAGCCCGCGCGCGCTATGCGCGCCAGGGCATCCTCGTCGAACCCGAGGCGCTCGAGCAGGCGGAGCTCGAATGCCTGGAGGACCACGACGTACGGCTCC
>PMVZ01000174.1 GCA_003166375.1 Acidimicrobiaceae bacterium | reverse complement strand
TTGAGGTTTCGTGCCTTGGCTATCCGCTCGGCTGTCAGGTAAGCGGGCCAGAACGGCTGGGAGATGACGATGTCGGCGTCGACGAGCTCGCGGTCGAAGACCGAGTCGGCCCGGTCCTTGTCGGAGGTGACGACGAAGGTGTGGCCCGCGCCCTCGAGGAAGCTTCGCAGGCCGAGCTCGCCCGAGACGCTGCCCAGCAACTGACCGGGCACGAAGTCAACGGCGTGCGGTGTGGGGGCCGTCTGGCCACCTGGATACGACGAGATCACGGGGATCTCGTCTCGCGCATATGTCGGCGGGTACCCATCGAGGGGATCCTCGTACAGCACGCAGAGAACCTTGGCCATCGGTGTCGCTCCTAGCTTCGCATTCGGGCGCCCATTGTTCGGGGTGTGTCTGGATTCACCTGGCGGTCGCTCGGAGGTGAACCATCGCTCGGCGTGCCCGTCACTCCCCAACTCTACGGGGCTGGCCAGGATGGGGGGCCATCGGCTGGCCCAGCCGCTCGAGATGGATCGCTCTGCAAGCAGCGCTGGACGATTACACGCAGTGCTCATAGCGTTCGGTCGCGATGGACGGACAAACTGTCGAGATCATTGGGCGGAACTATCTGGTGTCGATGCTGGTTCGGGATGGGCTGGAGGTTGCCCGTCCCGAACGCGACCGCGGCGTCGACTTGATTGCCTATCTCGACCTCGAAAAGACGGGCGGTAGCTTCACGGCCTGCCCGATCCAGATGAAGGCGGCAACGAGATCCTCCTTCAGCCTCTTTCAGAAGTACACGAAGTTCTCGCGTCTTCTTCTCGCGTACGTCTGGCACGTCCAGAACCCCGACGAGGCCTGCGCGTAGGCGCTGAGCTACCCAGAGGCCTTTACGGTGGCTGATCGGATGGGCTGGACCGGCACTCCCTCCTGGGTCAAGGCAGGATACTCAACGACAAATCCGTCCAAGAAGCTCATGGCGCTTCTCGAGCCCTACCTGATGAAACCGGGGGACTGGAAGCGCAAGGTGGAGCAGGTCGCCACCGATCAGTCGCTAACCACGAGCGATCCAGAGCCCTCAGCCGGCTGACAGACGAGCGCCGGATCCGTTATCTGCGCGGCTGCCCGGTCGCGACCGGACGGCATTCGGTGCGGCGTTCGGTTCGCGCTGGCCCAGATAAGGCGGCACGACCTAGCCAGCGGCTTCAGGGCTGCTTACGGCGCGTTCCGCCCTCCTTCTTCGCCCGGTGTGCGGAGGTTCAGAACGGTCCGGACAGTTGGCCGAGAGCGTCGGTGAGCCGCATGTTCTCGTCGTAGTCGACCGGGCAGGCGATGACCGCCACAGTGTCGCAAACCAGGGCTTCTGTGAGGGCCGGAAGCAGGTCGCCTGCCGAGCTCACGCGGTAACCCCGGGCCCCGAAGCTCTCCGCGTAGGCCACGAAGTCTGGGTTGGAGAACCTGACGGCCACATCGTGGCCGATCTCCAGGTCCATCTTCCATTTGATCAGCCCGTAGGCATCGTCTTGCCAGATCAGTACGGTCATGGGGACGCGTTCCCGCAACGCCGTCTCGATCTCCTGCGAGTTCATGAGGAACGCTCCGTCGCCCACCGCGGCCAGGACTCGTCTCTCGGGCGCAGCCAGCTTGGCCCCGATGGCCCCGGGCAGAGCGAAGGCCATGGTGGACAGCCCATTGGAGAAGAGGCAGGTGTTGGGCTCGTAGGTGGGATACAGCCTGGCCATCCACATCTTCACCGCTCCGGTGTCGGCAAGGACGATGTCGGATCGGTCAAGGGCGGCACGAGTGTCGGACACGATCCGCTGGGGCTTGAGCGGGAAGCTGTCGTCGGCAGCGCCGCGGGCCAGCTCGTCGGCCAACAGCCGGCGGATCCTCTCGCCGCTCGATCCCATCGCGAACTGGCGAGTGGTGGCGCCGGCCAGGGCGTCCAGCGTCCGGCTGAGGTCGGCCTGAACGCCGACCTCGACGTCATAGTGGGCGTCCACCTCGGCCGGGAAGCGACTCAGATGGAGGATTCGCTTGTCCCCGCCCGGGTTGATCCGCACAGGATCGAACTCCTGCAACTCGTAGCCGACACTGATGATGACGTCCGCCTCGTCGAAACCGAAGTTGACGTAGTCGTGGCTCATGAACCCCACCGCGCCGAGCGCATGCGGGTGATCGTCAGGAAAAACACCCTTGCCGTGAAAGGTGGTGGCAACCGGGACGCCGAGCTGTTCGGAGAAGCGTTGCAGGGCGGCCGCCGCGCCGGTCCGGGCCGCTCCGTGCCCGGCCAGGACGATGGGGTGGCGAGCCCCGTTGAGTACGGCTGCCGCCCGTTTGATCTGCGACGGTGAGGGCTCGTCGGGCCTGGGAATGTTCACGTCGAGCGGGGTCAGCTCCTCCGGCGCAGCCATGGCCTCGATGTTCTCAGGCACGGCCAGGTAAACGGCGCCCGGGCGCTCTGTCTGAGCCAGCTTGAACGCCTTGCGGACCATCTCTGGGACTGCCCCTGGGGTGAGGACCAGAGCCGCCCACTTGGTCACCGGGGAGAACATCGACACCAGATCGACGCTCTGGTGGGACTCCTTGTAGATGCGGCTGAGCCCGACCTGGGCCGAGATGGCCACAACCGGTGTGCTGTTGGTGGTGGCATCGGCCGTCCCGAGGAGGAGGTTGATGGCGCCCGGGCCGAGGGTCGCTGAGCACACACCGGCTCGCCCGGTGAGGCGGCCGAAGATCTCGGCCATAAACGATGCCGCCTGCTCGTGGCGTACCAAGAGGTACCGGATGGACGACCGGACCAGGGCATCGGTGAAGAGGATGTTCTCCTCGCCAGGGATACCGAACACGCAGGTGACGCCTTCGTTCTCGAGACAGCGTACGAGCAGGTCCGCTACCCGTCGTTGGTCCTCGGCCACGCGAGGGAGGATACCGGGGCAGCCACTGCATCAAGGGACCTCCCCAGAATCCACGCGCAGCTGAGTCCAAGGCGCCCAGCGCGTTGTTCGCGCGAGCGTCGATCGAGAGGCGCCGCTGTTCGCTTCCCATCATGTACAGGTACCTTCTTGACGTGGCCGGCTGACTGGAAAGTGTCAGGCGAAGCCACCCGGTACGCAACGGGAGGCACCAATGGATGAGTACACGATCCGGAGCGCCTACGCAGCTTTCGTGGCGGCATTGCGTGAAAGCGGCTTCGCCGTACCGACGGAAGGATGGCCCGCCGAACTCGTGGCGGCGCACGTCTGTCGCAACAACGATCTCATTTCCGAGGCGGCAGAGCGGATCATCGCGGGCGAACAGCCCTCCTACGACAACAGCGCCGCAGTGGACGACGACTCGCTTCGCTCCTATGCGGATTCAGCAGGTGGCCTCGCCGGACTCGCCGATGCCGTCGAGACCTCGGCCTGGCGTCTCGCCAGGGCGTGGGCAGCCCTCGATGGGGAAACTGAGAACCACCTGCTGCCAGCGGTCATCCTGGACTCGGGCACTGTCGTGGTCGACGAGCCGATACCGATCCGAAAGCTCATCGAGGGGAACGCCTCGTTCCACCTCGACCTGCATCTGCGGCAATTGAAAGCACTGCGGCCGTAACGACAGGGCAGAGGCGCGTCGAGAGGCGACCTGTGGATACCGAGAATCTCATCCGCCCAGTTCACCCGGCTAACCGGTACCCGTTGATCAAGCCGCCGAGGATCTCGTTTCGTCGTAACTGTGCCGGGTCTGGCTCGTCGATCGGATCAGGCAGCACCCCGAAGGTTCCCGGGGCCTGCTGACCCAGTGCTCGATGCGGGCGATGTTCGTTGTAGTGAGCCACGTACTCTTGCGAGGACCTGCCCGAGATGACGGCGACCGAAGATGAAGATGAGGTGAAGGGCACCAATTCACCGATCGGACCGCTGAGCTGGCACTCTTCGGCACCGTCGAGCATCATCTGCCATGCCCCTCGGCCTGTGCTACCTCGTCATGTGCCGGATCTTCGGCCTGCTGAGATACTGCCGGCGGACAGCTTTGGACAAGGACGTCGAGCTGATGGTGCTCTGCCACGAGATCCGGGTGCTGAAGCGTCAGCTCCATGGCCGCGTCCGCTACCGGACCACGGACCGCGCGATCCTCGCGGCGCTCAGTCGACTTCTTCCAAGGTGGCGCTGGGGTTGCTTCCTCGTCACGCCCGAGACCCTGCTCCGCTGGCACCGGGAGCTCTCGAGACGCAAGTGGAAGCGATGGCGAGCCCAGCGAGGTCCTGGACGTCCCCCGCTCGGCGATGAGATCGTCGAGCTCATCGTCAGACTCGGCCGGGAGAACCACCGCTGGGGTTGTGTCCGCATTCAGGGCGAGCTTCGCGGGCTTAAGATCCGCGTCTCGGCAAGCTCGATCCGCCGGGTCCTTCGCAGCCACGGTCTCGGACCAGCTCCGCGCGGTGGACCGACCTGGAAACAGTTCCTCGCCGCCCAAGCCAAGGGCATCTTGACCACCGACTTCTTCGTCGTGGACACCATCAAGTTCACCCAGCTCTATGTGCT
>PMVZ01000271.1:8842-9835 GCA_003166375.1 Acidimicrobiaceae bacterium | reverse complement strand
ATCTTGCCGCCCGTCCGTTTGCCTGCCGCCCGGTAGTCATGGGCGAACTGGCGGAAAGAGGCCTGAGCCTCGGCCATGCCGAGCACATGGCTGGCCAGGGCACGGACGTCCCACAGCTCGCAGACGGTGGGCCGCGCCCAGTCCTCTGCGGACAGGCTGTCGAGCTGGGCCACCATGCGCGCCAGCTCGGTCTCAGCCAAGCCCATCGCCTCGCCGTGCCTGAGCGGCGCCATCACCGCTTGGTCGATCATTGCCGTCCCCATCCTGCCCCCACTCCTCGTCCCAGTCATCCTTCGGTTTTCCGAACACTATCAGGAAAACCGGACGCCCGGTCGCTAAGATGACGACGTGACTTCGATGCACTCGGCTGAGCCCCGCCACCGTGACCGCCGTCGCGCCCGCCACGAGGCGACCAAGCAGGAGATCCTGGACGCGGCGTGGGCGATGGTGCGGGCCGGCGGCTTGAACGCTTTGTCACTACGGGCGCTAGCCCACGACCTGGACATGGAGCCGCAGTCGCTCTACACCTACTTTCCTTCGAAGCACGCGGTCTACGACCACCTCTTTGCGGCCGGCAACCGGGAGCTCCTGGACAGGTTCCAGCGGGTCGAGACCAGTGACGACCCTCGGCACGTGCTCGGCCAGATCGCCCATCTCTTCGTCAGCTTTGCCGCCGACGAGCCAGCGCGCTACGAGCTGTTGTTCATGCGTACAGTCCCCGACTTCGAGCCATCACCCGAGTCCTACGCCCTTGCCGTTGACGTCGTTTCCCAGGCCCGCTCCGCGCTCGCCGCTCTTGGGCTCGACGATGACGCCGACTTCGACATGTGGACTGCACTGGTCGCCGGCCTGGCCAGCCAACAGCTCGCCAATGATCCGCACGGCGACCGTTACATACGGCTCATCGACGACGCCGTCACCATGTTTGCTGATCACGTCTTCGGTACGCGGGTCCCGAGGAGCTGACTGGGGGCGTGAGCCGGGCCTGACCGA
>PMVZ01000271.1:0-8812 GCA_003166375.1 Acidimicrobiaceae bacterium | reverse complement strand
AACCCAGTGCGATTCGGCCCGGCTATTTGACAGGGATTGGGCCAAGGCCGTGTCGTCCGTTAGCCAAATCACCGTACGTGCGGTCCAGCCGACAAACAGGACCATATCCATAGATATGTGCGACCTTAGGGCTCCTTGCAGCTCACGGCAGCGACACCAATAATCGGCGTTACTCGCTGATCAGCCAACCGTCCCGGAACCGTCTGATTGAGAATCCACCAAGACGTTGCGGCTTGCTCGTAGCGTCGAGAGATCCTGACGGGCTGGCTCGCGAACCGTCTGCCGGCCTTGGTCTGGCTTATTAACGAGGCGCCAACTCGTCAGGATCTCGCCGTCACGGCAGGCGAGCATGATCAGGGCGACGCAACGGGAAGCAAGCAGTCAAAACCCTGTCGGGCCAGGTAGCTGCCTTGGCTCTGTATCGGATCGCTCGAGTCCTCCGCTGAAGCGTGGACCTCTAAAACGATCTTAGGGCTCGTGGACCAGTGCTCATCGAGGCGAGCCTTGGGCTGGAAGATTGTGCCGAATCCCAGCAGAACGGCTCCCAGCACAGTCTTCGGGATCTTGACCAGAACCTGTTGGCGCACGCCTTGATCGTAGCGATCGAGCAATGTCGATGTCGCGCGACGATGCTCGCGGTGTAGATGATCACGGCCTAAAGGTTCACCGTCGGACTCCGAAATCACCTTCCGCCAGCGTTCGTCGGACATTCAGGCATGAGCGCGGAGCCGTCGATCGGACGCGGTTGGGAGGCTGCCAGCAGCGATATTCTGAGCGGCGCTCGGTGCGCTGCTAGAGGCGAAAGGGGAAGCTCATGATCGCTGTGGCAATTGTTCGTCGAAGGTTGCGAGAGGGCAAGACCTATGACGACTTCCGGAAGGCCTGGTACCACGAGACTGGCTTCGGCACTTCGAACCGAATGATGACCCTCTTGAACGTCGCTGACCCGCGCGAAGTCATCGTCATCGGCCTCACCGAGGCGAGTCCCGAGAACGCCCCGAGCCTCCTTGCTATTGACGCCGCCGAACGGGGTGCCAACCCGCTTGACGATGTGATCGAACCGGCCATCGACCGCACGTTCGGGATCCTCGTCGCGGAGGACGACTTCTCTCAGTCGGGACCCGTCCCCTATCAGCCAGCGGCCGTGGGCACTGCGAAGACCGACTTTGATGAGGTCCAACGGCTTCTCGAGCTTGGAGCATCCCTTCTGGCGCCGTACCTTGAAAAGCCTGCAACGCCGTGACTCGACGCGAGTCGAGTAATCAGAACGACGTGATCGCGCAGCCCGGGAGATCAGGCCCTTGCGTGGGGATCGGCGTGCGGAGCATGACGAACTAACCGTCTGATCGGTGTCCGCCGGCGGACCTGGCGCGACGCGTCTCGAGAAGCCAGATGGATCAATCTGAGCTGCCAGGCGGCTGCTCAAGCGTGCCTGAGTTCGTTCTCCGACGATTCTCGGCGACGCCCAGTGCGACGAAACAAGGCGGCGCCGAGAGCATGAAAGCTCGGATAGTCGGGGAAGCCTCTGTAGACAAAGAACACCGTATGCTCGCCGGGCCCTGCGTCCACCCTGATGAGGCGAGCGGGAGCTGGGGTGCTACCGGCCCTCCACGGTGGCGGCGATGAGGACTCGCGCCATCCAAGCGAGGAGCTCGATCGCCTCGTCACGAGGTAGCTCTGCCATGTCAGTTGTCCAGACGACGGCGTCGGATCCGAACAGCGGGATGAGGGCGGCCGCGAGACGCTCGCGTGCGGCCGGCGGGACATCACCGGGCAAGCCTTCGAGTAATGCGCCGATCCAGCGGCCTCGGTTGGTGAGGCCCCGGCGGGGCTTCACTTCCTCTCGTTCGGGCGTGAGCGAGAGGCGCAGCATCGTGCGCAGCTCGGTCTCGTGGTCGAAAGCCCACGTTGCCGTCGCGCGTACGAGCTCGGCGGCCCTGGCACCTAGCTCGTCGGGCGATGCGACCGCGCTGGAGTCCCAGTCGGCGTCGTCGAGCGGGTTATCGGTGAGGGACATCGTCGCGTGTAGCACCACGGAGTCGTTGTTCGGGAAGTAGCGGTAGGCGGTTGCCCGCGACACGCCAGCGCGCTCGGCCGCCGCCGGCACGGTGAGCGGGCCTCCGGTGCGTAAGAGCTCTCGGGCAGCCTCCCTCAAGAGATGCATGGTGCGGTTTCTGGGACCAGTCAGCGTCCCGGTATCGCGTGAACCCTTCATCGCTCGCTCCTTGACATAACGGGTCCTGGGGTGCATGATACTCAAAGTCTCACTGTGAGACAGTGTATCTCATATAGTCGAAAGAACCAAACAACAGGGGGGCAACGTGACCACCGCTACCGAAACATCCCCATCCCGCCGCACAGTTCCGACGGTGACCGGACTTCATCATCTCGGTCTCACGGTGCGAGACATCGGTGCCAGTGAGGCTTGGTACAACGAGGTTCTAGGCCTTGTCCGAGCCTTCGCCGAACCGCACGCGACCGGCGACGGCTACGCCGTCGTGATGACACGTCCCGGCACCGGACTGTTCGTAGGCCTCGACCACCATCCCGACGCGGACAGGCAAATGTTCAGCCCGCGGCGCACCGGACTCGACCACCTGGCACGTCAAGTCGCCAGTCGGGAGGCCATCGACGAGTGGGTCACCCACCTCGACGACGTTGGCGTCGAACACGAAGCACTGTTCGAGAGCACCGAGCCAGTGCCGCATGCCCTGGTCTTGTTCCGCGACCCGGACGGAATTCCGATCGAGCTGTTCTGGTTCGGAGGCTGAGATGACCGATCCGCTGCACCTGCCACTTCGGGACGGGTCCCGGCCGCTTACGAGCACCGAGCTCCCGCACAGCCAACTGGACCAGCAACCCGGCGATAGCCGGCAAGTGGACGCCATTCTTGCCGAGGCGCTGACCTGGCGATCCGTGCTCGGACAGTCATCCGCGATCGCGGTGGAGGGCGCCCGCGCCCTCACTTTGGACGGCAGCGCCGCGGGTGGGCCGGCCGAGGCATTCCTGGTCGGGCTCGAGTTCTGCCACGTGCATGCGAAAGGTGACTTCAGCCTGCACGCCGCTTTGCCGCTGCCATTAGCCGCGGCTGCCGAGCGCGCAGGATGGGCCGAACCCCACTACCTCGTGCAGACCGGTCAAGCGCCCGCGACGATCGTCATGCTCTACGCCCCTCGCGACGACCACGAACGTGACGTCGTCTTGCGGTTGGTCCGCGCCTCCTACGAGTTCGCCCTCGCGGGAGAGACCAGCGCGTTGACAGTTACTTACGAACGTCCATCTGCGTAAAGGGAGGCGCCATGTCCATCTTGGTCGTACGGCCAAGCGACGGCGAGCAGTCAGGGGGCCGCCCGATCCGCTGCCGCATCATCGAGGACGGCACCCATACCCAGCATCGGCTGGGCATCATCGAGGCGATGGTGCCGCCGAGCCCGGTTGGCCCGCCCCAGCACCTTCACCGTGAGCACGACGAGATCTTCATCGTGACCGAGGGCAGGCTCAGATTCAGCGCTGGAGCCGACAGCGTCGACGTCGAAGCAGGGTCGTGCGTCACCGTCCCCGCGGGGACACCGCACACCTTCTCCAACCCCTTCGGTGAGCCCGCCAAGTTCATTTGCACGCTGACTCCCGACCTTTATGTCGAGTACTTCCGAGATCTGAGCAAGCTCCCCGTCGACGAGGAGGGGGTGCTCAACCCCGCCGACATCGGCAAGACGATGGCGAAGTACGCCACCGAAGTAGTTCGGTAATAGCACAAACACCCGTGGTGAAAATAGTCAAACTTCTGAGCAAAGGAGAGCTTGATGAGTGGTGAAATGACATCCTTGACCGACACGCGCGACGCCATAACGGCGGCCGGATCCCCCGCCATAGGCTGACGCTGCCGCGCCCGAATTGGCGATCTGGGCGGTCCGTTCCACCCGCGATGCGACTCAAGCAGTGCCGTCAGAAACTCCAGGTGGCTCAGCTGTCGCACGGCTCTAGGCCTGAGCCCATGAGACTGGTGAGGAACCAACAAACGGGGCCAGCCGACCCGGGGCCGTCTTACCCGCAGCTCGCGCAGTGTCCAATCACGTCCAAGACGTGAGCCGTCGGGCGGAAACCTCGCTGGGCTGCAAGCTCCTGCACCATCTTGGCGACGACCCGCTCGAACGCTGGCGTTGGTGTGACGTCAATCACTCCGCCACAGGTGACGCAGAGCAAATGGTGATGGTGTTCGGTCAGATCCTCTGCAAGCTCGAATCGAGCGAACTCGTCTTCGGCAGCGATCCGCCGAACTACCCTGGCGCCTTGGAGATCGACCAGGTGCCGGTAGGCCGAACTCCTAGGAACATCTGGAAGTTCGGCTGCGATGTCGGAGATGCTCACTGGATGACCGGCTGACGCGAGCATCTCGACGATCGCTCGGCGGCCCGAGGTGTAGCGCAGATCGGCTCGCCGGAGCCGAGCCTCGACGAGCTCGCGCAGGGTGTCGTCGCTAGTCAGCGCTTGCAAAGACCTCTCCCAGTTCGATTGCGGTTCTCTCGGACACGTGCCGCAGAGTGCTCATCGCCTTCCGCGTGGCGCCGCCCCCCGGCGGGTGTAGCCGACGTGGTTGTCATGGACGACAGTCTCACACCCACAATCCTGTCAGTTGGCCGTGGACTTCGTCCTCCGGGGAGACATGCGGGTGCGGACAGCACTCCGGAGCTGCTCTTCTTCTCCCCTCGGTGAAGACAGATCTGCGATCCCTTGTAATGAGACTCAGTCCCAGTCTAGTGTTCTGAGATGACCACTCCCGCCCACCCGTCGAAGGCTCTCTGTTCGTTGAGGCACCTCGCTAGCTTCGCCATCGCAGGCGCACTCTTCGGGGCGTCACTGCTCCTAGCGGGTTGCGCTAGCGCTACCTCAGCAAGTAGCTCGAAGCCGGGCGCGATCAACGCCGTCGGGACGGAGAACGAATACGCGAACGTACTCAGCCAGATCGGGGGCAAGTACGTCCAGGTGTCGTCCATCATCAGCAACCCCAACACCGACCCACACACCTTTGAGGCGAGTCCGAGCGTGGCGGAGGAGGTGAGCCACGCCGAGCTGATCGTTCAGAACGGTGTCGGCTACGACAGTTTCATGAACAACCTCGAATCGGCATCACCGAACCCGAAACGGAAGGTCATCGTCGCTCAGAAAGTGCTGGGTCTGCCGGACAAAACGCCGAATCCCCACCTTTGGTACAGCCCGAAGACGATGCCGGCGGTCGCCAAGGTCATGGCTTCAGACCTCTCTGAGCTCGACCCGAGCCACAAGGCGTACTTCCAGGCGAGATTGCAGGCTTTCGACGCCTCCCTTAAGCCTTGGTTCGAAGCGATCGCGGTGTTCAAGGCCAAGTATCCCGGAACGCCGGTCGCCACGACCGAGCCGGTCGCCGACTACATGCTCGAGGCGATGGGCATGAGGAATCTCACCCCGTTCGCCTTCCAGGCTGACATCATGAACGGGGTCGACCCGGCTCCAGAGGACGTCACGCTCGAAGACGGCTTTTTCACCAAACACCAGGTCAAGGTCTTCTGTTACAACCAGCAGGTCGTCGACTCGCTCACGACATCAGTCAGGCAGACCGCTCAGTCCGCCGGAGTGCCTGTCGTCGGTGTCTACGAAACGATGCCCACGCCCGGCTACGACTACCAGTCCTGGATGGTCGCCGAGGTTGCAGCAATCGAAGCTGCCGTCGCGCACGGAACCTCAACCGAGCACCTGTGATCGAGGTCCCGTCCTGGACGTCGAGTTCCGTCTGCTGGACATCTTCACAGGATGCTCAAGCACCGACCTCGCCAGCCCGATGGGAGACAGAACGACGGCAGCACATTGGCCCCGGGTCGTTGGAGCCACACGCCAGAATCGATCTCGTGCGCACGCCGAGCCGTTGATCGGAATTGGCCGGGAACCCGTCGCCAGCGGTGTTCTGCGTGGGCGTTCGGGAGTGACCCATCGCTACCTCCGGCTAATACCCAGGCTCAAGACGCCATGTCGATCGAAGGCCCGGCGCCCCGCTCGCCCCTTATAGACCGAGCGTTGTCCGTGGGTCGCGTCCCATGAAGGCAGCGAGGCGTTCCCAGTCGTCAGCACCGGGAGCTGGGTAGACCTCCGCCCCGAAAGGGCCTCCTGGCTCGACCATGTTGCGGTACTGAGGTTTGATCATGGCCCGTGCCCCCTCGAGTGCCGGCAAGGCGAGGGAAGGGTCCAACTTGTCGATCTGTCCGGTGGCCCTGGCCAAGTCCCAGGCGTGTGCGGCCAGCTCTGCCAGGTACATGTCCACCAGGGTGGCCCCCGTGTACTCCTCGCCCCACGGCATTGTGTACCTCAAGGACAAGCTGGAATTGTCGCCCCATGCTTGTGCCGCCTGTTCCGCAGCGCTACGTAGCTGACCGGGCGCGTCGGAGAGCTCCACGTGAGGGGACTCGTCTCCGGGCGGGGGTGCCTGCCCGCGGCCGAGAGCGGCCGCCCGGTGGCCCGCTTCGACGAGGTGGTTGATCAGTCCGGCCACGTCGTACTTGGGACACGGCGTCGGGTGGCCGAGCTCGTCAGCAACTATTCCTGACACGATCACCGCAGCGTTCTCGTAAGAATCCAACAACGTGCTTCGGCGGTCAGAATCGGCCATGCGGTTCCTCCTCGGTGTGACAGGCTAGCTATGCTGGTCGCCGGTTCGCGAGCGCACCGAAGGACGACTATCTCACTACCCGCACGGACAAGCACGAGCGCCGAATCCGCGATCTCGTGCGCACGCCGAGCCGTCTGATTGATCTGGGCTCGCACCGGCTCGCCGAGGCTCAGTGTTCGGTTGGCCCGTTCTGTTCGCGACCGCCCCGGAAGGCACTGCGGACCTATGCGCGACAATGGAGTCCTGCGACACCTGGACCGCGTGGTCGCTTGCGGCGCAGAGATGGAGAGCCCGGGTGGTCGAGCAGGAACCAGCAGCCGAACTGAGTCCATTCAGCAGTCCGAACGCCGTACAAACCGAATGGTCACGGGGCCGTGCCGTGGTGGCCAGTGCAGAGGTCTATTGGCTGTCGACCGTTCGACCCGATGGACGCCCGCATGTAACGCCACTTCTGGGGATCTGGCTCGAAGGTGCCTCCTACTTCTGTACTGGTCCCGACGAGCGAAAAGCAAGGAACCTCTTAACGAACCGTCATTGCGTTGTTACAACCGGACGCAACACTCTCGATGGTCTTGATCTCGTGCTCGAAGGAACCGCGGAGGTGACGAGCGATCCAACGGAGCTAGGACGTGTAGCTGACACCTACGAGTCCAAATACGGCGCCCACTTCGCCTCGCCAGGTGGAACTTGGTCCGGACTCGGGGACGCAATCCGTCAAGCAGAGGCCCTCGTGTATCGAGTCGTCCCGGAGACGGCCTTCGCGTTTGGCAAAGGAGAATCGTTCAGCCAAACGCGCTGGCGATTCTCTTAGCCGACCTATCCCAGNNGGCTCAGCCCGATTCCCTATTGCGTCGTGCAGAGTTGGTCGAGTCGCTCCAGTGTCTTGGTCATGCCAGCGAGCCAAGCATGGCCGTTGTCCACGGCGTCACGGACACTCTCGGGGGAATCCGTGCAGTCGTAGGTTTCTGTCACCAGAGTTGCATTTGGGCCATCTGGAGTGAGGTCGAACCTCCAGCGCGACCCATTCGTAGCAAGCTCGGGGTTTCCGGGCTCCCAGGCGATACACCGGTCCGCCTCGTATACCACGACGCGGTTATGCATCTCGTAGTCGCCCATTGTCGCGAGGTACATCTTCGTGACGAACACGTCCCCCACGCCAACGATCACCCGATTGCTGGCGCCTGGCCGCAGCATCCCTGATCCATCGAACTCGGGGTGTCGGTCTGGATCGGCCAGAAGTCTGAAGATTTCAGCGGCCGGGGCCTTGATTCGTCGGGAGACCGACACGGGCTTGCGTTCGTCGCTTCTCATCGTGGCTCTCCATCGTCCGTTGCTGCTGGTGGCGCATTGACCACGGTAGCCGCCAGGGCCTTGAGGCCGGACTGGGCGCACCGAATGTTCCGACGAAGAGTTCTTTTGCTGCTCGCCGCTCGCGCACAGACTCGGCAGGGAGTATGAGAACGAGCTGATGTTCCCTCCATCCACCACGGTAACGAGGTGAGTGGATAGCGTCAGTTCTACTTGGGATTGCTGGTCTGACCCGATAATCGGCTGACGGTCAGCCTGTCTTCAGAACGATCCGTCGACCGGCGATTCCAGGTGTGTTCGTGGCACGAGTCGAACCATGAGTGCGGCGGATCGCCCTGTGGCAACAGGACGATCGCACCGGCGTCGCACGCATTGGGCGGCGCGTGCCACCCCTTGACCAAATGAGAAGGAAGGGATGGCGATGACCACTGTAGATGCGACGCGCCCGGTAACTGGTGGTGTGAACACCCACCTCGATGTGAACCCAGCGGCGGCACTCGATGCGATCGGTGGCCTTCTAGGCGTGGCCGAGTTCCCGACCACGCCTGCGGGACACCGTCGCCTCGCCGAGTTCTTGGCGAGCTTCGGCACCTTGACACGCGTCGGTGTCGAAGGCACCGGCTCTTATGGAGCGGGTCTTTCCAGGTACTTGCGAAGCACCGGCGTGGAGGTGGTCGAGGTCGACCGGCCGAACCGCCAGTCCCGCCGGCGCACGGGCAAGTCCGACCCGGTCGATGCCATCGAGGCGGCCCGCGCCGCATTGTCGGGCAGAGCCCAAGGGGCGGGCAAGAGCCGCGACGGCAACGTGGAGGCGATCAGGGCGCTCGTGGTAGCCAAGCGCTCCTCGCGTTCGACAAAGATCCAGAC
>PMVZ01000075.1 GCA_003166375.1 Acidimicrobiaceae bacterium | reverse complement strand
CAGTCGGCCGAGTCGCTCGCGCCGCTGGCCCGATCTCAGGAGTTGCGTCTCGCCCCGCAGGCGATGAAGCAGCTCGGCGTCGAGCCCGGTGACGAGGTCAGGGTGCGCTCGGGCCGTGGCGAGCTGTTGGTCGCGGCCGTGGGGAACGCTGGTGTACCCACTGGAGTGGCTCTCCTGCAGTTCAACGCGGCCCCGATCTATGAGACGAGCGCCTCCGCACTCATCGACTCCTCTGTTGCGGCGGTCGAGGTCGACGTGGAGAAGGTGACCTGATGCACGGTTGCTCCCTCCAACGAGGCATTTGACGCTGGGCTCCGACGCCGGACGTTTCCCCCCGACATTGCCAACCTGCTACCGGGCTCTCTGGTGACTACCCGGACGGGACTTACACCCGGTGGCGGTGGCGAGCTTGTGGGCTCACACGATCAAGTCATCAATACCCACCTCCGGTCTGATCGTGCGCGCCCTCTGGACACGCAGTACGCCCCTCAGCCCCGCAGCACGGGGTTGAGGCTCTCGAACACTGCCTCCAGCGGCAGGCTGGCGAACCGACGAGCCGTGCGCTGTTTGACCTTGGCCCTGATAGATGTCATGGCCCTCGGAGACGGCCAGCGGTTGAGATACCAACGGCCCCGCCACTTCCTGGACTCTCGCATGCGATGCTCGAAGCCCAAGAAGACGAAACCCTCCTGCCCCTTTGCGAGGCAGGCGATCCTGGTCTTGTCGGGATGCAGTCGCAACCCCAACGGTTCCAGGACCGTCTCGGTCCGGGCCTTGGCCTGTACGACCCTGGCCCTCGTCGGGGCGAGCACGATGAGGTGAGTGGCCGGGAGGAATCTCCCCGGCTCCCAGAACCGGACGTGAACGTCTCCGCTCATCCGGCTCCCAGCGCCCAGCCGTCGGGTCGCACGAGCCTGCCAGTGGGCGAACAGGCGGGGGTCACGTCGGGCGACGCTCGCCAACCTGAAGGGTGCAAGCGCTCGATTCGGCCGCCGACCAGCGGTGCCGTAGATCTGCCACGATCGTCGCTATGGGCTGTTCGATCACCTTCCTGCTGGTTCGGCGACTACTCGATCTCCTTCGAATTGGTAAGACTCCGGAGGAGAAGGACGTCGAGATCGCCGTCCTTCGTCATCAGCTCGCGGTCGTGCGGCGCCAGGTAGTACGCCTGACGACAGTGGGCTTTCTCCCGCTTCCACAGGCAGGATCGAGGGCGTGCACCCTTCACGTTGAAGGATGCTTCGGTGAGCACCCGTCGAAGGGAGCCGGTCCCTCATGCGGCCATGGGCTTGCTGATGCTGCTGGCCGGTCTAGGTTGCCGGCATGGGCACGCCGCCGCGTTGGTTCACCGACACCGGTCCCGAGCACTCGCAGTGGTACATCGACCGGTTCCGACAGATGGCCGCCGAGGGAGTGGACCTCGCTGGTGAGGCGCGCCTGCTCGACGCCATGGTGGTACCTGGGTCCCGGATCCTCGATGCCGGCTGCGGGCCGGGGCGCGTGGGCGCGGAGCTGGCCGCGCGTGGCCACGTCGTGGTCGGGGTCGACGTCGACCCGGCTCTGATCGCGGCGGCTAAGTCGAGCCATCCCGGGCCCACGTGGCTCGTAGCCGACCTCGCCGAGCTCGACCTGTCAGCCGTCGGCCACTCTGAGCCGTTCGACGCGGCCATCGTGGCTGGCAACGTGATGGCCTTCGTCGGACCCGGCACCGAGCGTGCCGTCCTGACCCACGTCGGCGCGCACGTCCGCCCCGACGGCATCGTCGTCGTGGGCTTTGGCACCGACCGCGGCTACAGATTGGCCGACTTCGATGAGGACGCCGTTGCCGCGGGGCTTCTGCTCGAGCATCGCTTCGCGACGTGGGACCTGCGACCCTGGGCACCGGGCGCCGCCTTTGGGGTCAGCGTGCTCCGGCGACCTGCCAGCGCGCGCTGAACGTTCATAGCCCGAAGGTCCGGCCTCTCGGGGGCTGGGAAAGCTCCTGACCGCGCTTCTCGGGACCAAGGCCAGAATGGCCATTCGACTGAGCAGGGGCAACGCGTTCGACGCATGACGATTCGACGCCGAACGCTCGGGTTACCGAGCCCTGTCATGATCGACCCGCTGGCGCCGACCGCCGGACGCTCCATCTGGTCGCACATCGCGAAAGACAAAGCCGTCGCGTTCGATGACTTCACCGAGCTCGATGTCGATCGGTGAGGCGAACCCCGGGCCGTCAAAGACGAAGGTGTGGAAGTCACCTCGCTCTCCGCACGGGTCAACGTGACCAGGCAGGTCAGCGAGCAGGCGCTCGTCAAAGAGCCGCCCATCGAAGGATGGGGCCAAGTGAGCCGGATCGACGCAGGTGAGAAGCGCCTTCACGCCCGGGTCGAGCATCTCGCGCGCGACGAGATCGGTCGGGCGACTCCATAACGGGAAGAGAGGGGAGATGCCCGTGCCGTCGAGGCGCTCTTCGCGGTATGCGCGGACATCGGCCAAGAAGAGATCGCCGAAGACGACGTCCTTGATGCCGTCCGCGAGCGCGACGTCCATAGCCGTGGCCATCTCCGCCTCGTAGATTTCGTTCGAGCACGGCGACGGGATCTCGACGACGTGGAGTGGCAGGTCGAGGCGATCGGCCTGAGCCTCGAGCAGGGAGCAACGAACCGCGTGCAGTGCGATCCGATCTGCCGCGCTGCTCACCGTGACGAGGAGCGCGGTGACATCGATGTCCTCGTCGCGACGGATCGCGTCGAGCGCCATCGTGCTGTCCTTCCCACTGCTCCAGCTCATCCATGCTCGGCGACGACCAGTCACGAGCTGCTCCTCACTGCGGATGTGGATCGTGCCGACATCTCCGCTTGCAGCAGTCGTCCCGCGCGGATAAATCGGTCACCGAGAGCACGAACAGGCTGGTCCCCGGATCCAGGTAGCTGGGCCGTCCCGGCTCTATGGCGAGCGTGTGCGCTGCGACAGTCTCGACACATCGGGGGTGGTCGGCTCTCAATCGACTCACGCGTGGAGGCGTGAGCGATCGATCCGCGAGATGCGGAACGCTGGCATCGGGCGCCTGGAACGGGCCGCTCGGGCATATGGATGTCAGATGTCATGCGCTCGGTCGTGGAGAAACGCAACACCGTAGCTCCCGGCGTTCTGCTCCGACGCACTGAATCTCGCTCGCCGGCGTTACCATTGCGCTGAGCGATCCCGAGGAGGACCTCCGATGAGCATTGCCACGTCGCCGGTGCAGATGGGCCGTCGGCCGAGTCCCATCACATTGACTGACATCGCCACGGGGAAGATCGCTGAGCTCCTCGCCGACGAAACGGCCAGTGACTCGCTCGCCCTACGAGTTGCCGTGAAGCCCGGAGGTTGCTCGGGATACAGCTACGACATGTTCTTCGACACTGAGATCGCCAGTGACGACCTTGTCTGGACGTCTGGCGTCGTGCAGGTCGTCGTCGATCCCGAGAGCGCCGAGCTGATCAAAGGTGCGACGCTCGACTACAACGACGGGCTCCAAGGGGCCGGCTTTCACATCACGAACCCCAACGCGACAAAGACCTGCGGGTGCGGCTCGTCGTTCAGCTAACCACGCCAGGCCAACTGGTCGAATATGTGCTCGGCGAAATCGGAAGAGGTCGCCGGAGATCCCAAGGGCTTTCCACCAACCGTTCTGGATTTGAGATCACCCCTCGGTAGCAACTGTCTCGACAAGGCCGAACACGACACCGGTCGAGAACTCGTGATCGAGCACCACTCGTCTCTTCCCGCCGCCTTCAACTCGACCGTCGGAGTCCCACGACTGGTCCTTCTCGCCTCGCCGAGCTGTCCGGTGTGTCTCGATGGAGTGCGCATCGTCGTGGCCTCCTTGAGGGAGGTCAGCGCTCGAAACGTCGCCATCCATGTCGTGTGGGTTGCCGTACTCGCCGATGACAGTCTCGAGGCCACCAGCACGGCGGCAGCGATGTTCCCCGATGATCTCGAGGCCATGCACGACTGGGATGGGGAACTCCAGGTGTCGAAGGCCTTTCATGCCACATTGGGCCTGGAGCGCTTGCGCTGCCTCGTGACGAGTGGCTGAGGCTTACCAAGCGGATCCGGGACAGGGTCGAGGCTCGGAGTACACAGCTTGCGAGCTTGCGGGGTCAATCGGCACTCGGGCGTCTAAACGGGCGGGTCCACGACGGTTGGGACGACATGTCTACCGAGGACCAACGGGCAACGATTCTCAGTCTCGTTCGGCAGATCAAGGTAAATCGCCCAGCCCGTCAGGGTGTGACCCAGTCAGCTGATAGTCGTCTTGAGTTCGAATGGCGTTGGGATACGCTGAACGCCTCCTTGGGTGGGGCGCCGTATGGCCTCAACGTCGAGAAACTGGTGGCCAATCTCAGGGCAGGTGTGGCCGATATCGAGGCCGTGCGGCAGCACCCACAATCACACCCCGTCGAGGCGTGGAAGGCGGTGGCTGCGAAAGTGCCGACACTGATAATGACCAAGCGAGAGAAGTAACGAGCAAGACATGGCCTGAAACGCCGGCAGAGGAGGGACACATCTCGTTGAAGGGCAGGGCGGAGCTCGGCACAAGGCAAGGGCCTACCCCCTCAGCCGGCAGAGGTCATCGCCCCGTTGCGCTCCCAGTTTTGCGGGCTTCGTGGAGGCAATCGCCGAAAGTGCAGACGGGTACGAGGGCGAATCGTGATCGGGTTCACCACGTGTCTCATGAAGAACCCCGAAGGGACGTAGGGATGTGGCTTGCTCTCGTTCTTTGTCATTGGATCTCCTTCGCCTGCTTGAACGTCGGGCTTACGTGTTAGTTGGGTTAGGTACTTGTCGTGTCTCTGGGCGTTGTGATGACCCCTAGATCTTCTTGATCCGCGGAACTCGTGACTTTGTGACAAGTTTTCCTGGACAGCAGCCCGGGCAAGGTGGAGCATGGTTGCGGACGCGTATCTCGTTTCGCCTGGGATTATAGGTCCACTGTGCCGCGAGGGTCAGCTCAACGAGTGCGACNNGCGATATGTGGCGGCGCGCCGTCACTTGTTTATTGGCTTGTCGGTTGACCAGTCTGAGTTGTCGCGGATTCACGAGGAAGAACACTTCGCCCGAGGGACGGCTTTGCCGGCCCGACAACCTCAATGACGTCGAAGCTGCGTTGGGAGGAGGCCGGGAGGGGGCCTGCCCCCCTCCCGCTAATGGTCTGTCGGCCAAATGAGCTAGTGGTGTTCCGGCCGCCCAGGCCGATTACGGCGCGTCCGACTTGCCAGTCGCTCGCCTAGCCCCGCGTTTGTTCTGTCGCGACGCGAAACCGGCATCTGGAACGCGGTCCGTTCGCACGAGAAGTCCCTGCCGGTGAAAGAACTCAGTACTCCCAACTCCGCAGTTTGCTAAGAGCCCTTCGTCTCGAGGATCAGCGTGTGGGTGCCGGCGGTGCTGTTGGCGTTGTAGTCGCCTGATTGGCCGACTGCAGCACAGCTCCCGCTATTACAAGACACGTCGTCCAGACCGCTAGCGGTGGGGAGCGTGGAGGGAACTTTCACAATCTCCCATTGTCCCGACGATTCCGACTCGATCAACGCGCCAGCGGGATAACCAAGTGCACCATCGGCCACCTGAGCGTTGTTCCGGTTCGCGAGATCGCCTACTGCGACACAGTCGACCGAAGACTGACAGGCCACCCCGTTCAGACTGGTCGACGAATCGAGCCGACTTGGCTCAGGGCTCTTCGCCATGGTCCACGTCCCGCCGGTCGACGACCCGACGAGCGGAACGGATCCGGAGAGTTGCCCAACTGCCGTGCAAAAGCCATTCGTCCAACAGGAGACGGCTTTGTAGCCGTTGCCGGGGGTGGGCGTTGACCCGGAGCTTGGTGTCACTGACCAGTGTCCGCCTTTAAGCGTTTCGATCAACGTGGTCGTTTTCTTCGCCGACGGTTGGTCATAACCAACCGCGACACATTGAATGTCTGAAACGCAGGATACGCTGCTCAATTCCGCAAGGCCGGACCCCGCAGGTTTACTTGGTACTGTCGGGCTGGTGGTGACGTTCCAGTTGCCGCCGTGGAAGGTGGCGATTACGGGCTCGGTATTCCCGGCAGCTTCGATCGTATCTCCGACAGCGACACACTGAGAAGCCGTAACGCAAGAGACGCCCCACAAGAAACTGTCACTTGCGGTTTGGAGCTGATCAGGCGTAGAGGACACAGACCATTTCCCATTGGTCAATGTCTCGATGAGCGCGTGACCGGACTGGTTGGCGAAGGTGTAGCCAACGGCTACGCAGCTACCTGCGATCGGACAGGACACGCTGAAAAGGAATCCTGCCTGTGACCCCCGCGCTGGCGGCGGGCTCATCTTGGTCCAAGCGCCGTTCGAAAGGCTTTCTGCAAGAGCGAGGTAATTCTGCCCGGAGCCCTTTGTTCCCACAGCGACGCAGCTCGTTGATGTCGGGCAGGAGACGCCATCAAGGAAGCCGGGCACCGAGCCATGACCCACCGCTTGGGTGACCGCCCACTGCTGGGGGATTCTTGGAGCAGAGTCAACCCGGCTTTCCGCTCCGGACATGCTGCCTCCGAAACCGGCTAATAACGACAACGACAGCGCGGACCCCACGAACAGACACACAGCCCGGAACGAGCGTCGCCAGGTCATCGTCCAGCTTCCCATACCTGCTCCCCCCAGGTTCAGACGCCCTCAGAATCAGTTAGCTAAAAGTGTAATGACGGTATCCGCTCGTCTCGCTCCTGCCTAGGGGAAATGCCGGTGTTGTCATCGAATTGCCAACAAGTTCATGTCTCCGAAACCTGGCGTTCGCGTATGTCCGCGCTTTCACCTGGAGGGAAGCCGGCCCGACCACGGCTTCGTAGCTCGCCGCCCTCGTTCACGCGCGGGCTACCCCACGAAGCCCGGGGGCCCGCCCATCGGGTCGAAGACGCCCCATCGAGATCCCTCTCAGATGCGAAAGTTCCACCTTCCGACGGGAACCCCAGTTAGCGCTCTCGCCGCTGTCAGCGATATTTGGCTACTCACGTCAGGCACAACATAACGTCTCATCTGCACGTTGGTCGTGAGTTCGCCGTCATGCGCAAAAGCACGCCGATCGACGGCTCGGCGCTCCGCCCGACAGACGCTCCATAGCGCCGAATCGGGCGCGGCAACCCAGAACTTTGCCAGCTGAATGGCGCGCCGATATGTGCGTCACCGCTCCGGCGCGGGTGTGCGAGAGCAGAGAAGTCAAGGTCGAGGTGAGTCGAACAGATCTTCGCTGGTGGGGGCGAAGAGGATTGCCCCTAGTGCTGGCGATGTTTCAGGTTTTCACTTGAGTTGTTGGGGCGGCTCGTTTCATTCGCCAATTGGCCAAGCGGATGCTTTGAGTTCTGTGAGGGTCCCTACGGTGTCGGCGGACGAGTCTGGACTGAGCCTTGCCGGGGGCCGGCTCGGCTCGATTGCCGGCGTCTATCGCTGTGGTGTCCGGTGGTCCGCAGAGTGCTGCGGAGTGGTGTGCTTATCCACCGAAATCGGCAGTTGTACCCCTAGTTGTCCACATAATCGCCTCGTTTCGACAATGTCATGTCCATGACGGGAAGTCCAGTGCTCAACTTGACGAATGGTCGGTGACTCGACCAGGGACTAACCTATCCGACCTCCGGAGACCTGCCTGACGCACGGACGTAAGCGCCTTGCGCATCACCCTCCATATCAAGAAAAGGCTAGTCGTCTCTACCAGTACACGTGTGGCGGACGATGTACAGACGAGAACATGTCTTCTGTCAAGAACGGCCGCTTTTCCTGCGACTACACCAGGGGGAACCGCGGCGTTATATGTATAGTGATGCAATATACGTACGGTCCAGCATTACACATTAGTGATGCTGTCCGGCGACCAGTATTTGATCACTTGGTCGCGTTGCACAGAATGTCGCGATTCGAAGCTGCAGTCGTTGCATATTCCACGTGGCTTCTCTACTATCTACTCACTGAGCCAAGCGTTCGGTGGGGGAAAGTTCTACTTTCTGTGTGGTTGTAGCGAGCCATTGAGTTTTATTTGCTCAATGGCGTTTGCGGGGCCTACTTCCTAGGTCGTCCCTGGAGAAAATGCGGGGATCCGAGCGGCCCAAACCTGCCGACTCCAACTAAGAGGGGAGTCGTCCATGTACATGCTGGAAGTGGCCAAGGAGCACCAGGCCGATGCAATGGCCGCCGCCGAACGGGGGCGTCNNTGGGACCAGACGCTGCTGCCCAGTTCGAAACGAGACCTCGGGGTGGCCGAGGGCGTCGCCGGCCACGTTACCCACTCCTGGGACCTGGCCGGATCAGGAGGCCTGCCGATCGCGATCGACCCCATTGCTGCCGACATGGGCCTGGCCACGACCCAGATGGCCGTCTCCCCAGAGTTTCGCACCGCCGGTTCCTACGGGCTTGAGCAAATCGCACCGGAGGGCGCCGCCACCGTCGACGGCCCCGCGACGTTCACCGGTTGCCCGCTCTGATTCGCGTAATGCAAAGTCAAGGGCGGAGACGCCGGCGGGTGGGCTACACGGAATAACGGGCCGACCTGGCAACAGCTCCGTGCCGGAATCGGTGTTCACAGACATGCCCGTGGTGACACGGTGCAGGAACCTCTATCGCTTCGACGTGAACCTTATTGCCAGTCGGAGATCCGCGCCGTTGGCCCTCCGACGCGAACCCCCACCTCGCTCTCGCTACGGCGGGCGACGCTTGGCCGATCACGGCAGAAGGCACCGAACGTCTCATCTGTGTGGTCGTCCAACGGTCTTGGCGGGACCTGCG
>PMVZ01000049.1 GCA_003166375.1 Acidimicrobiaceae bacterium | reverse complement strand
GCCACGATGGGAGCCTCGCCCATAGTGTTCTAGCTGGTCAAACCGGGTATTGGAGGGGATTCTGGACCCTTCAGGGTTCGCAGACAAGATGCAAGCCTGATCGCGATGGCGCGCCGGACTCTCAAAGGAACAATCGTGGTGGCAGTTGCGGTACCCACGCGTGTCGCGGCGTGGATTCTCGGAGGACTCGGGGCGACTACCTGTTCGGGCAAGCTTCGCAACCCGACATCCGGCGTCCCTCTCGCCGCGTACGTCGTGACGGCAATCGTCTGGGTGCTCCAAATCCGAAGTGGCATCTTGTACCCCGTCTTTGACGCCAGCAACCTTCGCAACTCCTGGGGCGGTCCCAGCCTCGCCGGAGCATGGGTCACGCACTTCGCACTGGGGACGGGAATATTGCTTGTTGTCTCATTCCCCTTCGCCCTTTGGCGAGAGCAGCGGGAATCTTGAACTGCGCCCCGCGATTGGAACGAACTCCGCTGGACAAGAATCCATCTGTGCCTCATCGGAGAACCACGAGGTCCGCTTCATAGACCTGGGGGCGACTCGACAACGACAGCCTGGGAGATCGCTACCGGTGGGCTATCGGAAGAGCCGCCACTAGCGCCCTGCCGAATCGGTGTTCGATGACCGATGCCCATGTCGTTCTGTGCGCCCGCGACCCAGCAATCGGGGCGAGTCGCGATCTTCACGCCGGGTTCCGGTAGGGGACGCGCGCTGAGTAGCAGCTGCGCGGTCAAGGATTGAACCGCAACGCGTCAATCGGCAACGAGTTCGCGCTGGATCATTCCGTCTGGGCGGGCCCGCCCAGGATCTCGATGTCCAAGGCGGCCACCACGGCGGGATCGGTGACGATCTCGATCTCGGCGATGGTGTCGCCGACAACGTGGAAGGCGAACGCCGCCTTAGGCCGGCCGCCCGGCGCCCAGACCGCACCAGGCGTGCCTTCGATGAGCGCCAACTTGGCGGCGGTGGCCCGCCCGATGAGGGCAGTGGCTACGCCTCTTGCTCCCCGGACCTCGGGCGCAAGAAGCGGCGCTCCCCGGTCACGGTTGGCGACGGCCATCTCCACCGCGGCGCGGTCGGCGCGGAGCACGGCGTCGGGGTCGAGGAGGGAAACGAGCGCCTCGTAATCCCCGCGCCGGGAGGCGGCCAGGAACGCGTCAACGATCTCCTGCTGGCGCCGCCGGTCGCCGGAGGGCATCTCGTCGGTGCCTTGCACGCGCCGCCGAGCCCGGCTGGCGAGCTGGCGGGCGGCGGCCGTTGAGCGCCCGACGATCGGGGCGACCTCGTCGAAGGGCACGGCGAAGAGGTCGTGGAGGACGAAGGCGAGGCGCTCGGCTGGGGTGAGGCTATCGAGCACGAGCAGCAGGGCTGGGCCGATCGTCTCGGCGAGAATCACCTCCTCTTCTGGGGTGAGTCCCTCGAGTGCCTGATCCTCTCGCTCGAACGGCTCTTCCCGCCGGGTGCGCCGGGTGCGGAGCATGCCAAGGCAAACGCGGGAGAGGACCGTGGTGAGCCACCCGCCGAGGTTGTCGATGCGCTCGGCGTCGGATCCGCTCAGGCGGATCCAGGTCTCCTGGACGGCGTCCTCCGCTTCGGTGAGCGAACCGAGCATCCGGTAGGCCATGGCCTGGAGCCGTGGCCGGCTCGCCTCGAACGTGGCGGTGAGGTCGCGATCCATCACCCTAGATTGACGCGCCAGACGCCCAGGATGTGACACGAGCACCGATGGGCGAGCCGGTCGGCCGCCCCGGTGAGCGCTTTCGCCCCGCCCGCGAGGCCCGTCAGTGGTAAGGAAGGGACGGCGCAGCCCGGTTGTCACACATCGGTCGTTTGGCGCGTCATAGGGACCATGACGGCAAGATCGACCAGCAAAACGAAAGGAGCGACCGTGACCGAATCATCCACCGAGGGCATCAAGATCATGTTGCACCCCGTCTCAGACCTGGGCAAGGCCAAGGCGGTCTACACCGCGCTGCTCGGGATCGAGCCCCAGGCTGACGCTCCCTACTACGTGGGCTACGACACCGCGGGCCAGCACATCGGCCTTGTGCCGAGCGACGCCTCCCAGAGCGTGACCTCGCCCGTCGCCTACTGGCGCGTGGCCGACATCGAGGAGAAGCTGGTCGAGGTCACGGGCGCCGGTGCCAGCGTGAAGGAACCCGCGCGCGATGTGGGCGGTGGCCGTCTCGTGGCCACGTTCACCGACCTCGACGGCAACGTCCTCGGGCTCGTCCAGGACACCTGAGCGTCGGGCATGAGCGCGTCACATCGCCCCCGCACCGAGCGGGGCACCGACACCGAGCATCGGCCCAGCTGCGACACCGACGTCTGGGTAGCCGCTGCTGGACCGAAGGCCGCACCGGATGCCGCTGTGCGTCGACCGGGACGGCGAGGCACTTTCCCTGAGTGAAAGGAGGACGTACATGGGTGCATCGGATGAGCGTGACGACTGGCGCGGTGCCACCCTGTCTCGGATTCGCAGATGGATCATGGAGGCCGATCCTGAAGCAGTCGAGGAGAGGAAATGGATCAAGCCGACCAATCCAGACGGTGTCCCCGTGTGGTCGCACGACGGCATCATCTGCACGGGCGAGATCTACAAGAACCACGTGAAACTCACCTTCGCCAGGGGCGCCTCGCTGAATGATCCTTCACGACTGTTCAACTCCGGTCTCGAAGGCAACCGGCACCGCGCGATCGACGTTCACGAGAGCGAGAAAATAGATGAGAAAGCCTTCAAGGCCCTGATCCGAGAGGCTGTAGCACTGAACCAGGCCGCGCGCCGCCGCNNCTACCACGCGACTCACCTGCCCCACTACCGCCAGGCAAACGCAGGCCGGTGTGCCGGTAGGAGGCACGCATAACCCTCACACCGAATACGGCCACCGGCCTTCACCGGCGTCGTTCTATGCGCCTGCGAACCGGCGGTACGGGCCATCTTGGAGGCCGCCCCGTTGTGGCCTCAACCGGTCAGTCGGGTGACGCTGGATGAGGCGTTCGGCGCTCCTTTCAGCTCAAGCGGTTTCGCCCCGAAAGAACCA
>PMVZ01000314.1 GCA_003166375.1 Acidimicrobiaceae bacterium | reverse complement strand
GAGCTGTTCTTTCTGGCCGCGCCTATCGACGCTCAGAAGGCCAAGGAATGGCTGATCATAAACCGCTTGGTGGAGGTCGCCGAGCTCGAGGCGTTCACGCTGGACCTGGCCGCGACTATGGCGTCGAAATCGCCTCTGGCCATCACGGTGATCAAGGAACAGCTCCGCGTCCTCAACGACTACCAGCCCATCGCAGCGCAGGTGTACGAACGCATCCAGGGCCTGCGGCGGGAGGCTTACGACAGCAGCGACTATCTCGAGGGCCTGAACGCCTTCGCCGAGAAACGCCAGCCCGTCTTCCGGGGCACTTGAGCCTGCGAAGCCCGGTGGTTTGACAACCAGTCACCGGTCCTCTGGACTGTCCCGGGCGGCTCTGAGCTGTCCGTACNNTGCTATGTGACTGGAGGTTCTGTGGACCCGTCGACGATCGCAGCTGGTGGCGGATTTCCTGACTTGGGCCTGGACGGGGCGGTCATCGTGGTGACGGGCGCCGGCAGCGGTATCTGCGCGGCCACAGCGCTGCGCCTCGGGGCGGCCGGAGCTCGTGTCGTGCTCGTAGGACGCAGGATCGAACTCTCGAGCTGAGCGCGCGCGCCGTGCAGGATGCGGGGGGCGAAGCCCACTGCGTGGCTGCCGACTTGTCACAGGCCGAAAGCACGGGCCGGATCGTGAGCGAGGCGGTCGACCGCTTCGGGACCCTGGACGGACTGGTGAACAACGCTGCGATCGTCCGCCACGTGCCGCTCGGGGAGTGGAAGCTCGAGAGCTTCGACGAGCACGTGGCCGTCAACGTCAGGGCTCCTTTCTTCCTCATGCGCGATGCGCTGCCGTTCCTGCAAGCGTCGCCGATCCGCTCGGTTGTCAACGTCAGCTCGTCGTCGGGCACATTGCGGCTCCAGGGCCAGTCGGTTTACGGGATGACGAAGTCAGCGCTGAACTACCTCACGCAGTCACTGGCGGGAGAGCTTGCGAGCAGCGGGGTCCGCGTCAACGTGGTGGCGCCCGGTCCGATCGACACCCCCATCCACCAGACGTGGGCGGACGACCTGGAAGAGGCCTACAGGTGGTTGGCCACCCAGGTACCGCTGCGGCGCATGGGAGAGGCGGACGAAGTCGCCCGCTGGGCAGCGTTGCTGCTCAGCCCGATCTCCTCGTTTGTCACCGGTGCAGTCATCCCCGTCGACGGAGGCCAGGTCATCAAGCCCGAGTAGTCCCTGCGGAGCCGACGGAGCTGCGTGCGTTCCGGGGTTCATCTTCACGACATTCTGTGTTCACCGATCGTTCATTGAGCGTTCATCTATAGCTCCCCTGGCAACTGCTAGCAGCATCGCCTAGGTGGCGTGACGTCGGTGTTGAGCGCATCGGTCACACGAGCGCGCGCCGCACAACGGTTGCAATGCCTACGAATAGGCGACCGATCCCGCTCAACGCCGGGCATCTTTGTCGGGTCAGCAGGACTCGAACACTTCACGAGCAAGAATTCACGCAGATTTTGCTTGTGCTGGCCGGGTCCATAGTTAGGATGCCCACCGTAAACCTAAGACATGAGAGGGGAAGGCGGCATGACTCAGCGGGATCAAGGCGAGGCCGTTAACGAATCTGGGGGACCGGTTTATGACCGACGGCGCTTCCTCCGTCAGGCGGGACTCGGCGTCGCCGGGATTGCAGGCGCTGCGCTGCTTGATGCGGGCACCAGCTCGGCGAGCCCGTTCATCTCGAGAGCCGTGCGGGGAGCGGCCACCTCGCCGCCGACGTTGCCGCCGGGTCTGCTGGCCGCCGCGAAGAAAGAAGGCACGCTCAACCTGATCGCCGACCCCTACAACTGGGCCAACTACGGCACCCAGTCGACACCGAACACCGTTATCGGCGAGTTCTACAAGTTGTACGGGATCAACTGCCCTGTGGTGAACCCCGAGGGTTCCTCGGCGCAGGAGCTGACTGCCATCCTGTCCTTCAAGGGCACGCCGAAGGACCCCGACGCCGTCGACGTCTCACCCGAGATCGCCGAGCAAGGCGAGGCAGAAAANNTACGGCGTCCAGTCCTTCGGCACGAACACCAAGGTCGTGAAGAACCCGCCGACTACTTGGAAGGACCTCCTCAAGCCGGAGTACAAGGGCCAGGTCGCGATCGTCAACAGCCCTGCCGTCGCGGGCGATGCGTTCGCCGCGGTCTGGAGCGCGGCCCTCGCGAACGGCGGGTCCCTCGACAACATCATGCCGGGCCTCAGGTTCTTCCAGAAGCTGAAGGACGTCGGGAACTTCAACCCGATCATCGCCAACCCGGCGCAGATCGCGAGCGGCGAGACGCCGATCGTAATCGAATGGGACTACCTCAACATCGCCTATAAGAAGCAATACCCCGACATCAAGGCTGTCGTGAGCGTTCCGGCCGATGGCAAGTTCGCCAACTACTACTGCCAGGCGATCAGCGCGTACGCACCGCACCCGAACGCGGCCAAGCTCTGGATGGAGTACCTCTACTCAGACCTGGGACAGCTCGAGTATCTCGCCGGGTACGTCCACCCGGCGCGGTACGCGGCCATGTCGGCCGCCGGCAAGATCCCACCTGGTCTTGCGAAGGATCTGCCCCCTGCGAGCGAGTACGCGGGTGTGCACTTCCCCACCTTGGCGCAGATCAACAAGGCCAGCGCGATCGTCGTGGCGAACTGGGACAAGATGGTGGGCGGCGTCTAGATCGAGGCCCAGGCGTAGATAGGAGGGCCCGTTGGCCCTCGCCGAGCCCGGAATCCGGTCAGCGGTCCTAGTCGGGAGCGCGCCGCGAAAGCGGTCGCGCTCCCGACGATGGGCCCTGCTCGGGGCGCTTCCCTTCTTCGCCTACATCAGCGTCTTCTTGCTGATACCGACCGGTGAGCTCATCGTCGGTGCTTTCCGGACCGCCAACGGGGCCTTCACGCTCTCCAATATCTCCGACATCTTCCACGCGCCTTACCCGCAGGCCTTCGAGTTCTCGCTCGAGCTGTCGGGCCTGAGCGCGCTCATGGGAGGGGTGCTCGGCTTCCTTGTTGCCAATGCCGTCTTGCATCACGGCGTTCCCCGCTTTGTTCGGCCGGCGTTCGTGTCGTTCTCGGGCATGGCCGCGAACTTCGCGGGTGTGCCGCTCGGGTTCGCGTACATTGCGACGTTGGGCACGCTTGGCGTCGTCACCACCCTCTTGCAGCATCTGGGGCTGAACATCTACCCGTCGTTCAGCCTTCAGGGCCTGTTCGGTTGCGCACTCGTCTACATGTACTTCCAGCTCCCCCTCATGATCCTGCTCATGATCCCTGTGATCGAGGGTCTGCGCAAGGAATGGAGGGAGTCGGCGTCAAACCTTGGTGCAAGCTCCTTCGCATTCTGGCGGTACGTGGGCCTGCCGGTCGTGACACCGTCGCTCCTTGGCCTGATGGTGCTGCTGTTCGGGAACGCCTTCTCCGCCTACGCGACGGCACAGACCCTGGGCGTCTCGAATCTCGTCACCATCGACATCGCAAACCTCATCAACGGTGACATCTCCATCAATCCGCAGGACGCGTACGCACTCGCACTCGCGATGATCGTAATTATCGTGATCACGATCGTCGTCTACGCCCTCCTTCAGCGCCGAGCGAGCCGATGGCTCAGGTAGCCACTGTCGCGGAGACTCGCCCGAGTTCCCACCGCTTCCGGCGGGCACGGAACCGTGTGCCCGTTTGGCACTTGATATGGCTGGTGCTCGCAGCGCTCGTCTTCATCGTGCCGATCTACTCGGTCGTGCAGTTCAGCCTGGCGGGAGTCCAGCCGGGCCAGAGCCTCTTCCACTGGTACCTGACCGTGTTCGACGACCCCATGTTCAGGTCCTCGTTCTGGCTCTCGATCCAGATCTCTCTCGAAACCGTCGCCGTCAGCCTTGTGCTCATGGTGCCGACGGTGTTCTGGGTCCATCTTCGACTTCCTGGTCTCCGTCCGGTGATGGACCTGATCTCGATCCTTCCCTTCGTCGTGCCGCCGATCGTGCTCGTAGTCGGGCTCTTGCCTTTCTTGGAGAAGATCACCTGGTTGTTCGTGCGTCCCGAGGTGCTATCACTCATCTACGTAATATTCGCTCTGCCGTTCCTCTATAGGGCGCTCGACGCGGGCCTGCGCGCCATCGACCTGCGAACCCTCGTCGAGGCTGCTGAGAGCCTCGGGGCAAAGCTGCCCCGGACCCTGCTGCGAGTGATCCTCCCGAATCTCCGGGCCGCCATAATAGGTGGATCGCTGCTCACGATCGCGATCGCGATGGGCGAGTACACGGTCGCGAGCCTGCTGGAGTTCAGCACGTTCTCGGTCTACACCTACACCATCGGGACGAGCACGGCCTATGAGGGCGTCGCTCTTTCGTTCATCAGCTTCATATTCGTCTGGGGGGCGATGTTGAGCCTGTACTTGCTCGGTCGGGGCGGCCGCAATGAGGCCGCAGTCGCCATTACGCACTAGAGAGAGGTCGTCATGGCAACCATCGAGCTCCGTGGCCTTCGTCGGACATTCGGGTCAGTCGTCGCCCTGGACAGTCTCGACCTCGATGTTCACTCCGGGGAGTTCGTGTCCCTGCTCGGCCCGAGCGGTTGTGGCAAGACAACGGCGCTGAGGATCGTCGCCGGTTTTGAGTGGCCCGACGCCGGCGAGGTGCTCGTGAATGGTCGAGACGTGCTCGGCCANNGCCCGGGAGCTGCTCGAACTGGTGGGGCTCGGCACCGCGATGGGCCGGTATCCCCGCCAGCTGTCCGGTGGCCAGCAGCAGCGGGTGGCTCTCGCGAGGTCGCTCGCGATCGAGCCGAGCGTCCTGCTCCTCGACGAGCCTCTCTCCGCCTTGGACGCGAAGGTACGCGTGCAGCTTCGCGAAGAGGTCCGCCGTGTCCAGCTTGAGCTTGGCATCACGACTCTGTATGTCACCCACGATCAGGAGGAGGCATTGTCGATCTCCGATCGCGTGGCCGTGATGTCGGATGGTCGCGTCGAACAGTTCGGGACACCAGCCCAGATCTACAACGGCCCGAGAACGGCCTTCGTGGCGAATTTCGTCGGAACGATGAACAGGCTGGAGGGCACTGTCGTGTCCAGAGAGGACCGGGTCGTCCGCTGCGGACCGGTCATGCTGAGCGTCCCCGACCCGACGTTCAACCACCCGGCCGGCGAAACCGTCGAGCTCTTCGTGCGCCCGGAGGACATCAGCCTTGAGCTGCTCTCGAACGGGAACAAGCCGGCACCGGGCCTGTTCGACGGGCGAGTGACGAGCCTGACGTTCCTCGGGCCGGTCACCAGGGTCGGCCTGGCGACAGACCTCGGACCCCTGTTGGCGGACGTCTCGAGTGCGGTGGCTCTGGGCCTGGCGGCCGACACCGTCGTCGCAGTCAAGCTTGATTCGACCGCGCTGCGTTCGATCGCCCGCTAGCCCGCTGAGTCCGGCGGTGGCAAGACGACCAAGCCCAGAGTGCTCGTGTCAGCAGCGAGCTCTCACGTTCCAGTTGACCGATGGCGTGCCATCCGCCCACGACGGGAGCCTCGAGCGCAACGACCCGCTAACGAGACTTGCGTGCCCGTGGGCTCCTGGTGTGCGGCGAGCTGCGGCCTGGTGAAGTGCGTTTGGGCGTAATCCGGCCTGACCGAGTGAGGCCTGTCGAAGCCGCCTCTTTCGATGTGCCGCCAGGCGCGGCCCTCCGCCATCGACC
>PMVZ01000397.1 GCA_003166375.1 Acidimicrobiaceae bacterium | reverse complement strand
CGGCGGCGCCGGCCCTGTCGAGTGGAGCATGAGACAGTGAAGGTTCGACCGAGCGTCAAGACGATGTGCGAGAAGTGCAAGATCATTCGCCGGCACGGCCGTGTGATGGTGATCTGCACCAACCCGCGACACAAGCAGAGGCAGGGTTAGCACGTGGCCCGAATTTCCGGCGTCGACATCCCGCGCGAGAAGCGTCTCGAGATCTCGCTGACCTATATCTACGGCATCGGCCAGACCAGGGCACAGCAGACCTGCGCCGAGACCGGGATCAACCCCGACACCCGGGTTCGTGACCTGACCGACGAGGAAGTAGCCCGCCTTCGGGCCTGGGTCGACGCGAACTTCAAGGTCGAAGGCGATCTTCGCCGGGACGTCGCTCAGGACATCAAGCGGAAGATGGAGATCGGCTGTTACCAGGGGATTCGCCACCGCAAGGGGCTTCCGGTCCACGGTCAGCGCACCCATACCAATGCCCGCACACGCAAGGGACCGAAGAAGACCGTCGCCGGAAAGAAGAAGGTGCGCAAGTAACCATGGCTCCGCATACGATCAATCGCTCAGGTTCGGACCGCCGCTGATGGCAAAGACGACAAAGCCCGGCGGTCGCCGTCCACGCCGCAAGGAGCGCAAGAACGTCAGCTATGGCGTCGCTCACATCAAGAGCTCGTTCAACAACACGATCGTCTCGATCAGCGACCAGGACGGCAACGTCATCTCCTGGGCATCTGCTGGCAACGTCGGTTTCAAGGGGTCTCGCAAGTCCACGCCGTATGCAGCCCAGATGGCGGCCGAGCAGTGCGCGCGCCGTGCGATGGAGCACGGTGTGCGCCGCGTCGACGTGCTGGTTCGCGGTCCAGGCTCAGGGCGTGAGACAGCCATCCGCTCGCTCTCGAGCGCGGGCATCGAAGTCACTGGGATCAAGGACGTCACGCCGATTCCGCACAACGGGTGCCGCCCGAAGAAGCGGCGCCGGGTATAGGTAGGGAGACGACGATGGCGCGATACACGGGACCTGTCTGCCGTCTCTGCCGGCGCGAGAAGGTCAAGCTTTTCCTGAAAGGCCCGAAGTGCGAGACGGTCCGCTGCCCCATGGAGCGGCGTCCCAGCCCTCCGGGAGAGCACGGGCGCGACCGTTTGCGCCAGCCCTCCGAGTACAACACCCAGCTTCGCGAGAAGCAGAAGGCGCGCCGTATCTACGGGGTGCTCGAGACCCAGTTCCGCAACATGTACGAGGAGGCGAACCGCCAGTCCGGCGTCACGGGCGACAACCTGCTCCGGATGCTGGAATCCCGCCTCGACAACGTCGTGTTCCGCGCCGGGTGGGGAGCCAGCCGCAGCCAGGCCCGGCAGTTGGTGCGACACGGCCATGTGCGTGTGAGCGGCAAGCGCGTGACGATTCCGAGCTACCGGGTGCGCCAGGGCGACCAAGTCGAGCTCAGCGAGAAAGCGCGCGAGTTCATCGTGGTCCGTCACAATCTCGACACCATCGACCGCCGACCCCCCGCGTGGCTCGAAGTCGAGGGCGGCGGCAGTGCCGTCCGCGTGCTCTCGCTTCCGCTCAGGGAACAGATCGACACCCAGGTGCGCGAGCAGCTCATCGTCGAGCTGTACTCCAAGTAGCCAGCGCGCCAATCCACACAGGAGCCCGATAACCACATGCTCATCATCCAGCGTCCCACCGTCGAGCCGATCGGCGAGCCGGACCAGTACCACCAGCGTTTTGCGATCGGACCGCTTGATCCCGGTTTCGGGCACACCCTCGGGGCGGCGCTCCGGCGCACACTCTTGTCGTCGATCCCCGGGGCCGCGGTCACCCAGGTGCGCTTCGACGAGGCGCTCCACGAGTTCACGTTCCTTCCCGGGGTGAAGGAGGACGTGAGCGACATCATCTTGAACCTCAAGGACCTCGTGCTGCGGAGCGAGTCGGACACGCCTGTCACGATGCGTATCGACGTGCGCGGCCCGGCCGACGTGACCGGCGCGGACCTGCGCACAACCTCGGATGTCGAGGTTCTCAACTCCGGGGTCCACATCGCGACGGTGAACGCCAAGGGACGCCTCGCAATCGACGTGACCGTCGAGCAGGGCAAGGGGTACGCCCCTGCGGAGCGCAAGCAGGCGGCCTCGACCATCGGGGTCATCCCGGTCGACGCGATCTTCTCACCGGTCCGCCGCGTCGCGTTCGTCGTCGAGCCTACGCGCGTCGAGGTTTCCACCGACTTCGACCGGATCGTGATGGACATCGAGACCGACGGCTCGATCTCACCCCGCGAGGCGCTCGCGTCGGCCGGCCAGACACTACGGGGCCTGCTCTCGATCGTCGCTCAGCTCGCCGGTGAGGGCCGGGGCCTGGAGCTCGGCGAGGTCGGCATCGCCGTCACCGGCTCGCCGGACCTGGACCTGCCCATCGAGGATCTCGACCTGCCGGAGCGCCCGCGCAATTGCCTCAAGCGCGCTCAGATCAACACGGTTGGCGAGCTCATCGAGCGGTCACCGGAGGACCTGTTGGCGATCACCAACTTCGGTCAGAAGTCGCTCGACGAGGTACTCGAGCGCCTCGACGAGCGTGGCTTGTCGCTGCGCGAGGCAGGGGTCTGAGATGCCCGCAACCCCGAAGAAGGGGCGCCGCCTCGGCGGAGACGCGGCGCACCAGAAGGCCATGCTGGGCAACCTCATCGCCTCGCTCATCGCGGCAGACCCGCGATGGATCGTCACGACCGAGACCAAGGCGAAGGCAATGCGGCCCGTGGCGGAGAAGCTGATCACCAAGGCGCGCAAGGGCGGTGTTCACAACCAGCGCCAGGTGGTCTCGTTCATCCGTGACAAGGACATGGCGCACAAGCTGTTCTCGGAGATCGGCCCCCGCTATGCCGATCGGCCCGGCGGCTACATCCGTATCCTGAAACTCGGGCCGCGTCAGGGAGACAACGCTCCGATGGCGCGCGTCGAGCTTGTGTGAGGCTTTTCGAACCCGGGAACGAAGCGGCCCCGAGTGGGCCGCTTCGTCGCGTAATGCTCCTTGTCGCCTATGACGGATCGTCCTTCCACGGCTTTGCCGCTCAACAGGGACAGATCACGGTCGGGGGTTTGCTCGCCGCGACGTTGGGCTCGATGGCGGGCCATGAGGTGTCACTGACCTGTGCCGGCCGGACCGACACCGGCGTGCACGCGTTGGCGCAGGTCGTCCACGCGGACCTGGACGAGAGGGTCGTCGCGAAGTGGGCGACGCGAGAGCCCGAGCCGGGGATGTTGCTGGAGCGGCTAGGGCGGTCGCTCAGCCGCCAGCTCGGACCGGCCGTCGCGGTGATCGAGGCTCGGGTCGCGCCCGACGGCTTCGACGCCCGCCACTCGGCGACAGCTCGGTGCTACCGCTACAACCTGCTCCGCACGCCGTGGCCCGACCCGCTGGTCCACAATTGCTCGTGGCACGTGCCTGGCAGGCTCGATCTCGCCGCGATGCGCATCGGCGCGGACGCCTTGTTAGGCGAGCACGACTTCTCAGCCTTCTGCCGGCTCCCACAGGGCGAGTCGGCCCCGATCATACGGCGCGTGCTGTCCACCGGCTGGGCGCCGGCCCCGGGCGACGAGCGGATGTGGGTGTTCCAGATCGAGGCGAACGCGTTCTGCCACCAGATGGTGCGTTCGATCGTCGGGACGCTCGTCGCCGTGGGGCAAGGACGCATCCCGGCCGGCGAGCTGCTCGCGATCGTTCGAAGTGGCGACCGGTCCCGGAGCGGCCAGCCGGCCCCTTCCCGGGGGCTGTGCCTGGTGGGCGTGGGATACCCGGACGGCATGGTTCCCGGGGGCACGTGGCAGCCGGGAGGCGGCGACTGGGTTGCTGTGACGAGGTGAGAGACCGGCTTGCCGATCGCCTCGGCGTCTTCTATCGTTGACTGCTGGCTCTTGCCCGCTGAGCTTGAGGTTCGCGCCCTTTGACCGGTGGCCGCGGGATGCTCAGGGTGAGCACCACGAGTTGACTTCTACAAAGGACGGTCGTGCGCACGTATTCCCCCAAGCCGAGCGAGCTTCAACGCGTTTGGCGCGTTGTCGACGCTGACGGCCTTGTTCTTGGCCGCCTCTCGAGCGAGGTCGCCCGCGTGCTTCGCGGCAAGCACCGTCCGATCTTTGCTCCCCACATCGACACCGGTGACCACGTGATCGTCGTCAATGCCGCCAAGGTCGTCATGACCGCTGGCAAGAGCGACAGGTCGTTCTCGTACAGTCACAGCGGCTACCCGGGTGGATTGCGAACGGTCAGCTATGCCCAGGAGCTCGCGGAAAAGCCCGAAGAGGTAGTCCGGCGCGCGATCAAAGGCATGCTTCCCAAGGGCGCGCTCGGGCACAAGATGCTCGGGAAGTTGAAGGTCTACGCCGGTCCCGACCACCCGCACGCCGCCCAGATGCCCATCCCCCTCGATCTGCCCGCCGCTCGGCGAGCTTCCTAGCCCCGAAGGACCGCTGTTCCATGGCAAAGCCACTCGTCCAGTCGACCGGCCGCCGCAAGCGCGCCGTCGCCCGTGTGCGCCTGCGCACCGGTGAAGGTGCCATCACGATCAACAAGCGGCCGTTCGAGGAGTACTTCCCCTCGGAGACCCACCGGACGCTCGCAACCGAGCCGCTGCGCATAGCCGGTGCCGCTGAGCGTTACGACGTGGACGCGACCATCGACGGAGGAGGGATCGCAGGTCAGGCAGGCGCGCTCCGTCTCGGCATCGCCCGGGGGCTCATCGAGCTCGAGGCCGACCTTCGAGGCAACCTCAAGAAGGCGGGCATGCTCACACGCGACGCGCGAGAGAAGGAGAGCAAGAAGTACGGCTTGAAGAAAGCCCGTAAGGCCCCTCAGTACTCGAAGCGCTGAGCACCGATGGCGCCGCGGTTCGGCACCGACGGAATGCGAGGCGTCGCCGGCGCCGACCTGACACCCGAGCTTGCCCTCGCGCTCGGGCGGGCTGCGGCCCGGATCGTGTCGGGCTCGCCCTTTTTCCTCGGGCGTGACACCAGGCAATCCGGGACGATGATCCAATCGGCACTTGCCGCCGGCATCGCGGCCGAGGGCATCGACGTCGTGGACGTCGGGGTCATCCCGACTCCTGGTCTTGCCTGGCTCGCGGCAGACCGCGGGGTTCCGGCTGCGATGGTCTCTGCCTCGCACAACCCGTTCGGCGACAACGGCATCAAGCTTCTCGGTGCCGGTGGCACCAAGCTCGCCACCGAGCTCGAGATCGCCATCCAGGACGAGCTCGACCGGCTGGCCTCGTCAGCCGCGATCGATGAGGCGCCCGACCGGGGACCTGGCCGACGCGGCCTCGGTGCGGTGCGAGCGGACCCGGAGGCGCTGTGGACCTATGCCGATCACCTCGCTGATGCCGTCGACGGTGATGCCCAGTTCGACCTCGAGGTCGTGATCGACTGTGCCAACGGCGCCGCGAGCACTGTCGCTCCGGCCGTGCTCGAGCGCCTCGGGATCTCCCACAAGGTTCTTTGCGCAGAGCCGAACGGAGTCAACATCAACGCCGGCTGTGGCTCGACCCACCTGCAGCTCTTGCAGGAGGCCGTCGTGGCCTCCGGAGCGGCACTCGGCGTCGCGCTCGACGGTGACGCCGACCGGGTGCTGGCCGTCGACCACACCGGTGAGCTCGTGGACGGGGACCAACTGCTCGCAATGTTCGCCTTCGACCTCCTCGAGCGTGGGCTTTTGACCGGGGGGTCGATAGTCGTGACCGTCATGAGCAATCTGGGGCTCCGCCAAGCGCTCGCGGGGCGCGGGATCGGGGTTGTCGAGACCCCGGTCGGGGACCGGTACGTCAGCGACGCTATCGAGGCCAACGGCTTGCAGCTCGGTGGCGAGCAGTCCGGCCATCTTGTGTTCCGCCGACACGGCATGACCGGCGACGGGATACTGACAGCGCTTCTTCTCATTGAGCTCGTCGCCCGGCACAGGCGCCCGCTCGCAGAGCTGGCAGCCGAGGCGATGACGCGCCTGCCTCAGGTGCTTCGCAACGTGCACGTTGCCGACCCGTCACGCCTCTCCCTTGCCAGTGCCGTATGGGACGAGGTCTCGCTCGTCGAGTCCGAGCTCGGCTACAACGGCCGCGTGCTGTTGCGGGCCTCGGGGACAGAGGCGCTCGTGCGGGTCATGGCGGAGGCGCCGACGCACGAACTGGCTCACGACGTGGTCGACCGGCTCGTCACGGTCGTGCTTCGCGAGCTTGACGCCACCGGCCAAGCCGACAGGTCGTAGCCTTCAGGCATGTGCGGGATCATCGGCGTCACCGGCGCGGCCGAGCCGTTGCAGGTGATGCTGGACGCGCTGGCTCTTCTCGAATACCGCGGCTATGACTCAGCAGGGGTCGCTCTCGTCAGCGACGAGCTTCTGTGGCGAAAGCGCGATGCCGCGCGCGGCCATTCCCTCGAGACGCTTCGAGCGGCCGCTCCCGGCGCGCCAGCTCACATGACCGCCGGAATCGGCCACACGCGGTGGGCGACCCATGGGGCCGCGGTCGAGCGCAACGCCCACCCGCACTGCGACTGCACCGGCACCGTGGCGATCGTGCACAACGGCATCATCGAGAACTACCAGGAGCTCTGGGGCAAGCTGGCCGCCGAGGGCCACACACGGTCCTCTGAGACCGACTCTGAGATCGTTGCCCACATGCTCGAGCGGGAGATCGCAAGCGGAGCCGGCCTCGCCGAGGCGCTGCGACGGTGCGTCGGCGAGCTTCGCGGGGACTTTGCGCTCGCGGCCGTGAGCACAAGGGAGCCCCGAGTAATCGCAGCGGCGCGCCGGACCTCGCCGCTCATCTTGGGGCGGATCGAAGGGACCGGCCTGGTCGCGTCCGACATCGCGGCACTCCTCGGGACGACCCGGGAGCTCTACCAGCTCGGGGATGACGAGATCGCCGAGGTCAGGCCCGATTCGGTCTCGGTCGTAGGTCTCGACGGCCAACAGCGCGGGCTCGTGCCACTCGAGGTCGGATGGGATCTCGTCGCGGCGCGGCGCGACGGCTACGACGACTTCATGTCCAAAGAGATCCACGAGCAGCCGAAGGCACTCGCAGACACCCTGATGGGAAGGCTTCACGGCGACGGCACGACCGAGCTCGAAGAGCTCCGCCTCACCGGATCCGACCTGGACGAGATCGAGCGTGTCGTGCTGATGGGCTGCGGCTCTGCCTACTACGCCTGCCTCAGCGGCCGGATCGCCTTCGAGCACTGGGCCCGGATGCCAGCGGAGGTCGAGATAGCCAGCGAGTTCCGCTACCGGGACGCGATCCTCGGTGAACATACTCTCGTCGTAGCGGTCAGCCAGTCGGGGGAGACCGTCGACACCTTCCACGCGCTGCGCGAGGCACGGCGCCGCGGTGCCAAGACCATTGCGCTGACGAACGTCGTCGACTCGCTGCTGGCCCGCGAGGCGGACGGCGCCCTCTACACAAGAGCAGGGCCGGAGATCGGGGTCGCGTCCACCAAGTGCCACGCGGCCCAGATAGTGATGCTCCAGCTTCTCGCCCTCCACTTTGCACGTCAACGCCGGACGATCGGGCCTGAAGAGGGGCGCGAGCTCGCAGGCGGGCTCCTCTCCCTGCCGGGGCTCGTCGGAGGTGCGATCGCTCGGATGGACGACTACTTCTCGGTGGCGAACCGGCTTGCCGAGGTGCAGGACGTCTACTTCCTGGGCCGTCGTGTGGGCTATGCCGTCGCGCTCGAAGGTGCTCTCAAGTTGAAGGAGCTCGCCTACGTCCGGGCGGAGGCCTATCCGGCCGGGGAGATGAAACACGGCCCGATCGCGCTCATCGACGAGAGCGCCGTAGTCGTCGCCATCGCCACCCGGGGGCGCCTGTGGGAAAAGGTGATGGCGAACATCGCCGAGGTCAAGGCTCGTGGCGCAACGGTCGTGGTGGTGTGCGACGAGGGCGACGAGGCGACCAAGGCGGTCGCGGACGAGGTCCTGGAGATCCCCGTCGTGCCCGAGCTGTTGTCGCCGGCCGTGGCGATAGTGCCCCTCCAGGCGCTCGCGTACGGGGTCGCGCGTGCGCGCGGCAACGACGTCGACAGGCCGCGCAATCTCGCCAAGGTCGTCACGGTCGAGTGAACGGCGACGGCGGACGTGACGGGGCCCGCGGACCGGAATGGGGTCGGGAAGTGATCGGGCTGGGCATAGACGCGGTCGACATCGAGCGTTTTCGCCGGCTCCTGGCCCGGCGACCCCAGGCAGCCGCGCGCATCTTCACCGACGCAGAGCGGTCCCTTTTGTCCGAGCGGGTTGATCCAGTGCCCGGCTTAGCGGCTCGCTTCGCCGCCAAGGAGGCCACGATGAAGGCGCTCGGCACTGGCCTCGGCGGCGTGCGGTTCGCCGATGTGGAGGTCTTTGGTGGCGGCTCGGCAGCGCCACGGCTCGAGATCTCCGGGGTTGCGGCCAGCCGCGCCGAAGCGCTCGGCATCCGCTCCTGGCACGTGTCGCTCACCCACACCGACTCGGTCGCCGCCGCTGTCGTCGTGGCGGACTGAAGGACACCCGCATGCAACCCGTCCATAGCCGTGAGGAGCTGAGGGCCGCAGATCAAGCGGCCATCGCCGAAGTCGGCCTCGACACCCTTGTCGCCCGCGCCGGCGCTGCTGTGGCCCATGCGGCGATCGGTTTGTTGGGCGGCGCCTACGGCAAGAGGGCTGTCGTCGTCGCGGGCCGGGGCCACAACGGCGACGACGGGCGCGTGGCCGCCTCCATGTTGCGCCGCCGGGGCGTCAGGGTCACAGAGATCGACCCCGGCGCGTTGCCGACGACGCTGTCGGCATGCGAGCTCGTGATCGACGCCGCCTACGGCACCGGGTTCAGGGGTGAGTACCGAGCTCCGGCCGTGCCGGCGGGCACGCCCGTGCTCGCGATCGACATCCCGTCCGGTCTCGACGCGGAGACGGGTCGCGCCTGCGAGGGCGCCGTCTCGGCCACCGAGACCGTCACGATGGCGGCGCTCAAGCCCGGGCTCTTGATGGGTGATGGTCCCGCGCTCGCCGGAAGAGTCGAGGTGGCACCGATCGGGATCGCCGTGGCACCGGGCAAGGTGTGGCTGGTCGAGGACGCCGATATCGCGGGCTGGCTCCCGGCCCGTGAGCCCGAGACCAACAAGTGGCGCTCGGCATGTGTCGTGGTCGCAGGGTCCCCGGGGATGATCGGGGCCGCACGTTTCTCGACCAGTGCCGCTCAGCGGGCGGGAGCCGGCATGGTGCGCTGGTGTGTGCCGGGCGCGTCGGCGGACGAGCTGCCGGCCTCCGAAGCAGTCGCGCTGTCGCTGCCGACGGACTTTGCGGACGCGGTGCTGGGCGAGCTGCGCAGGTGCCGGGCGTTGGTGATCGGCCCCGGGATCGGGTCAGAGGCGGGGGTAATAGCGTCGGTGCGTCGCCTCGTCGCCGAAGCCGAGGTCCCGGTGATAGTCGACGCCGACGGGCTGGGGGCGCTCGGCCCACTCGAGCAGGCTCGCGAGGTGTTGGCGGGGCGCAAGGTCCCAGCGGTGCTCACACCGCACGACGGCGAGTACGCGCGGCTTGCCGCCACGACATCGGACGGCGACAGCCGCCCAGGTGGCGACCGCATCGCGGCGGCCCGGTCCCTCGCTCGCGACCTCGGCGCGATCGTTCTCTTGAAGGGCTCGACGACGGCGGTCGCCGCGCCTGACGGCCAGGCCTTCCTCGTCACGTCCGGCTCGTCTCGTCTTGCAACGGCGGGGACCGGTGACGTGCTGTCCGGAGTCATAGGCGCCTTTCTTGCAAGGGGNNGGCGCCCATGACTGAGCACTGGCAACGTCGCGCGTGGGCGGAGGTGGACCTCGACGCCATCTCGTCGAACGCGGGCGTGCTCAAGGCCGTCGCCTCGCCCGCCGCCCTGTGCGCAGTGGTGAAAGCGGACGGGTACGGTCACGGGGCGGTCCCCGTCGCGAGCGCTGCGCTCGCAGGTGGTGCGACGTCGCTTGGTGTAGCGCTCGTCGAAGAAGGCGTGGTGTTGCGCGAAGCGGGATTGGAGGTGCCGATCCTGCTCCTCTCCGAGCCCGCTGCCGAGGCCATGGGAGAAGTCGTCGCGCGTGACCTGATCCCGACCGTCTACACCCAGCCCGGCTTGGACGCGATCCGCCGGGCGGCAACGCGTGCCTCGCGCCGGGTCGACGTCGAGGTGAAGCTCGACAGCGGCATGCACCGGGTGGGCGCCGACTTCGACGAGGCACGTCGGATTGTGGAGCAGGTCGTCCAGGCGCCGGAGTTGCGCTACGCGGGCCTCTGGACGCATCTGGCGGTCGCAGACGAGCCTGCCGACCCCTTCACCGGCGAGCAGCTGTCGCGTTTCGACGCTCTTCGCTCGAGCCTGGAAGCGGCCGGGCTTCCCTCACCGGCCCGGCTTCACGCCGCGAACTCGGCTGGAGCGATCGCGCACGCGTCGTCGCGCTACGACCTCGTGCGCTGCGGGATCTCCCTCTACGGCTACCTGCCCTCGACAGCCGTTTCTCCCGAGCCGATCGAGGCGGCCGGTGCCGGGGCGCTCCGCCCGGCCTTGACCTGGAAGACCCAGGTCAGTCATGTGCGTACGCTGGGCGCGGGGGAGCGGACGAGCTATGGACGGGCGTACGCGTTGGCGGAGAGGGCTGACATCGCCACGGTGCCCGTCGGCTATGCCGACGGGGTTCCGAGAGGGCTGTTCCAAGGCGGTGGCGAACTGCTCGTCGGCGGCCGCCGCCGGCGAGTGGCGGGCACGGTCACGATGGACCAGCTGCTGGTCGACTGCGGCCCGGACTCCGGTGTGCGCTGCGGTGACGAGGTCGTGCTGATCGGTTCCCAGGGTGCCGAGATCGTGTCCGCCCAGGAATGGGCCGACCGGATCGGCACGATCTCCTACGAGATCCTTTGCCGGATCGGGCCCCGCCTGCCCCGCAGGCACGTCCGCGGCGCCGTCGGGCCGCTCTAGTGGCGCCGAGCGGCAAGAGTGCTGTCGCGTACGCGACGGCCGGTGTCTTCAGCGCTGCGGGGGTCGCCTACGCCCTTTCGCACCGGTACCTACGACGGCACAAGGACTCGGCCGCGCCCGACGATCCGGAGCTCGCGGTGCCCGACGACGTCGTGCACCGTGCGCTCGTCACGCGGGACGGAGGCGAGTCTCACCTGATCGAAAGGGGCGAAGGCCCGCCTTTGCTGTTGCTGCACGGAGCCAGCCTTTGCGCGGACGTGTGGAGCTATCAGCTGCGGGACCTCGCTTCGACGCACCGTGTGATCGCGCTCGACCTCAGAGGCCACGGGCTCTCGACTGCCGGCGACGAGGGCGTCACCATCTCGGCGATGGCCGGCGACGTGGCCGAAGTGCTGGCGGCGCTCGATCTCGGCCATGTCGTGCTCGTGGGCCACTCCATGGGCGGAATGGTCTGCCTGCGCTTGGCCCGGCGTCACCCGGACCTGCTCGGGACCCGGATCGGAGCGGTCGCCTTGATAGGGACCAGCGGCGGACTGGGCCTGCCGGTCCGGAGTTGGGGCCGGCTCGCGGCCGCGGTCAGCCGGGTGGCCGGTGCCGGTGTGGGCATTTGGCGGCCGGACCGGCCGGCGCTGCCGACCGGCGACACCGGGTACCTCGCGTCGCGCCTCGGCTTTGGGCGACGGCCGCGTCCGGCGGAGGTCGCCGCGACGCTCCGGTTGCTCCGCTCGACCGAGCCAGAGGTGTTCACGGGGCTTGTCGGAGAGGTGCTCGGTTTCGAGGAGAGGGCGCCGTTCGACGACGTCGAGGTGCCCGTGGTCGTGGCCGTCGGCACCAGCGATCACCTCACGCCTCCGCTTTTTGCGCGGCGGCTGGCCGCCAGCTTCGAGCACGCCAGCCTGTACGAGTACGACGGTGCCGGCCACATGCTCATGTACGAGCGGCGCGAGGAGATCGGCGAGCTCCTCGACTCGCTGTCGGCCCGGTTGGTCTTCGGCTGAGGCTCACGGCTGGAGGAGCACCTTGACGGCCCCCGTGTGCCTGGAGTCCGCAAGGGTGAGCACCGCCTCGCGCCAGCGAGCCAACGGGAAGCGGTGGGTCACGACCGCCGTGAGGTCCAGGCCGGCCTGGGCGAAGTCGAAGTAGTGCTCGAAGGCGTGCTTGCGGACGCCGGCGACCTCCTCGATGCCGAAGCCGTTCGAGCCGATGACCCGAAGCTCTTTGAAGTACATGGGTGTCCACTCGAACCGCTTGGGCGGCTCGACGCCGCTCACCACGAGCGTGGCGCCGGTGTGCAAGAGACGCAGGGACGTCTCGACGGTCTCGGTGCTGCCGATCGTGTCGTAGACGACACCCGGGCCGTCCTGGAGCCAGTCCTTGCCGCTCCACGGCGTGAGCGCGGTCTCGCCCGTCCGCAGCGACACCTCACGCACGAGCTCGTCGGGTTCGCAGCTCAGCACGGCGTCGGCACCGAGCTTGGTGGCGAGCGAGGACCGGAAGCCCGGCCGCGTGGCCGCCCAGATCTCGAGCTGCGGGTAGAGGTGACGAAGCAGCCCTATCGCGGCGAACGCGAGCGTGCCTGACCCGTACACGAGCACGGGGAGCGAAGAGTCCGGGGGGCTGAGAAGGATCGAACGGAGCGAGACGCTGACCGGGTCGGACAAGATCGCGGCCTCGTCGCTCAGGGTCTCGGGCACATCGAACAGCTGGCTCTCGTGCGCGCAGAAACGCTCCGCATGCACACCTGGGGCGCCCGCACAGTTGCCGAGGTGGATGGCGACGGGGAGGTTCCCGTTCCGGAAGTTCCGGCACCAGGGATAGCGCCCCGCGGCGCAGGCTTCGCACAGCGGTTCGATGCCGCGCGGCGTGCACCACAGCCAGGGGTTGAGAACCACGCGGCGTCCCGTGTCGAGCCTGTGCGCCACCGCCTCGTGACCGAGGACGTGGGGGAACGAGACGAGCGCAGTGAGCGCGTTGTCCCTCCGGCCGTTCAAGAAGATCTGCTTCGCGTCCGAGCCGCAGATGCCGCTTATGACGGTCTCGCACTTGACCCAGCCGGCAGCGGGCGGGACGGGCTCGGGGACTTCCTCCAGGCTGATCGGCGCATACTTCGAAACAAAGGCCCGCTTGTCGACCCGGCCGCCGATCACGGCCGCGGCCTCCCTCGCGAGGTTGTGTTGGAACAGCAGTGCCTGCACTGGACCCCTTTGCGGCTCATCCGGGCTCGGGAGCAACCTAGCGCCCTGGCACCCGAGCCGCGCGGGGCTGTGGTAGCTACGATCATCGGCTAGTGACGACCCTCGCCGACCTAGAGGCGGTGGCGCTCGGCTGCGTCGCCTGCCCCCTTGCCTCCGGGCGAACCAAGGTGGTCTTCTCGGCGGGGAACCCCGTTGCCGCGCTCATGCTGGTGGGTGAAGCACCGGGCCGGGAAGAAGACCTGGTCGGGGAGCCCTTCGTCGGGCGGTCCGGTCAGCTGCTCGACCGGCTGCTGGCCGAAGAGCTCGGTCTGGACCGGACCGGCTGTTACATCGCGAACGTCGTGAAGTGCCGACCTCCCGGCAACCGGGACCCGGACCCGCTCGAGGTCGCCACCTGTCGCCACTTCCTCGAGTCCCAGGTCGAGTTCGTGGCACCGAAGGTGATCGTCTCGCTCGGCAACTTCGCGAGCCGCACACTGCTCGGTGTCACCGAAGGCGTCACCTCCTTGCGCGGCAGGGCCTATACCTATGGCTCTAGGGTGCTGGTCCCGACGTTCCACCCCGCCTATGCGCTTCGGGGAGGCGGCGTCGTCGTCGCCGAAATGCGGGCCGATCTCATACGGGCGAAGAAGTTCCTCCTGTGAGGCCGGCACAGACGGTGAGCCGGACCTCCTAATGGAGAGCCAGGCGACGGTCTCGACTGCGAGCGAAGAACAGACCCGGGCGATCGGTGCGGGGATCGCGCATTTTCTGGGCGCGGGCGACGTGGTGCTGCTCGTCGGCTCCCTCGGCGCCGGGAAGACCACGTTCGTCCAGGGCTTGGTGGCGGCACTCGGGGGAAGAGAGCCCGTGACGAGCCCTACGTTCATGCTCGCCCACAAGTACCGGACTGCACCGCCTGTGACCCATGTCGATCTCTGGCGCCTTGGTCACCTGCAGGAGGTGGTCGACCTCGCGTTGGAGGAGGAGCTCGACGAGGGTGGTGTCGTCGTCGTCGAGTGGGGAGAAGCGGCCGAGCCGCTTTACGGTGCCGACGCGCTCGTGGTGCGCTTCGACTGGGGCCGGTCCGACGACGAGCGGACCATTTCCATCGAGGCCCGCGGTGCGTGCTGGACCTCACGGATCGCCGGGCTGCGCGAGGCGCTCGGCCCAGGAACGGCGGGTGCCGGCACGGAGGGCGCAGCATGAGGATCCTCGCCATCGAAACGGCGACCATCGAGGTAGGGGTCGCAGTCGCTGACGAGACCGGCCCGTTGGCGAGCGTCACGGCCCGTCCCGGTCGCCGACAGGCCGAGACGCTGCACCCCGCGATCGCGGACGTTTGCCGGATCGCGATGATCACTCCGGCCGAGCTCGACGCCATAGCGGTGGACATCGGCCCGGGGCTGTTCACCGGTCTCCGCGTCGGCGTCGCGGCGGCGAAGGCTCTCGCCGGTGCCCTCGGGCTCCCGGTTGTCACCGCGACGAGCCTCGAGGTGCTCAAAGCGGCCTGCCCGTCGGGTCTCGGTGCCGTCATACCCGTCATCGACATGCGCCGCGGCGAGGTTGCGTGGCTGATGCCGGCAAGGCCCGCACCGGATGTTCGCGTCGGGGCCCCGGCCGAGCTCGCGACCGAGCTGGCCGAGCTGGCCGAGCTGGCCGGGCTGGCCGGGCTGGCCGAGGGCGTGGGACCGGTCCTCCTCGTTGGCGACGGCGCGCTTCGCCATCGCGAACTGCTCGAGCGCGCCATGGTGCCCGCGCCGGTCTTCGGCGGAACCGCCCTGGCCGCTCCTCCGGTAGCCTCGCTGGCCGTGCTGGCGATCGCGGCAACGAAGGACGGGCGTTGCTGTGATCCGGCTTCTGTGCGCCCCTTCTACGGGCGGGAGGCCGACGCGCGGATCAACTGGAGCTCGCGTGAGGGCCGCGAGGCGGTGAGCTGAGTGACGAGCGTGCGCGCCATGTTCCACCTGCGCTCGGGCCGTGCCGGCAAGGTCGCAAGGAAGTCAAAAGCCGCGGACGGCGCACCCGAACGAGTCGTCGAGGTCGTGCCGATGCGGCGCTCGCACCTGAAGAGCGTGATCGCGATCGAGCGGCGGATCTTCCCGAGCCCATGGTCGCTGGGGCTCTACCTGAGCGAGATCACCCAGCCGGCGACGCGCGCGTACTACGTGGCCTGTGTCGGCCCTCAAGTCGTCGGCTACGCCGGCATGATGGTCGTCGTCGGCGAGGCACACGTGACCAACATCGGCGTCGCCCCGGAATGGCAGCGCCATGGTGTCGCACGCCGGCTGCTGCTCCAGCTCGCCCGGGAGGCGCGGCAGCGTTCGGCGCAGCACCTGACCTTGGAGGTGAGGGTCTCGAACGTGGGCGCTCAGGCCCTCTACCACGAGTTCGGTTTCGTGCCGGCAGGCGTCCGCAAGAACTACTACTCCGAGGTGCACGAGGACGCGCTCGTCATGTGGGCTCACGACATCCACACCGACGACTACCGCCTGCGGCTCGAAGGGATCGAAGCTCGGCTCAGGCCGCTGGGCCCGCCACACGGCGCCGGTCAAGCGCCGGCTGCGCCCGAGAAGTGACCGCCCGCGGCCGCGTCCTCGGCATCGAGACCTCGTGTGACGAGACGGCTGCGGCGGTGGTCGAGCGCGGGCGGACGGTCGTCACCTCCGTCGTCTCGAGCCAGGTGGACCTGCACGCCCGGTACGGGGGGGTCGTGCCCGAGCTGGCAGGTCGTGCGCACGTCGAGCTCGCGCTACCGGTCGTGACCGATGCCCTGGCCGGTGCCGGCCTCGACCGCCGTGGGCGCAGCTTCGAGGATCCCGCCGGCCCGGTCGGGATCGATGCCGTGGCAGCGACGATCGGCCCCGGGCTCATCGGGGCCCTGCTTGTCGGCGTCAGCACTGCCAAGGCGCTCGCCCTTGCCTGGGGCGTGCCCTTCGTCGGGGTGAACCACCTCGAGGGACATCTGTACGCGGCGATGTTGGAGGCACCCGAGATCGAGTTGCCGGTGGTGGTCCTCCTCGTGTCCGGTGGCCACACCCTGCTCGTCGCGCTGGACGCGCCGGGCAGTTATCGCGTGCTCGGGGCCACGGTCGACGACGCTGCAGGTGAGGCGTTCGACAAGGTCGCCCGCTATCTCGGGCTCGGCTACCCGGGCGGTCCCGAGATCGACCGGTTGGCCCTCTCGGGCGATGCTTCCTCGATCCGTTTCCCCAGGGCGTCGACCGCGGGGGCCTTCGACTTCTCCTTCTCCGGGCTCAAGACGGCGGTCGTCAGCTACGTCCGGGCCCATCCGCAAGTGACGAACGCGGACGTGGCGGCGTCGTTCCAGGAGGCGGTGGTCGACGTGCTCGTCGCGAAGACCGTCGCGGCGGCGACCGAGATCGGGGCTCGGGGTGCCTGCCTGGCCGGGGGAGTGGCGGCCAATTCGTCGCTCCGGGCACGTTTTGCCGAGGTCTTCGACGATCGGGGGATGAGGTCGTATCTCCCGAGCCGCGCGATGTGCACCGACAACGCCGCGATGATCGCGGCGGCCGGCTATTTCCAGCTCGAGCGGTCCGGACCGACGCCGCTTGACGCCGGCGCAGTCCCTGACCTGCAGCTTCGCACCTCGAGGTAGCACTCCGCCTGCGAGGTTGCCAGCGACGCTCACTGACGGTATCGTTGGCACTCGTAAGTCGAGAGTGCTAACGGAGCCAGACAGGAGGCCCCTGAAATGAAGTTGCAGCCCCTGGACGACCGCATCGTCGTTCGGCCGAGCGAGTCAGAAGAGATGACCGCATCCGGCCTTGTCATCCCCGACACGGCGAAGGAGAAGCCCCAACAGGGTGAAGTTCTCGCGGTAGGCCCGGGTCGGCGCACCGAGAACACCGGTGAGCTCGTCCCAATGGGCGTGGCCGTCGGCGACAAGGTCGTCTACTCGAAGTATGGAGGTACTGAGATCACCCACGACGGCGAGGAGCTCCTCATCCTCTCGAGCCGTGACGTGCTGGCAAAGGTCATCTCCTAATGCCCAAGATGCTTGTTTTCGACGAACATGCGAGACGCCGGCTGGAGATCGGGGTCAACAAGCTCGCCGACACTGTCAAAGTGACCCTTGGCCCGAAGGGCCGCAACGTCGTGCTCGACAAGAAGTTCGGCGCGCCGACGATCACCAACGACGGTGTCACGATCGCCCGCGACATCGAGCTCGAGGATCACTTCGAGAACATGGGCGCCCAGCTCGTGAAGGAAGTCGCGACGAAGACCAACGACGTGGCAGGCGACGGGACGACCACCGCGACGGTGCTCGCCCAGGCGTTGGTGCGCGAGGGCCTTCGCAACGTGGCTGCGGGAGCCAACCCGATGTCGCTGAAGCGTGGCATCGAGAAGGCAGTTGCCGCAGCCGTCCAGTCGATCCAGCACCAGGCCAAAGAGGTCGATGGCCGCCAGGAGATCGCGCAGGTGGCTGCCATCTCAGCAGCGGACGTCTCCATCGGCGAGGTGCTTGCCGACGCGATCGACAAGGTCGGCAAGGACGGGACCGTCACGGTCGAGGAGTCCAACACCTTCGGGCTCGAGCTCGAGTTCACCGAGGGCATGCAGTTCGACAAGGGCTTCCTCTCCCCGTACTTCGTGACCGACCCGGAGCGCCAGGAGGCGACCCTCGAGGACGCCTACCTGCTCATCGTCAACGGCAAGGTCTCCTCGGTCCACGACCTGGTCCCCGTGCTCGAGAAGGTCATGCAGGCGGGCAAGCCGTTGCTGATCATCGCCGAGGACGTGGAGGGCGAGGCTCTCGCCACTCTCGTGGTGAACAAGATCCGCGGCTTGTTCCAGTCCGTCGCGGTGAAGGCACCCGGCTTTGGCGAGCGACGCAAGGCCATGCTCGGTGACATCGCCGTCCTCACGGGTGCTCAGCTCATCTCCGAGGAGGTCGGGCTCAAGCTCGAGAACACGACGCTCGACCTCCTGGGTCGGGCGCGGCGCATCGTGGTCACCAAGGACGACACGACGATCGTCGACGGTGCAGGCGCCACCGACGAGGTGAAGGGCCGGATTGCCCAGATCAAGCGGGAAATCGAGGACACCGACTCGGACTGGGACCGCGAGAAGCTCCAAGAGCGGCTCGCCAAGCTTGCCGGCGGTGTCGCAGTCGTCAAGGTGGGCGCGGCGACCGAGATCGAGCTCAAGGAGAAGAAGCACCGCATCGAGGACGCGCTCTCCGCGACCCGCGCTGCGATCGAGGAGGGCATCGTCGCCGGTGGCGGCACCGCCCTCGTCCGTAGCCGCGCAGCGGTCAACAAGGCGATCGCCGGTCTGACCGGCGACGAAGCCACAGGTGCGGCGATCGTCGGGCGTGCGCTCGCCGAACCGCTGAAGTGGATCGCCATCAACGCAGGCTTCGAGGGCGCCGTGATGGTGCGAGAGGTCGAGCGTGCAAAGGGCACGATCGGCCTCAACGCTCTCACCGGCGAGCTCGAGGACCTGGTCAAGGCCGGCATCATCGACCCGGCGAAGGTCACCCGCTCGGCGTTGCAGAACGCGGCGTCTATTGCCGCCCTGTTGCTCACCACCGAGGCGCTCATCGCCGACAAGCCGGAAAAGGCCGACAACTCCGCTGCTACGGCGGGTGCCGGCGGCGGCATGGGGATGATGTAGCTCCTGTCCCAGCAGCCTCAAGGACGACTTCGGCAGCCGGGCCTCGTGCCCGGCTGCCGGCGCGATCAGGCTCCGGCTTACACTCAGCGGGTGGCCCGCCAAGCGATCCCCCGGCCTGCATGGGCTAGGCGGGTCGACCCTCCATTTGACGGGCTCGAGGTCGCGGATCCCGCCTTGGAGCTCACCATGGGCGCTGCGCGGCGTGTGTTCGCAGCCGGCGCGGCCGGCACCGGCACCCAGCGTGTGCAAGTCGCCGCCGGCGAGGCCGGTGCGGCCGGTGCGGCCGTGCTCATCGTGCTCGTGCCCTGCGACGAGAGCGACAGCGACTCGCCCGTCTCGGTCGTGCTCATCCGCAGGGCGGCACACTTGCGCGCGAACCCGGGCGAGGTCGCCTTCCCGGGCGGCCGCATCGAGCCGGGCGAGGACCCGCTCGCCGCAGCGCTGCGCGAAGCGGAAGAGGAGGTGGCCCTCACCACGGACGCGGTCGAAGTGCTCGGCGAGCTCTCGAGCTTGGCCCGTCCCCGGCGTTCGGCTCCCATCCTTCCGTTCGTGGGAGCAGCGCGGGGTCGGCCGGCTCTCGAGCCGAACCCAGACGAGGTCGATTGTGTCCTGGTTGTGCCGCTCGCAGAGCTTGTCGCCCCGGGCCGCTATTGGCAGGAGCGATGGGACCGCGCCGGAGATCCGGCTTGGACGATGCATTTTTTCGACTTGGGCGAGGACGTGATCTGGGGCGCGACGGCCGAGATGCTCCACGCGTTGTTTTTGTGCCTGCTGGGGCGGCGCGTGAGCCCGCCGTTTCCGTCCTGAGGGGCCTTTGTCAGCCGCGTGTGCGCCGGACCAAGAGGTGGGTCGCCAACGGGGCGAAGACGGCGAGCATCCCGATGGACCACATCAGCGAGGTGACAATGGGGTGCTGCATCGGCCAGGAGTGCATCGCCGCGGAAGGGTTCGGGTTGGCGAAGAGCTGGCGGCACGCGGCTGTCACCGCGCTCACCGGGTTCCAGTCGGCGACGACGCGTAGCACGGCCGGCATGTGCGCGGTCGGGACCAACGCGTTGGAGACGACGGCCAGAGGGAACAGGACGACGAGCCCGACGCCCTGGGCCGACTCGGGTCCTTTGCTCACGATGCCGAGGCACGCACAGCCCCACGAGAGCGAGTAGCTGAAGAACAGGAAGATGGCGAAGCCGGCAATTGTCGACTCCACGCTGCCCTCAGGGCGCCAACCGACGAGCAGGCCTGTCATGCACACGAAAAAGGCGCACATCACAGCGGTCAACAGGTCGGTGAGCGACCGCCCGACGAGCACTGCCGGCCGCCACATGGGCAGCGACCGGAAGCGGTCGATTATCCCGCCGTTGAGGTCGTTGCTGAGCCCGACCGCCGTGCCCATCGCCGAGGTCGTCAGGTTGAGCGCGAGCATGCCTGCGATCGCGAAGCTCGCGTAGGTGCCTCCGTGGGGAAGGACGACCCCGGCGCCGAACACGTAGACGAACAAGGCGGTGAACAGCACGGGCTGGATCGTGACGTCCGACAGCTGCAGCGGCTCGCGCGCGATGTGTACGAGATTGCGCCCGGTGAGCACGGAGACATTGCTGAGCTGGCGAACCAGCCGGTGCGAGCGCGACGGCGCGATGGCCGGCGTCAACCGGGTGACAACGGCGGTCATCTGAGCGCCACCTCAATTTCGGCGCCGGAAGATTCGACCTCGGGTTCTCCGTCGTTCGCACGATCTGACATCGGGTGGCCGGTGAGAGCGAAGAACACATCGTCGAGAGAGGGCTGGTGGAGGGCCACGTCGTCGACGGTTATGCCCGCCTCGTCGAGGGCACGCACGATCGTGGTCGCCAGTCCGTCGCCGCTGCGGACCGGCGCCCGCAGCCGCCGGCCGTCGTGGCTGACTTGGATCGCGCCGGCGACAAACGGCCCGAGCGCGCCGGCCGCTGCCGGATCGGGCGCGTTGAGCGTCACCTCCAGGCGTGCCCCTCCGATCTTCGTCTTCAGCTCCGGGGCCGTGCCGGCGGCGATGACCCGGCCATGGTCGACGACCACGATCCGGTCGGCAAGCTCGTCGGCCTCATCGAGGTACTGCGTGGTGAGCAGAAGCGTGACGCCGTCGGCGACGAGCTCGCGGATGATGCCCCACATCCGCACCCGGCTCGTCGGGTCGAGCCCTGTGGTCGGCTCGTCGAGGAACAGCACCGGCGGGTGGGTCACCAGGCCGGCCGCCAGGTCGAGGCGCCTGCGCATTCCCCCCGAGTAATCCTTCAGGATCCGGTTGCCGGAATCGGCAAGGTCGAACTGCTCGAGCAGGTCGCGTGCCCTCACCCGTGCTTCGGCCCGGTGCAGTCCGCTCAGGCGCCCGATCATGACGAGGTTCTGCCGACCGGTCAGCATCTCGTCGAGTGTCGCATCCTGTGCGGTGACACCGATGTTGCGCCTGACTTGGGGCCCCTCCGTGACGACGTCGAAGCCGGCGACCCGAGCATGACCCCCGTCGGGGAGGGCCAGAGTCGTCAGGATACGAACAGCAGTCGTCTTTCCCGCGCCGTTCGGTCCCAGCATGCCGAGAATGGCGCCGGCGGGCACGTCGAGATCGATCCCGGCCAGTGCGACCGTCTCGCCGTAGCGCTTCTTCAGGCCTTCGGCTTGGATCATCGAATCGCTCGCCATGAGTTCTGAGCCGGTCCTTCTGGGAGGATTACTAACTTGCCGCATGGTAAGTGTCTTACTTACCTGCTGTCAAGTAGAATCACGGAGATGCTCAAGCCCATGTCGCAGACCGGGACCGGGACACAGCCAGGGCCGGGCCCGGAACCCGGGTCCGCTGAGGAGAGCAGCACGCGGGAACGGATTCTCGACATTGCCCTGGAACTGTTCACCGAGCGGGGCTACGAGAGGACCTCGCTGCGCCAGATCGCGGAGCGACTGGGCTTTTCGAAGGCGGCTATCTACTATCACTTCGCCAGCAAGGAAGACATCTTGATCGAGCTCCATCTCCGGCTGCACGAGTTCGGGCGCGGTGCCCTGAGCGGGATCGACCCGGCGGGGATGTCTCCCGAGCTAGCGGTCGGGATCCTGGATCGGCTCGTCGACCAGATACTGGGGCACCGGCCGCTCTTCGTCCTCTTCGAGCGCAACCAGGTCGCCCTGGACGAGCTGCATCGGCTGCGCCATGATGCCGCCCACGAGGACGTGGAAGCCTTGTTCCAGCAGGTCCTCTCGAATCCGGAGATCGCGCTGCGCGACCGCGTCCGGATGGCATGCGCCCTCGGGGCCGTCATGGGCGCGCTCGTTCTCTCGGAGAAGATGTTCCCCGACGTGCCGTCCGCGGAGCTGGGGGCCCTCGTACGAGACGCGGCTCACGACGTCTTGATGCCGGCCGGTTCTGCTTGAGCGTCGCCTACAGGCGTGTGCTCAGGCGAAAGCGGAGCTGAGAGTCTTCCCGGCCAGGCGGACAGGGTCGAGGTCCTGCGCATCGTTCATGATGAAGATCATCCCGTCGAGACCGGCGTCG
>PMVZ01000288.1 GCA_003166375.1 Acidimicrobiaceae bacterium | reverse complement strand
CGCCCAGCTCACGAGGCTCGTCGCTGCTGACGTCCGATCGACAGATCGCCGTGCGGTGAACCCTGCCGGCGACGCTCAGGAACTCGACCGTGGCTGGGTCGTGGAAGCGCCCGACTACGGAGGCCAGCGCCACGCGGTGCGGAACGTACGTCATCGGCGACAACCTGGGCGAACGTTCGCGAACCTTGGTGCCGAGGTGTGCATATGAGGAGCTTCGCGCGAAGGCGTGTCTTCGGCAGTAGGCGCGCGCCGACGAACGGTTCGTTGTGGCGACCCCGCTGGTCATCGCCCAGATTCTCGCAGCTGAGTGCGCCGGGCGTGCGGTTAAGGAAGCAGCTCGAAAGAAAGAACGTGGGTCGGTCGCACGACGGTGAAGTGCCTGCGGTCNNGGTTCCGAGAGCGAGATCGGAGTAGGTCTCTACGAGCTCAGCGGCGCGTTCGAGGTCGACGTCGCCAACATGTTCGATGGCGAGCTGTCCCGAGACGAGGCTTCGCAGGAACTCGGCTTCCACGCTCGTCCGGGCTCCTGCCGCGAGCAGGTAGGTCACCTCCGGGATCACAAGGTCAGGAACGACGAGCGTCTCGCGGACCGCTTCGAACCAGGCGACGCACTGGCGATGGTCTGGATCATCGCGAAGAGCAGCCGCTACCAGAGGTCCAGTGTCGACGAGGACGACAGGGCTGAGACGAACCCCTCAGCTTCCAGCCTCTCTTCGGCTTGTCTGGCAGAGAACCCCTGCCTCGCCTGACCGATGCCGATGAAACCGAACCGGCTGGTGCCTCGCCGTAGCGGGGCGTGAAGGCGCAGGACCTCGGCCGCGACGTCCTCGGCGGAGGTGCCTCGATCAGCAGCTTCTCTCGCCAGGCGCTCGGCGGTCTCGTCGGGGACCGTAACCCGCAGCTCGGTCACACAGCAATGGTAGCTACCCACCACTCGCCTACGTGTCGACACGGCCCGTCGGATGCGTTCCGACACGGACTCCCCGCAGCTTCGCGGTCACAGAGGACCTCGCGCCAAGACCTCAGGAAGGCAAGCCCATCGCCCATGCAAGGGTCGTGGCTGCTCGGCAGGCCGCGGGAGAGGTCGCAAAACCGCGTCGCAATTCGCCGCGTGTCCGCGGCGTCGAGCGGCATGATCTCTATCGGTGAGTGATCGATCAGCGCCGCTTCCAATCCGAGAATACGGCGCGCTGCGCGGTTGCCGTGCACTCCAAGGCGTGCTCCCCGCCGCCCTCCGGGAGGCGCAGCGCCCTCCGGAACGATGAGGTCAACGGGGATTAAATTTAGTTCCTGACGACCCTCAACCAGGGCTGGTGTCACCCAGGTACCGGGCTCGACGTGACCCTCGGGCCACTGTGTGAGATCAAACCCCGCGCCGCGCATCGCGGCTTCGAGTTGAGGATTGTCGCCTAGCAGGGACGGGTTGATCGCGAAGTCGCTGTCAATCGTGAACGGCGCGATCGCGAAGTCCGCATCGCCCGTGCGCAGGTAGATCGCCTGCGCTCCGGCAACTATGACGGCCGCACGATGCGGCGCAAGGGCGAACAGTGCGTCGAGCAGCACCCGGCGGGCTTGCACATAACGGGGATCAAGCGGCTCAGGAACCATCACGACTTTCTTCCACTGGTGTCACGTCCTTCACCGAGGGCGTCCGCCATTCCGCTTGGTTCTCCACCATCCAGGTCACCAACGCCTCCCCCTCAGACGGCATCGGCCGTTCCCGGTGAGGCAGTCAGCCGCCACCTGCGAAGGCGAGACGTAACAGATCGCCTCCGCCACCATCGTCCGCTCCCACACGACCTCGTCGAAGGGCCTAAGCAGCACAACGTTCGCGCCGCGATCCGCGGGGAGCAGGCCGAAGGCAGTAGCAGTGGTTTCCGCATCGCGTGCGTAGGCCACGAGCATCGCGGGTGCGGCAACCGGGGCTAGGCGGACGGCGGCGAAGGACCCTGTAACGGCGATGTCGCCGTCGTCCGTAAACCGCTGCATGAGATTGACTGGGTCCTGCCGTGCCACGAACGTCTGGGAGCGGTTCGTCTTGAAGACGTCGTAGCTCTCGATCCAGCGGCGCAGAGCTGTTGGCCAGCCTTTCTTGTGCGCGCCGCCGGGGTCACGATCGGCCGGCTGCGGCGCAACGTACCAGGAGTGCTGGTGTCGACCGTTGACACCGAACAGGAGCTGTATGACTCGACCGCGCCCTGGCGGGAACGGGCCATGGTCGGCGCCCTCCACAGCGGCACGCTGGTCAGCGACCCGCGTTCTGAAGCCCGTACCCGTGCGTGATGCCAACTGCCTGACTGAGCCGATGGCAACACGCCCGAGAGCATGGATGAGCTGGAGCAGCGGGAAAGACAGCGCGATGGCACTCGACGCGACACGTTCCGAAGGGAGGCAGATCGCCTTGGTCTGGCGCTTGTGACCGTCGACATTCCCTCGCCCTGTTCGAACGAGGTCTACGAGGCACGCATGGCCGAGGCAATTGCCGCAGCGCGCGCTGACGGCGTCACCCACGTCATCTTCGGCGACCTGTTCCTCCGGGACGTGCGCGCTTATCGAGAAGACCGTCTCGCCGGAACGGGGATCTCCCCGGTCTTCCCGCTCTGGGACCGGCCGACAAACGTCCTAGCGCGAGAAATGCTCGAGTCAGGCTTGAAGGCGGTGATCACCTGCGTGGACCCAGCACAGCTACCAGGTGAATTCGCCGGCCGATGCTTCGACGCTGAGCTGCTCGGCGAGCTTCCCTCGGGAGTTGATCCCTGCGGCGAACACGGCGAGTTCCACACTTTCGTCTGGGACGGTCCGGGATTTCGTTCACCCATAGACGTCGAGATCGGCCGGATCGTCGAGCGAGACGGCTTCGTTTTCTGTGACCTGAGCGAACCTGAGCCGACGACCGTTTCGGCCGCCGCTTCCCTGAACCGAGGTCGGGAATGCGGGATCGGCTGCGACGCGGCCTTGGTGGCCGGCCAGATGGAGCAACCGGCTCAGATGTCCGGATGACTCAGCGCTTGCGCGCCTGGAGCGTGTAGCTCGCTGCGAGGCGCCAAGGTCGGTCGTGGAGCCGCCATTCGCCGGCAGCGTCCAAGACCATCCCACCGGGGATCGCCTCCCATGGGACGCTGTCGTGCTCGACCAGGCCGGTGAGCTCCATGCCTGCGTCGAGGAGCGCTGTGACGGTCTCGCCTAGGCCGTGGTTCCACTCATGGGTGACATTGTGGGAGAACTGCACTTCGGTCTCGACGTAAGTGCCACCGTCTTCGAAGATGAGCGGCTCGTCCCGCTGGAAATACGGGTAGTCGACGACGAGACGATCGAGATGTGTCTCGTCGATGCTAAGAAGCATCGGATGGCCTTCTCGGACGAACAGCCGTCCACCTGGCCGGAGCAAACCGGCGACGACACCAGCCCAACGTGCGATGTCGGGCAGCCAGCCAAGGGCTCCGATGCCGGTGTAGACGAGGTCGAACGAAGCCGGCTGGAGCACCTCGAGGGCACGGTAGACGTCAGCCTCGACGAACTCGATCGACGTCCCGGTCCTCTGCGCGAGGCTGCGCGCCTCAGCGAGCGAAGCCGGCGAGAAATCCAGGCCGGTCATCCGAGCGCCGAGGCGCGCGAGCGAAATCGTGTCGGTCCCGATGTGGCACTGAAGATGGACTCCCTGGACACCGGCGAGCTCGCCGAGGCGAGGTCGGTCGAACTGGACCACCTTGGAGAGGAAGGAAGGGTCGGAGATGAAGTGCTCGACGGCATAGCCGGGCGAGGCTGCATGTGCAGGAGCCCGCTCGTCCCAGCTGGCCCTGTTGACCTGGAGGTAGTCCTGCATCTCGACATGATGCCGCAAGCACCGGTGCGAGAACCATGCGGCACTCAGCCGGCCGCGTTCTGTCGGGACCTGCGCCCGGACCTACGTATCTCGCCGTCAGCCCGGGCACCGGCCGAAAGCAATGTAACCAAAGTGGATGCACGACCCCTGTTGCCTTGCGAGGGAAGCAATGAGCCGTGCACCCGTCCAATGGTCTAGCGGCTGCTCACGGCTGCGCGGCCACCAAGGCCGGACGCGGTGCCGCTCCGACATCGAAGCCGCCCCTAGGCGAACTTGCGGCGTGAGCTCGTTTCAGATTGGCAAGGAGGCAGAGTCTCGACCGTCTGGCGGTACGCGGGGAAACATTGGATCTCGGCATACCACCCATCTGTGCGCAGCTCCCACGGTCCGATCGGACCACCGATCAGGGCCTCGGCGCTGGCACTGTCAGGCTCCGAGTCGTCCATGCCCCCTACGATCCCCGGGACGCTGACCACCGGACCCTCCGGACTCGCCAATAGATAGAGGTAGCCGGCGTACTTGCCGCCGAGCTCGTTCGGCACGTAGGCGACCGTGGGCGCGCGGACGTTGTCGCGGGCTCTCAGGGGGCGAAAGTCCGATTCGATCATGAGAACAAGCCCTCCCTCCTATCAGGATGCTCCGCGCATCGACCTCGGTTGCGACGTCGTCGACTTGACGCTCTGGCGTGGGGAAGAGAACGCTCCCGACGTCGACGACGACATGTCTCGGCCTGGGTGACACCACCGGGCGAGTGCCGTCGCGAATTTCGGCACCGTGACAAAGCCCAGCTCGCAGGACAGGTCAAGACAACGTCACCGGTCCTGCCGGTCTCGACAGGCAAAGCCTCTTGGCTTTCGAGCATCGTCCGCCCCCAAGCCTCAGAAGTGTCCTTGCTATGCGCCGTTCTCGGCCGACGACACGGCCGGCGACCGGAGAATCCCCCGGCTCGCGCTCGAACCGATAACTGATTTTGGTTCGACCCCTGGGGCACTGCAATGCCGATTCCGTTACAGGGATGTGGCATCAGTCGAAAAGCCGGGACGCTGGAATGGCTGAGGGGCCTGGTCGAAATAGTGCTACAGGCGGACGACTGTGACCGCAGCGGGCAGGATGTGTTCTCCCGGCCCGTCGCGAGAATGTGCCGTTCGGCCCTAGGTAGCACCGATGACTCGGGCGCATACTGAGTGTGGGTCGACAGTGATCGTAAATAGGTTGCCGCCTCGGGGGTGACTGAGTGATCGTGTCCCCTGATACCAGCACCCCGGATCCCCCCNNGGGGGCCGTCAATCCCGACACCGGCAAGCCCGTCCCCTACGATCGGTTACCCGAGTCGCAGGAGCCTTCGACACAGAGGAGAACTCGTCATGCCAACACCTGATCCCAGGGTCAAAGTCAGCTTCTCGCGTGATATCGCCGCGCTGACGAGCGCACTGACCCTCGAGGAGAAGGCCGCGCTCACCGTCGGGATCGACAACTGGCGCACCGCGAGCTTCCCTCGACTCGGCATACCGTCGGTCAAGATGACCGACGGGCCGAACGGCGCTCGTGGGGACACCCGTGCCCATGAGAGCATCACGCCTTCTGTCTGTATTCCCTCGGCAACCTCGCTCGGGGCGACATGGGACCCGGCGGTCGTCGAGCGGGCGAGCGCGATCGTCGCCCGGCAAGCTCTCGAGAAGGGCTGCCGGATCCTCCTCGCGCCAACTGTGAACCTGCACCGTCACCCCCTCTGGGGTCGGAACTTCGAGTGCTTCTCGGAGGATCCGGTGCTGAGCGCGAAGCTGGCGGTCGCATACATCGATGGTGTTCAGAAGAACGACGTCGTGGCAACGATCAAGCACTTCGTCGCGAACGAGGTCGAGCACGAGCGCAATACCTCCTCGTCCGAGATCGACGAGCGGGCCCTGCGAGAGCTGTATCTCTTGCCCTTCGAGTACGGAGTCCGGATCGCCGGCGTGCTGGCGGTCATGACCTCCTACAACCGGGTCAATGGACGCTTCGTCCCCGACGACGCCCGACTTCTCGACGGCATCCTCCGCAAGGAATGGGGCTTTGCAGGATTCGTGATGACCGACTGGAGCGGCATCGCAGGAACAGTCGCGGCAGCTGCTGCGGGCCTCGATCTGGAGATGCCGGCCCCGCCGCGCGCGTTCGGCCCGGCGCTCGTCGACGCCGTGCGTTCGGGCCAACTGGACGAGACGCAGCTCGACAAGATGGTTTACCGCATGCTCACGGTCTTTGACAGGGTCGGCGCGCTCGACGACGTACCGGTCGGTGAGCATCCCGAGGACCGGGAGGAGGATCGGGCCTTCGTTCGCCGAGCCGCTGCCGACGGGATCGTCCTCCTCGCAAACGACGGTCTCCTCCCCCTCGAGGCCTCCGGGATTCGTCGCATCGCGGTCGTCGGACCGAACGCAGAGCGGCTCGCAGTCATGGGCGGTGGAAGCGCAAGCGTCACACCCCACTATGTGCTGTCGCCGCTGACCGTGCTTCGCGAGCGACTGGGGAACGCAGCCGAGATCACATACGCGCGCGGGGTCGCAAGCGACGGAGTCGCGGATGAGGCAAGCATCAAAGCGGCGGTGAGTGCGGTCGAGGGAGCCGATGCCGTCGTCCTCATCGTTGGAACCGACGAGGTGTGGGAGAGCGAAGGCTACGACCGCGAGACGATGGATCTCCCGCGCAACCAGGACGAGCTGGTGAAACGCGTGCTCTCAGCACATCCTCGCAGCGTCGTTGTCGTCAACTCCGGCTCCCCGATCAGTCTCGGCTGGGCGGACCAAGCGGGCGCGATCATCCAGACCTGGTTCGGTGGGCAGGAGCTGGCGAACGCCATCATCGACGTGCTTTTCGGCGACAGCGAGCCGGGTGGGCGGCTCCCGACGACGCTTCCAGTGTGCATAGAGCACACGCCGGCGTTCGGGAGCTTCCCCGGTGAGTCGAGCAAGGTCCGCTATAGCGAGAGCCTGCTCGTCGGTTATCGGTGGTACGACACGCGCCGACTGCCGGTGCGCTTCGCGTTCGGCCACGGGCTCTCGTACACGAGATTCGAGATCGGTGCACCGCGCACGTCCGCTCCGACATTGGAGCCGGGTCGCAGCATGAGCGTCGAAGTCCCGGTGACCAACGTCGGGCAGCGCCGGGGCGCCGAAGTCGTCCAGCTCTACGTGTCACCTCCAGAACGAGGGCTGCCTCGGCCAGGCGGTCGCTTCCGTCCGTTGAAGGAACTGCGCGCCTTCGCCAAGGTGTGGCTCGACCCGGGCGAGACGACGACGGTGTCACTCGAGCTCAACGAGCGATCGTTCGCCTACTACGACGTTGCTGACACGGATTGGCCGTCGCTTCTTGCCCGGATGCCGGCAACGGTGTTCCACCACGGCCGGGTCCCGCCTGCACTACACCGATCCCAGCCGGGCTGGTACGTCGATTCTGGTACCTACCAGCTCCGCATCGGACGCTCGTCTGCCGACATTGCCCACGTCGTCGAAGTAGAAGTGGCTGGCGACAACTTGCCCCTGCCCAGCTCGCTTCGGCCGCAGTGATGTGCGGAACAGGTCACGCCAGCAGCGTTCGCGGCCGCCCGTTGCCGTCAGACAATGCCAGTCCAACTGGTCGGCTCCCGAGCTACCGAGTCTGTGTACGACCCGGGCCGACTCACGCGTGAGTTGACTCGTGCGTTTCCTCTGGTGTCCGGTGGTTAGGTGACGGAACTGTTCGCTCCGCTGCGGAGCCGGGCATACCGGTGGCTCGAGGGGACGGGCCTGTTCGCCAACACCGGCGTCTGGATGGTCACGCTCGTCGGCGGCTTCATCATGGAGCGCCTCACGACATCGCCGGTCCTGGTCACCCTCGCCGCGGCCATGAGCCCGCTTGCCGGCATCTTGGCCGTCGTGTTCTCCGGCGCCGCGGCGGACTCCCGTGACCGGCGCGCCGTGCT
>PMVZ01000379.1:1339-11987 GCA_003166375.1 Acidimicrobiaceae bacterium | reverse complement strand
CTGGTACCCCGAGACGTGCAACAGCCGGGCGTCGTCGAGCAGTCGCGCCGGCAGATCGGCAGCCCGAAGGCCGCGATTGGCCCCGCGGTCTGTGAACATCGAGCGTTCGCCGTCCGCGGACACCAGCACGACTATCGTGCCCGTGGCGACGGCGTCATCGCATGTGAGCCATGTGTCGACGCCGAATTGTTCGAGCGCTGCCCTATGGTAAGCGGCGTCCGGCGCGCCTACCCTGCCGGCGAAGCGCACCGGCGTACGCAGCGCTGCGAGCCACGCGGCCTGGTTGGCACCCGAACCACCAGGTGACCGCTCGATCTCCGACGGCGTGTCCGTGCCGACATCGATCGGTCCCTGCGGCCGCACGATGATGTCGTTGATGACGTCGCCGACAACCACGACCACCAGCGGTCGCGTCACTCGTCTGTCTCGGCCCAGGCCCGCGCGATCCGTGCCGCCAACGCCACGTTGTTGCGCACCGCCCAGATGTTCGCTTCGAGGCTGGCCCCGCCGGACGCCAGGTAGAGGTGGTCGAGGAGGAAGGGTGTGACCGCCTTGCCGTGGATCCCGTCTCGATCTGCAGCGGCGAGCGCGTCAGCGAGCAGGGCGTCGTGAGTCTCCGGGTCCAGTTGGTGCTCGACCGGCACTGGGTTGGCGATCACGATCGCGTTGGCAAGACCGAGCCGGTCCGCGGCCCGCATGACCGCGGCGATCTCCTCCGGTTCGGAAACCGCCCAGTCGAGGTCGTGGCCGGAGTCGGCGACGTAGAAACCCGGGAATCGCAGCGTCCGATAGCCGACGACGGTGACTCCGAGCGTCTCGAGGCGTTCCAGGGTCGCCGGGACGTCGAGGATCGACTTCACCCCGGCGCAGACGACCGTGATGGCAGTCCGGGCCAGAGTCGCAAGATCGGCAGACTCGTCGAAAGTCTCGCTGGCGCGGCGGTGGACACCACCGATCCCGCCGGTGGCGAAGACGCGGATCCCGGCAAGGCGGGCCAGTGTCGTCGACGAAGCGACAGTCGTCGCCGCGTGCCGGGAGGCCGCAACCGCGAGCGGCAGCTCGCGAACGCCGACCTTGGCTACATCTGCGGCCGTCGCGAGCGTCTCGAGCTGGTCCGGGTCCAGTCCGACTGTGGGCTGGCCAGCCGGCACGCCAACGGTCGCCGGCACGACCCCCGCTGCCCGAAGCATTGCCTCCAGCTCCAAGGCGACCTCGAGGTTGCGGGGCCGCGGCAGGCCGTGGCTGATGATCGTCGACTCGAGGGCCACGACGGGTCGTCCCGCGTCGAGCGCCGCCTGGACTTCCGGTGCGACCGTCAAGGGCAAGCGAGCACTCANNGCCTTCGCGCGAGCGCAGGAACGGCTCGTAGATCTGCTCGTCGCTCACGCCACGGGCGCGGAGGTCCTCGCTCGGTTGCAGGAAATCGAGGGGCGCAACCGCGAGCTGTTCGGATACGGCGTCAAAGGATTCACCCTTTGCATGGTCGAGACGGCGATCGAGGTGAGCAATGGCAAGGTGCCGATGACCGATATCGAGCTCCTGCTCGAGACCGGCCGAGAGATGCTCGCCCGGCCGGCGGACCTGCTCCCGGGCGTGGCCGAGACGCTTCGCCTCCTCGCCGACGGCTATCGCCTTGCCCTGATCACCAAGGGTGANNAGATCGAGCCCGAGCAGTTCATGATGGTCGGAAACAGCGAAGTCTCCGACGTGTGGCCGGTCGTCGCGGTCCGAGGGTGGGCTGTTCTGGTGCCCTACCCCTTGAAGTCGCTGCACGAAAGCGGATTCTCGCTCCATCAGTCCTCACCCCGGCTGAGGACCCTGACGCGGATCGATGAGCTGCCCGCGCTTCTCTCCGGCGCTGGAGGACCGTCAGGCGCGACTGCGTAGACCGGTGAGAGTTCGGAGCGGGCGGCGGCGAGGCGCCTCGTTCGCTACCGTTAGTTGACAAATGTGTTTCAAAACTGTTACGATGGCTTCATGAGACCACACACCACCAAAGCAACAGTCATCGCCCTGATCGCCGCCGCGAGCATGTGCTTCATCTTTGCTTCCTCGGTGCAGGCACAGTCACTGCAGACCAACAGCTCCGTAAAGTTCCAGAAAGCGCAGGAGGCCCTGGAACACCAGATCATCGCCCGCCAGGTCCAACTGGCCCTCCTGGGAACCGAGATCGTCAACGCCGCCAACGTCACCGTCCCGGACCGTTCAGCGCTGACGACCATCATCACGAACGAGCAGACCGCGCTCGCGACCGACGCCAATAACGCGGCCGCGGCAACAACTTACGCTGAGCTCAACACGGTGCGCACGGCCGTCGTCGCGGACGAAAGGGTGTACGCGGTGGTAACCGCCCAGGTAGGTCTGGTAATCGGCNNGCACGCCTCTGACCTGCTCGCCGACATCACCTCTCGGGTGACCGCGGCCACGTCGCTGACTACAGGCGTCTCAGCCGATGCCCTCGCTCTTACTCCGGCCGGCTATCCCGGCAACGAGAGCCAGATCAAGACCTGGACCTACCAGCTCGGCCAGGTTGCAAAGGATCTTGCCATCGCCAAGGGCGACGTCAAGGCCATCGAAGCGATCGCCTTGAACACCCACCACATCCACATCTTCAAGCCCGTCACGACCACCGCCTCTACCACCTCCACAACGACCACGACGGTCGCCAGCTAGTTCGCCGCGCTCGTCGGGTGTGACCCCCCGCCCGTGCGAGCCCAGCAAGCATGCCCCCCCACCTGTCCCAGGTGGGGGGGCATTTCCGTTTGGGTACTTCGAGCGGCCTACACGTCTCGGCATGCCTGGCAGCGGGGTCGACACTCTCTGGAGGTTGCGCAACGCAGACAGCCACGTCCGGCTCGGCACCTCGCGCCGGCGGCTGGTGTGGGGTCAGGGATCGGTAAGTTGCTCGCAGGGCCATGTAGTCGCCGCCCAGGACGCGGCCTCGAGGCGGAACTAGTGAAACTCAAACTCGACCTCCACGATGTCTACAACCGCGGACATGACATCGACCGCGCCTTGCTCGACGTCATCGAGGAGGCAGTGCGGACGAGAGCGACGGTGGTGGAGATCATCCCGGGGAAGGGATCAGGTCAGCTGAAGAAACGGGTCCTGCGTTTCCTGGATCAAAAAGAAATCAAGGCCCAGTACGACCGCGTGGAGAAGGACTCGCGCAACTTCGGACGGGTATTCGTCCACTTCCGCTGGAAATGAGGCGGGCGTCCGGACGGGCCCCACGTCGTCAGGTGCGGCATCCAGCCGCCGGTGAAACGTGTCTCCCGCGGGTGGCGGCGGCCGCTTCACCCAGGCTGCGCGGGCCTGCTGTTGACCCACGCGCTCGAGGCCGTCTACTATTACGTCGACCGATATATTGGCCGTCGTACTAGGAGATCGAAATGTCCGTTAGGGGACGCGAGCCCGAAGGCGACATTGGGCGAGCAGTTCTGCACAGGGCGGGTGAAGCATCGGTCCTGATCCTCACGAGCCTCGCCGACAGCCCGAAGCACGGTTATGCCCTGATTCTGGACGTAAAGGAGTTCGCGGGACTGCAGCTCGGCCCGGGAACCCTTTACGGAGCGCTCGACCGCCTCGAGAATCTCGGACTCATCGAGGCACTTCCGGCCGACAACCGGCGACACCCGTATCGGATCACCTCGGCGGGGGCGATGGCGCTACGTGACCACCTCGACTCATTGGACCGCGTCAGTGCCGTAGGTCGACTGCGACTCGCGCTTGGAGGAGTCTGATGACGAGACCCCCGCACGACCGGCTCATCGAGGCAGCCGTCCGGTGCTACCCAACAAGATGGCGGGACCGCCACGGTGACGAGGCGATCGAACTTGCCGCGTTGCTCGTGCGTGACGGTACCTCGGGTGTCTCGGTTGCGTGGAGCTACCTGAGGGGCGCTGCCCGCGAACAGTTGGTCGTCAGGCCAACTCGGCGTCTCGGTGCCACCGTGGCAGCGTTGCTCGTGGGCGCAGCTCTTATAGGACTCCCACTGGTGCTCTTGGACTCACTGACGCCGGCTAGCGCCGATTCCAGCAACGAGGTGATCGCCTCGATCTCGAACCGCAATGACGCGGCTGGACAATTGGAGTCGGTGTTCAAGTTGCATCACTTCAACGTTGGCCTCGAAGAGGTCCCGTCTTCTCCAAGCCAGGTCGGCTCGATCCTGGCCGTCAGGCCGAGCGCGGCGGTGGCCGGCGAGAAGGCGGTCCTGCGCGAGATGCCAGGACCATGTGCCGGCGGGGCCCCGGGATGCATCGACGCGATCGCGCTGCCTTCGCGCTACCCCGGAAGTGCGGAGGTGCTCGTCGGGCGTCCCGCCAAGGCTGGTGAGGCGTATTTCGGTTCACCGAACCTCTTCGGCCCTGGGCAGATGCTGCACTGCAGCGGACTCCTCGGCAAGACCGTGAGCACGGCGTTGCCCACGCTCCGGGGTCTCCATGTGAACGTCGTCTGGGACGTCGGTCATAGCCGACGAGGCGGTGCGACCACTCCGAGCGGCTCGCTCTATGTCGTCGGCGGCAATGCCTTGTCCGCGACCTCCGTATCGATCCACGTATCTTCGAAGACTTCGGCGAACCACGACGATGAGATCTCGCGACGCCGGCGCTGCTGACGGCGCCAGACCCGAGACCCCGTCGAGCGAGGAGCCGACATCGTCCTCAGCCTCGACCCGGGGGCATCCTCGGCGGCGCGTCGTGGCAGAGTGGACGGTCGTTGTCGCGGTGGCAGTGCTGTTCGCCCTCGGGGCCCGCACCTTCGCGTTCGAGGCCTTCTTCGTCCCCTCCGGATCGATGGAGCCCACTCTCGAGATCGGTGATCGAATCCTCGTTCAGAAGTTCCTCTTCAACTGGCACGACCTGCACGAAGGCGACATTGTCGTGTTCGCCCGCCCTCCTGCCGACACGATGTGCGTGGTCGCCGGCCAGAACGATCTCGTCAAGCGAGTAATCGCGCTNNCCCCTTCAAGGTCCCAGCAGGCGAGCTCTATGTGATGGGCGACAACCGATCTGATTCATGCGACAGCCGGTCCTGGGGTCCGATCAGGGGCTCGAGCGTCGTTGGGAAGGTGATCCTTCTGGTGTGGCACAGCGGCCATCCTGATCTCCATTCCTTCTGATCCAATAACGCTTCGAGATTCAGTTCCTCCGGAAAAGAGCACCTCCGGCTCTGGACGGGACCGTTACCCCTGCGCTCGAAGAACGAAAACGCCCCATCCGAGGCAGCGGCGCTCGTCGGCGAGATAGTCGCGTCGAGAGGTGTTGCGCTCCTCGAGGATCTCGGGCGCCTCCGCGTCATCAGGGTTGGCGGCGAGCCAGTTTGAGACATTGAGCCACTGGCTTGCCGCGTAGCGATCCCAGTCCTCGGGGCTGGCGAGAACCATCTCGACGAGCTCCAGGTCGGCAGCCTCGAAGCGGTCCAAGGTGCCGGCAAGGTCGGCAAATCCCTGGCCGGTCGCGTACTTCTGCTTGACGTGAGGAGGAGGAGGCTCGGCCCAGTAGACCTCGCCGACGAGCAGCCACCCGCCGGGCACGACCCGCTGTCGCATCAACTCGAGAGTGCCGGACAACCCACCACCGATCCATGTGGCCCCGATGCAACTCACGATGTCGAAGCCTCCACCGAGCTCCGGTGGATCACCGGCGTCACCCTCGATGAAAGTGACAGCCCGCTCGACTCCGAGCTCGGTGGCTCTTGCTCGAGCGTCTGCAAGATGCGGCGCGTGAATGTCGATGCCGACGCCTGAGGCACCGAGGTCCCTCGCGAAGATGCAGAGCATCTCGCCCTTTCCGCATGCGAGGTCCAACAGCCGCGTGCCTTTCGCGATGCGGCATATGTCACCGAGCAGCAGCACCTTGTCGAAAGACAGCGGGTTCAGGATCCGATGGGAGGACTCGGAGATCTCGTGGTATCGGAAGACGTTGACCATTGCGGACCTTTCACGTCGTCGAGCCGGCTAAGGGAAGGCTCAAGGACGCGTGCCCCGCAAGCCCTTCTCCTCCGCCGGAGAACGGTACTCGCTCAGTTCCGAGTCACCAGCCTTGAACGACGCCGTCGATACGCGATGCCTGCGACGAGGAAGTACGCGGCCATGGCGATCCCCGCGAGGACCTCAAGTTCCCAAACGATGGTCGGCCCACTTTCGTCCTGCCTCCGGACACGGTCAGGCTCCCACTACTGGTCCTGTCGTGGGAGCCTGACAACTGTCGGGTCGCGCGTCCTGATCATGACACTTACGCCAAGAACCCCTAGGGTTCTCGACCGCTGTTCGGGACGTCGGGATGAGTGCTGGGTGCCAGTCCAGGATCCGGTGGCGTGCCCTCGCCGATGCCCGCCATGACGAGCGCCTCCTCCATGATCTCCGCTTCCTCTGGGCTGACTCCTTCGGGGAAGGCCTCCTCGTCGTGGATTGCCATGTCGCCGACCTCGAGTATCTCGTCGCTGTAACGGGAACCTCTGAGGACCAGCCCGATGAGCTTCATCAAGATGTAGGTCACCAAGGCTGACCAGAAGATGACGAACAAGGCGGCTCGGAACTGCTCCCACAGCTGATGGCCGGAGCCGGTGTACATCAGGCCGGCTACCGAGAACGGTACGCAGGTCCCGTGAGCCGCCACGTAGGCCGACTGCGACGTGTTGACGACCTGCCCGGCGGCGTTCAGATGACCGCATCCGTACTGGATCATGTTCGGGTCTCCGAAGATCCCAAGGAGCACGCCGCCTGTGAAGCCGGCGATGCCGTGGGTGTACACGACTCCGAGGGCATCGTCCACCTGCGAGAAAGGCCGTACTCGAGAGAGGTAGTTCCAGGCCACCCAGACGATCGTGGTGGCGATTAGGCCGACGTAGATGGCACCCCGACCGTTGACCCAGCCCGCGCAAGGTGTGATCGCGACCAGGCCGCAGATCATGCCGTTCACGCCGCCGAGGAATGTGGGTTTCTTCGCCTTGGAGAGCCAGCCGTCAAGGGCCATCCAAGTAAGGACGCCGACTGCTGTGGCGAGGTTGGTGTTGATCACGGCCGCAGCCATGCTCGCCCCGGCGTAGTAGGGATCCCCACCGTTGAAGCCGTTCCAGCCCAGCCACAGGATGCCGGCTCCGACAGCCGCCATGACAAGATTGTTGGGTATGGCGTGTGTTCGGTCCCGCAGCAGCCGGGGTCCGAGGACCCAGGCAGCCACGAAGCCCGAGACGCCGGCCGACATGTGGATGACGTAGCCACCCGAGAAGTCGAGCGCGCCCTCCTGCGCCATGTAGCCGCCACCCCACAACATGAACGCGTCCACGCCGTAGACGAAGGTCGACCACAGCGGCACGAGGAGGCACCAGGCGCTGAACTTGATACGGCCGAGCACGCTTCCCAGGAACAGAAGAGGCGTGATGGCGGCGAAGACGAACTGGAAGTAGGCGAGCGACGACGTTGGGAAGTGGAAGGGGACGGCGGTGTTGGCCGCCGAGACTGCCTGGCCTTGCTCACCGACGCTGCTGGTGATGCCACCTGGTTTGCCGACGAAGTTCTCGAAGAGGTGTCTTACCCATCCGACGCCGGAGAGCTGTGTTTGTATCCCGTTCCTCACTCCTCCACCGATCGAAGTGGCACCAAAGCCCATCTTGTATGACCAGAGCACCCAGGCGACGAGGACCAGCGAGAACCCGGCGAACATCATGGCGAGCACGTTCACCGCCCACTTCTTCTGCACCGTCGAGGCGTAAAGGACCGCGAGGGCAGGAAGGCTCATGAGGCCGACGAAGGTTGCAGCGGTTATCTGCCACGTGTTGTCGGCCGGGTTCAGCCAACTCGGATACGGAACGGGGACTGTCGCGAACAGCAGATGCACGGCTCGAGTGCTCCTCTCCTAATCAATGCGTCCCGAGTCCTCCCCCATCAGGAGCGTGCCAAAGCACCGGATGCGGCAAGATAAAGGCGGCTGCCCGCCGGTAGGTGCCAAGAATGAAGGCTGGGGGTTTCTGTGCTGTCACGCCCGCGTTAACAGTGTGTGAACTGGACGAGGGGAGGGGCCTGGTTCGGCGCCGTGGTGAACCTGCGCCCGAACGAGACCGTCCACGCTGGCGAACCAGGAGTGGCGCTCCAAGCCGCTGAGCTGTCTGCGGCGGCGTCCCCGGTACGATCCTCCGATCGCCCGAGGGCTGTGGCACGGCGACGAACGAAAGGTGTAGCTGATGCACTGGCCGACAACGGCGGCGGGACGACCGGCCCCCGAGGGACCGGCCTCGGTGACTCCGAGGTGACAACGGGGCGCATCGGTACCCCCGGAGAGCCCGTCATGGCTCTTCGGGGGGCCAGCGTGGAGGTAGACGTCCGCCGCGTGGGACACGCCGTCGTCGGCACTTTCCTCATGGCTCTCGCCGCCACCGTCATCGTTCTGTTCGCCGCCGGAATTCAGAAGAACGCTCAGATCACCCGTCTGCACCGGCAGGGCGTCGCCGTCGAGGTCACAGTGTCCGGGTGCCTCGGCCTTATGGGCGGCAGCGGAAGCAATCTCGCCGGCTACGAGTGCAAGGGGACGTTCACCCTTGACGGCCATCGCTTCAGCGACGCCATACCAGGAAGCACGTTCTACTCTCCCGGGACGACGCTCCGAGCAGTTGCGGTCCCCGATGACCCTGCGCTCCTCTCCACGCCTCGCGACATGGCGACCGAGCACAGCTCATGGAGGGTGTTCGTTCTTCCGGCAGTCCTGCTTGTCATCCTCGGGCTAATCGCGGGAGCCGTGCTCGTCAAGCGAGGGAACATCGGCAGGGAGTCGGTTCAGCTTCCGTCGGTCACTGCGACATAGCGTGCCCAGATCGGTACGACCCCGCGTCGTGCCCCCGCCCAACCGTTCCCCCGGAAGGACCGCCGGCGGTCAGCGGGCTTGCTGCTTGTTCCCGGGCTTGGGTGCCGACGATCGCTTACGAGCTCCGCTCGGTGGCGTGTAACGACTGTTGGCCTTGGCAGATGACCTGCGCGGCGTGGCCCCGCGTCCGCGGCGTTGGGCACCGGTGCGAGACGGACTGCCCTCGGTGGCCTCGCGCAGATCGCGCTGCAGCCGGTAGGCGCGCACCAAGAGCCAGGCGCTTAACAGGATGAACGGGACTCCGAAGCCCCAGTAGTGAAGGTTGAAAATGGCGAGTCCGTAGAGGGCCGTCACGATGCCGAGGTACAGGCGTTTGCGCCACATGGCAGTCACCAACATCAGTACCGAAAGGGCCAGGATCACGCCGCCCAGGTCGTGGTAGAGCGACAGGCCCACATGGAGCGTGTCGATCTGACCGTCTTTCAGTCGGGCCGGTGGGTCATTGACGATCAGGGCGCTGATCACGAGAATGCCGATGGCCGCGGCGAGCGGTGCCGCCACCAGCCCGATGAACCGCTCCTTGTCGTTGGCCGACCTGGCTTCGGCCTCCAACTCCTCGAGGGTCGCCGGCCCATGCGAACCCTTGGCTGTGGAATCCGTGGCGGCCTCGGCCGGCTTGAGAACGAGATTGCGCAGGCGGTCGCGGAGGGGCGCCTTTTCCGAGTCGTGCTCCCGGCGCGCGAGCAGGCGTTGCCTGAGGCTCACCTGCGGAGGGGCACCGCCCTTAGATGCGGCGGGATCGGGACCTCCGGCCATCAATGAACGTTAGCGTGCCCCGATCGGGGCGAACGACTGAATAATTCGCGAAGATGTGCCCTGTCGCAGCCGGGTCGCCTCGTGGGGCGGTGATCGACGCGCTCACCCTCCGCGTACGCCGGCGCGGTAGTGGTGGAACACAAAGTCGACGTTGGCCCGATACTCCTCGAGCGTCCTCGCGTTCATGTAGGACATGGAGCTTCGCAAGCCGGCTAGGTACCGCGAGGTCACATCGAGCACCGACCCCTTGTATGGCACCATGGTCTCAGCACCTTCGACGTACTCGGGCTGCTGGCCGCCGAATTCCTGCTGCACGGAGAACGAAGCGGCGCCGCGCATGATCTTGAACTTGCTGCCGTCGACGAGGATGACGCGACCCGGCGCCTCCCGAGTCCCCGCCAATGCGGAACCGAGCATGACCGCGTCGGCACCTAACGCCAACAGCTTGCAAAAGTCCGCGGGAGTGCGGACACCCGAGTCCGCAATGACGAGCGCGTGGCGTTTGACCTGTCCACATTCCCAAACGGCATACGGAGTCGGGACAAACACACCGGTCTCCGTCCTGGTCTCGCATACCGAGCCACCGGCAATGCCTACACGTATGGCATCGGCGCCGTGATCCTCCAGCCACTTGAACGCCTCGGCTGAGGCTACATTTCCCGCGACCACAAAGATGTCCTTCACCTGATTGCGGCACCAGGTGATCGCGGCGTCCACCTGAACGTGGGCTCCGTTGGCCGTGTCAAGACAGAACACACGCACACCGGCCTCGTAGAGGGCCGAAAACCTCTCGTGGAAATCGCCGGTGACGCCGATGGCCGCCCCGAGCTCCGGTGGCGTGAGCTCTGCAGCATCAGTCGCCAAATTCACGCTCAGAGCGCCTTCCACCTGGGCGGCGATCGACTGGAACCGGTGGAGAAGGCCGGCGGCACCTACGGCAGCCAGCGCTCGGCACATTTCCGCGCCGCAGACATCCGGCATGGGTGCGCCGATGATCGGCAGTGCCAGTCGGACTGGGCCGAAATCCACCG
>PMVZ01000379.1:0-1309 GCA_003166375.1 Acidimicrobiaceae bacterium | reverse complement strand
GATCTTCGCTACCAGGCCGCGAAGACCGATCAACACGAAGGCCAAGATCCGGACTGCCCTGAGTTGCAGCTCGTGGAAGCCGAACGTTCCCGGACTCGGCCGCCCTGCTGGCCAAGCACCGCGACCTGGCTGACGTCGTCAGCGGCCAGGAGGACGGCCCTCCGGGCCAGCACCCGTTCGTCGACCGCGACGAAATCCACGAGATATACCGGAGTTGGCGCCGGGTCGCCAACTCGTACGCGGACCACCGCCTCTTGGTAGGCGAAGTGTGGCTCGCCGACAGCGAGCGCCTCGCCTTGTACCTGCGCGACGACGAGCTCCATTCGGCGTTCAACTTCGACTTCTTATGCAGCGCCTTCGAGGCGCCGGCGCTGCGGCGGGTGATCGACAGCACTCTGGCTTCCCACGCTGGGCTCGGGGCGACGCCCACGTGGGTGCTCTCCAACCACGACGTCGTCCGCCACGTGACCCGTTACGGGCGGGCCAATACCTTGTTCCGGATGAACGACCGGCGGATCGGCGAGGCCAGCGACCTCGAACTGGGGACACGCCGGGCCCGTGCCGCCGCCCTGTTGGCGCTGTCGCTGCCGGGGACCGTATATATCTACCAGGGCGACGAGCTAGGGCTCTGGGAGGTGGAGGACATCCCCGACGAACTTCTGCAGGACCCCTTTTGGCAGCGGTCCAGGCAGACCGACAGAGGTCGAGACGGTTGCCGAGTACCACTGCCGTGGTCAGGCGAACAGCCGCCGTTCGGGTTCACCGCAGACGGGGCAAGGCCGTGGCTACCTCAGCCCGAGGGCTGGAAGACGCTCACGGCGGAAGCGCAACTGTCTGACCCGGGCTCGATGCTGGCGCTCTACAAGAGAGCCCTGGCACTTCGACGGGCCGAGCCGTCGCTCAGCTCGGCAGACCTGGTGTGGAACGAGGGACCGGCGGACATCCTGTCCTACTGGCGAGGGGCTGACGTCCTCGTGCTGGCCAACCTGGCTGACGAGCCTGTGGACTTACCCCGCCACGACTACGTCCTGCTGGCCAGTGGCCCCCTAGCGGACAGCCCCCGCCGCCGAAGGCCCCGTTCGTCGGAAACCAGTGACAACGATGGCCCTGATGGCGACCTCGTCCCGCCCGACACGACGGTCTGGATGCGGGCCGAGCGTAGCGTCAACGTCGGCCCCGCCACATGACCGTGTGCTCGGGGCAAAGGATGTCCGCGGCGATGTGCGTACTGGGCGACGTCGTTGCCGCCATAGGTATCCGCATCCCGGCGGACCTCGGGCGCCAGGGCACCGAGTCATCGCGTCACCCG
>PMVZ01000104.1 GCA_003166375.1 Acidimicrobiaceae bacterium | reverse complement strand
GCCGGGCCATACAGTCCTCCAAGGAGCTCCCGTGCACGACCCATTCCACGTCCGTGCCGTCTGCGGTCGCCAACCGATACGACCACTCCCCCAGCCCGCGGGTGAACGAGGGGGAGGTTCCTGCCGGCGATCGCTGCGCGACGGTGACCGTCGCGATCTCGTTCTTGGTGTTCGACGGCCCGCCGCTGAGCTGATAGACGGCGGAGAAGGTCCCTTCGGTGCCGAGCTTTGCCAGGGCGAGTATGGACGCTGGGGTCTGAAGCGTCGCCGCAGGCTGCAAGCGGGCACCNNGCGCGCTCACTTGACTCGGCAACCGCATCAACGCAAGCGGCAGGTTGGCCGCCCGGCTGAAGGTGCAGAGCACGTCTTCTTGCGGGTATCGCGCAGATACGAAGCCTGCCAATGACCACCGCCGGCGAACACATTCCACCGAGACGCGCAATAACCAGGTAGGAATGGTCAGGAGGCAGCCGATGGAAGAGACGGACGCGCAGATCGTCAGCTGGTCGACGATCGGCGACGCGAGCGCATTCGTCGAACTCACTTGGCGTCACGGCGTTGCCATCCACCGGTATCTGAGCCGACGGGCGGGAGGCGCTGAGGCAGACGACCTTCTTGGCGAGGTGTGGGTTCAGGCGTTCAGGGCGCGCGCCACCTACGACCACGCCTGGCCCGACGCACGACCCTGGCTCTACGGCATAGCTCGCAACGTCCTCCGCGCTCACTGGCGTGCCACCGCGCGGCGGGCACCTCGAATCCCGACTGCGGTAAGCGATCCGTGGCCCAAACTCGATGAGCAGCTCGACGCCGAGGCACGCCGGCCGGAGCTGAAACAGGCCCTTGAGAGTCTCACCGACGACGAGCGCGAGGTTCTCCTCCTCGTGGCATGGGAACAACTGAGTCAGGCCGAGATCGCGTTCGTGCTCGGTGTTCCGCCTGGAACGGTTCGAAGCCGCCTGCACCGCGCCCGAACCGCCATGCGCGCCGAGCTCGGAGCAGAGGGCCTGCTCGCCGAAGACAAGCTGTTGAAGGAGAACTGAGATGGACAACCTGGAGCTGCTCGAACATCTCGGAGCAGTTGAGGCACCCGATGAAGCAGTACTGCTCCGCGCCACTGCGATGCTGGAAGCCGAGATCGCCCGCGTATCGGCACCAGTGACAGACGACGAGGCGCCGGAGAAGTCACTGAGATCGCTCTGGCACAGTCGCGTGCTCGTAGGCGTCGCCATGGTGGTCGTCCTAGCCGCCGCGGCCGTCGGTGTGACAAGCAACCTGCTGAGCGGGTCCTCGTCCGCTGCTGCGTCGGTACTGCGCCGCCTCGCGCGAGTCGCTTTGGTCCAGTCCCCGGTCGCCCTACCCGGGCCCGGCCAGTACCTCTACATGCAGTACGAGAGCAGCTATCTGCACAAGGCCCCTACGGCCGGTATCGGCGCGAGCCCATCGGACGGGTCGCAGGAGAGCTACACCTACTTCCAGATCGATCGTGAGCAGGCGTGGGCGAGCTCGAGCCGCGATGGAGAATGGATCGAGAACCTCGGCCCACCGAGCTTCCTCAGCCCATCCGACACTGCTGCGTGGGTAGCGGACGGCAGCCCCTCGATACCGACCGGAACCTCGGCCTCCAAGCTCGGACCCGATCCCCTCTACTCGGTCATCCCCACCCTGCCGACCGACCCGGTGGCGCTCGGCCAGCGGATCTCGAGCCGCAGCATCGAAAGCGGCCCTCCGGGTCCTGCCGAGGACTTCGTCCAGGTCCGTGACCTACTGCGAGAGTCGGACGCCCCGCCGGCAGTCCGGGCGGCGCTGTTCGATTACGCCGCGACCATCCCCGGGGTCGTGGCGCTCGGAACTGTCAGCGACCACGACGGGAGATCCGGCGTCGGCCTCGGCTTCATCACCGACGGGCTGCGCACCGACCTGATATTCGACCCGGCGACGAGCATGTTCCTCGGAGAGGACGAGACGGTCGTCGCTTCGGGGTCAAGCCTTAGTTATCCGGTAGGCACTGTTTTCTCCTGGACCGTCTACCTCGGCTCGAGTGTCGTCGATTCGATGCCCTCGATCGCCTCTCTCCCTGCCCTACCACCGCCGCCTGTACTGGGTGCGAGCTGACGCGAACGCATCCTGATCGAAGAGGCAGTCCCGCTGTCTTCCTGGGAACCGTCCCCGGCGGAAACAGCATCGCGGGGACTTAGCGCGGTCACGAAGAAGTGTTCGACTACTTCGACCGACGGGCAAACCGCGCGAAGAGCACGACCAGAATGCACCGCAGAGACGTCCTTGTCGGTGCGTGTCCGAACACCGATTGTTGGCGTCGCCGGCTCTTGCCGTCAGGTCGCGGCCTCGATCATGGCGATCAGCTCTTCGCGCCGATAGCCCTGCGCCCGGGCGAACCTCACAAGCTCGTTCACCTTGGTCAAAACAGCACCGCGCTCGGGCGTTCCAGCGACGGTGATCCCCCTTCCCCGGCGAAACTCGAGAAGTCCCTCGTCGCGCAAGACGCGCAGGGCGCGCAACACGGTGTTTGTGTTCACGCCGAGAACCGTTGCTAGGTCCTTCGCAAGAGGCAAGCGCTCACCTGGTCGCGCCTCACCATCGGCGATCGCCCGCCGGATGTCGGCAGCGACCTGCTCGTAGAGCGGTAGCGGTTGTGAGACGTCGATCTTGACACGTTCCATTGTGCTAGTAATCTTAGCTCCATTGAGTCAGCTGCGAAAGGAGTCGGAGTGACCCTTCTCGCGCCACCTCCTTTGCGTGAAGGACCTGACGCCGAGGCACTCATTAAGNNAAGGAGGCACGACGCCTACGACGTAGGCGGTGGCTGATTGGCACGAGCCTGATGGTTCTCGTGATCGTAAGCGCGACGGTTGCCATCACGTTGTCGTCACGCCACGGACAATCGTCCCCGGGTTTGACCTTCGAGGCGCCCCCGTCGTTGCTCCCCGGAAGAGCGCCCCTCGCCCAATCGATCCTCGTCTCGCCGGCGGGATTCCCAGGAACTATGAGCGGAGGAAGACCGACGGAGTTGACGGTCATCGATCCCGCGAACGCCACCCACCACGGTGTGCAGCCATTCTCCAGCAACACCTTGGAGACGTTCCCGTGGATCGCCAGCGGCGACGATCTCGTAGCCGTCAACGGCCTCCAAGACACAGAGACAATCCCGCAGGTCGGGACTGCTGTCGCCTTCTCGCCGACACGCGCGCAGTCGATCCGGACGCTCGGTAGGGCTTCCTATGTTGTCGACGCCTTCACGCCTGGTGACATCTGGCTCGTTGTCGACCCCGGTTTCGGCGGTACGCTCGCCGCCGATTCGGGTTGTACGGTCGAGGAGGTCTCCCTCGCCGGACGCGTCCTCGTCGGGTCACGTTCGTATCCGTGCGATTGGACTGTCGACGGTCCGGCGCCTGCCGGACTGCTCGTGACACGGGCCTCGAAACCCCCAGCCTTGGAGAAATCGCCGGAAACCTTGAGCATCTGGGACCCGGCGAGCAACCGGGTCGAAGCCAGCTACGGGTATGCCTCTCCGTATCTACAGCTGGACGGTGACAGCGGGAACTCAGTGCTCTGGAACGGGTGCAACTCGACTCCGTGCGCGCCCGACAACTTCACCGATCTCGCCACGGGACGAACCGCTGTGCTCCCAAGAGTGGCCAACGGCTGGCATGTGGACTCAAGCTACGTCCTGGCCCCGAACGGCTCCTTCGCCGCTGTCGTCGCCATCTCCGATGCCACGTCGGCCTCTCTCAGAAGCGAACGGCAGCCTCCAGTACAGCCGTGTTGCTACCCCGGGGTCCAGGCGGTTCTGAGTGAGGTGTTTGTCTACAACCTGCACACGGACAGCCTCGTCGAGTCCCGCCCGCTGACGGTTGCGTCCGACCTTCACGCCCGCTGGTCGGCCGACGACGCCTACCTGTTCCTCACCTTGGACCTCCAGCACATAGAGGCCGTACCCCTCTGGTCGGATGCGGCCTCCGTCCGCGTGAGCGCAGTACCAGGCGACACGGCTGACGCACCATCGGAGTCGTTCCTACCTTTGGCAACAGAGGCCTTCCGGTGACATTGAGAGATGGCTGTCTTGGCAACGTTCACTTTCCTTTCGACCACGAACCGCACCTGAGCACCGGCGACGTCGGTTCATCTCCAAGCATGCTCCTGAGTGCGTCCCCGGACCCGTCAAGGTCACGCTATCCCGTCGTCACAGGAATGGCTTCGGGATTGTTTTGCGGGCCTTGACCGGACCTCGTCCAGGGACCTTTGAATTATTGAGAGCTACAGGGTGCGCACCCATTCCAAGCGCCTAGCGTCACTTCGTCCCTGACCTTAGGAGAGGAGATCTCAGATTACGACGGCTCTCAGAGTGAGTCGTTGTTCGCGGCTCAACGAACTAGCGTCACAGGACGGCAACCGTCGCCATCCGGAAGCTTTCACGATATGAGGCAGCAGGTGTGCTTGCGATCCCCTTCTGGGCTGCACGACCGGATCAGGTGCAACTCGACCGGTCGGGAGCAATATGAAACCTGATCAGTTAGGTCGTCGCATCATCGTCCTGGGACTCGTCATGCTCGCCTGCTTCGTCCTCCTCTTCGTGCAACTGAACAACCTCCAGATACGAGAAGCCCCATCACTTCGCGCCAATCCCGACAATCCGTCCCAGAATCCGGTGGCCACCTGGTACCAGAACCCGAGAGGCGAACTCCTGGCTAGTGATGGCACCGTTCTCGCCGAGTCCGTCCATACCGCACAGGGTTATGAACGTCGTTATCCAGACGGCCCGCTGTACGCGGATGTGACCGGCTACTACGACGCCACAGCGGAGAGCACGACAGGTCTCGATGACGAGTACGACCGTTATCTCACCGAACATCAGTCATCAGGCTCGGGCCTCCAAGGGCTTCTAGTTCAGCAGGTCACGATTGACTCAGTCGTGACCACAATCTCGCCGACTGTTCAGCAGGTGGCCGAGCAAGCGATCGGGAACTTCCGCGGCGCAGTAGTCGCCATCGATCCCACGACGGGGGACATTGAAGCGATGTACTCCAGCCCCTCGTTCAACCCGAACGGCATGTCAAGCTTGAATGCCCGAACTGCGAATGACTATTACAACTCCTTGGACCCAAACAGCGGATCCTCGCCACTTGTGAACGGCGCCACGCAGTTTCTGATTCAACCGGGTTCCACATTCAAGGTCGTCACGACCGCATCCATCTTCGACCACGACCCGTCGATCGCACCGATCGCATGGCCGTATGCGTCGTTCATCCATCTGCCCCAGACAACCAAGACGCTCCAGAACTACGCCGGTGAAGTCTGCGGAGGATCGCTCGCGACGGCACTGGCAGTCTCGTGCGACACCGCGTACGCG
>PMVZ01000082.1 GCA_003166375.1 Acidimicrobiaceae bacterium | reverse complement strand
CCGATCTGTCAGGGTATTACCGAGAGATCTTTAATCGACACCTACGAGGAGGAACCACCAATGACCGACGTACAGATCGACATCGGGATCGACGAGGCCACACGGCGTGAGATCGCCGACGGCCTGTCGCGCCTTTTGGCAGACACCTACACGCTCTACCTCAAGACCCACAACTACCACTGGAACGTGACTGGTCCGATGTTCCAGACCCTGCATCTCATGTTCGAGCAGCAGTACAACGAACTCGCCCTAGCCGTTGACCTCGTCGCCGAGCGCATCCGCGCCCTCGGCGCACCGGCACCGGCCAGCTTCCACGAGTTCGCGGCTCTCACCGCGATTCCCGAAGACGACGACTTGCCGGATGCTGTCGAGATGATGCGACGGCTTCTCGCCGGCTAGGAGACGGTGGTGCGAACGGCACGATCGATCTTCCCGCTCGTCGAGAAAGCGAACGATGAGCCCACCGCGGATCTCCTCACCCAACGGATGCAGGTTCACGAGAAGACCGCTTGGATGCTGCGCAGCCTCCTCGCCTAAATAACGCGACAGTCGGCGCCTTTAGCGATGAGGAACTGTTCGTGACCTTGCAGCAGCGCATTAGACAGCAACGCAGGGACATGCTCCCTACGGGCAGAGACGAGCGATGGATTGTGATCGACGAACTGCGCGAAGCGATCGGGGTTTGGGACGCCGTCGAGCCGACCGGTCCCCTTGCTGGCACAACCGAGGCGCTAGAGGCTTTCGAGCAAGCTCGCCGCGCGGCCGAGTTGGCCGTATTTCATCTCGTCGGAGAATGCATGCGCTACTGGCGAATAATTGAGCAGGTTGAGGGCATCGATGCCGCGACACCGTAGCCTCACCAGCCATCTCTACCGGCCAGCTCGGTTCAGCAGAAACCCCCGTGCGGCCCGCAAGGGTCCGGTAGCGACAGCCGAGCGCCTAGCGCGCAGAAAGAGCTACTCCAAGTCGAGGGGCGCCACGGGGCGACTCCTGCGGATGTTCGGCCTCAAGTAGGGAGGCGGCTGTGGAGATCAGACGCGCCGAGTGCGGTTGTGTCGTCGACCGAGGCGTCCGCGTCACTCCCTGCGGCGATGCGGAGTGTTTGCTGCAAGGAGCTTCCGGTTCGTGGGGCCGACAAGGATCAGGGACGAGCGACGGGGCGACAAGAATAGGGAGGCGTATGACCGAAGAGAGGATCAGAGAGAACCAACTCCGGCGCATGGCGGCCATGCAGGGATTCCATTTGCAGAAGTCCCGACGGCGCGACCGGCAGGCACCTGATTACGGTCGGTGGTGCCTCAGCAACCCGAACCGGAACGCGGTCATCCTCGAGAACGCAGACCTCGATGAGGTGGAGGCGTGGCTGAACCTGCCCTGGGCCGAGAAGCTCAAGTAGCCCTCGCTACTGAGACCCTCGCCGACGATTTCTGGGGCTCAGAAACGATCCACGATCTGGACTTTCGCGGCCATACCGGGTCTCGAGGGAAGATCTGGCCACACCACTGGTGGACGGGACTTGCGATGCATCGCCTCGACGAGAGCTGCGCGAAATATCGGAGTGAAGACACTGGGTTCCCGTTCGGCAACGTCCACAAAATGTTGGAACTCGAGCAGGACCGCGTCGATCATGCGCTCGAGCGCCCAGGTGCGTCCGGTAACCGTTGTCGCTCGTTCAAGTGTCNNGTGAGCGAGATGCTTGTCGGCAACGTCCAAGTAGCCATCCAAAACGACTGGCTCTTTCCACTCGCGCACGAAGTCGAGAGGCTCGATATCGGTCCGGTGCCGGCTTCTCCCATCTTTGCTCGGCCGACCGGCCAGGAACTCAATGAGGAGCCGCACATGCAAGAGCGTCGCCTCTAGACACGCGTTCTTAAGGTCCGCGGGACCCTCGTTGTCGAACTTGAGGGTCCAGGCGTACAGCGCCGCCGTCATCTTCACCTCGTACGCGACGTGCCCGGCCGCGACGTCGAGTTGTGATGGGCTGAGCGCCAGCCTCATCGCACAAGGATAAGCCCGGGGGGCTCGATTGGGCGCTCGGTTCGATGGGGCCAAATTGGAGGGCGTGCGGGCTGACCGGCGAGCGCCTAAGCCAAGGGCTGCCAGTGGTCCGGCTCACGTTTCCTGCTCTCGGCTTGCTCGCGCTCGACTTGCTCCCTCGCCGCGTCGCCAGCCTTGGTCTCACACTCAACACAACGCAAATCTCGAAACGTCTCCCAGCGCTGTAAAGACGGCTGGGAGTACTCACGATCGACGCTCACGCCGCAAATCGAAAGCTCGTCGGTCACATCGAGATCAACGAGGTGGTACCTGTCGAGCCGCTTGACTGGCTCTCCGCCGTGCGTGATCGGCCTGTGTTCCATGTATGTCTGCGCGCAGACCGCGTATCTGGGCATGTCGTGGCCTCCCTAAGCTGACCGGCCGACCGCAACCGAGCGGGATTCTCAGTCTCCTTCTCGGGCGTCTTCCCAGGCGAGCCCAGCAGTTGCTTCCATGCACCGCTTGCACGTCTGCTTTGCAAGCTCGGGCCGGTCACGTACGCGAATCAGCCAGTCCTTCCAAGCATCATGCTGGACGACTTCAACTTGAAGTCGCGCGCCTAAGAGCTGTTCCCCACCGGCAGATCGCACGGCGTCGTCGCGGTATTGGGACGTCGCTATCGCTCCGTCGGTGACCTTGACCGCATGGACCTTTTTGGACTTGGGGTCGGCGTAGTCACCTCCGCCGTTCCCGTACTTGTACCTCTCGAGCGCGAAGGTCGTAGCCACGCAATACCCGTTGGCGATGTGAGCCGGTGGAGTCGACTGGGTCGTCATAGTCCGGTCACGACGTGAGACTACAACGCGACTACAACTCCGGCGTATTTCGGGAGCGATGGTGATGGCTGAGAACGTCTGAGCAGGTCACGGTGCATATCACCGAACGTCGGCCAGCCGTAAAATCGATGGGCAGGGCTCATGAATCCTTGGTCGCAGGTTCGATCCCCACCGGGCCTACCAACGAACGTAAACCGGGGATAAGAGAGAGGGAGGGGTAACAGGGCACAAAGGGCGGACAACCAGGAGAAACCGCAGCAGGAGCCAGGGTCAGCCAGCCAGGCGGGACAGGAGCCAGCCAGCCAGACGCGGTTGGGAGCCAGCCCAGAGCGTGAGCGGAGCCAGCCCGCCAGACGCAGTTGGGAGCCAGCCAGCCAGCCAGGATGGGGGGTCGGGAAGACAGCCAGGACGGCGATGAGCCAGGACGGCTGTCAAGGGGCGTATGCGACAGCGCCCCTTGGTGAGTCCACGCTCGTCGGAGGGTCTCCACGAAGTCGTCGGTCAAGGTGTCAGCACCAGGGGAGTCCCTCTGGAAGGCGTATGCTCGAACCACAAATGACCTGGGGAGGTCCGACATGCGAACGGTTCTCCGTCCCCTTATTGCAATAGCGGTGCTGCTGTCCCTCGCCGTTCCCTCGCTGGCAAGTGCTGCGAGTACCGCAGCAGTCCCGACTCGCTACCTCCCCGCCAGTGGCGGCACCATCAAGTGGGCGGTTGCGACCCACAACGCCAAGACATGCACCTGGTCGTCGTCGCCGAAGGTCGCGGGATTCGACGAGACCGTGAAGTGCACGACCGGCAGAGTCATTCGACCGGCTACGTTCGAGGCGAACACATCGACCAAGGTGAAGGACTACATGCTCACCGTGACGGTAGTCGGCAAATCCACCACGGTTGAGCACCTGAACATCGACGAGGCTGGGGCGCTTGCCACGACGACGGCGGTGACAATCGGGGTTGAGATCGCGGGCGGCCCAACACCGATCCGTGCCAGGGTGACAGCTTCGAACGGCACTCTCGCTACAGCAGGGACTGTGAGGTACACATTCGCGGTCCAGGGGTTCCAGACCGTTGTTTCGCTGTCCGGCACGCTCGGCGAATATTGTTTTGTTCAGGCCATCGAAGGTGGACCGACTCTCTTTCTTTCTTCAAGCAATTGCACGGGAGGTGGGTCATTGGTTGTTGGCACTCCCAGTACTGTGCTCCTGTCCGCAACCTACTCGGGTTCTCCTGGCTATCTGCCGAGCACATCCTTTTCCGTGGTGTTTCCGTTGTAGCGTCGGCTGGGTGACGAGTCCACGCCCGACGCGTACCGAGCCAGCCGGCCAGGACGGCGGTCGGGAGCCGGGCAAGCCAGCCCAGAGCGTGAGCGAGCCAGCCAGCCAGGACGGTGTTCGAGAGTCGGCCAGTCAGCAGTACGTCATGAAGGTGGCAGTGACCCTGCGCCCGGCCCGCACCACAACGTCCTGCGGACGGTACGGCCCGGCGGCCTTCACCTGGTACGTACCAGGAGCGACCAAGAACCGATACGTAGAACCTGAGCGGACCGTCTCTGAAGCCACGAGCTTCGATCCCGAGTAGAGGCTCACCTTCATATGGGGGATCCTCACCGGTGGTCTTGGTGAATAAGCCTCGCAGGCGTAGGCAACTCCGGTCACGACTCCGGTAGGCCTGGCAGTGTTTGTCGTGCAAGCAGCGAGGCTGAGAGCTAGGACCGCCGCCACGACAGCAGCAAGCTTGCGCACGATTCTCATGCTCTCATGAAGCCGGAACGGGTCCCGTTCGCGTACAAGGTGGCGGCTCAGCGCTAGTCAGGCGACGGGGAGGATGGAGCCAGCTAGCCTCGAAAATTCATCCGGCCTCGGGAAGCTGAG
>PMVZ01000297.1:1079-2632 GCA_003166375.1 Acidimicrobiaceae bacterium | reverse complement strand
GCTTCGAGCTCGGTCAGCTGCTGAAGGCGGCGCTCGAGCGTCGGGTGGGTGGAGAACAATGTGGAGAGACTGACGCCCTTGGCGAACGCGGGGGCGAAGAAGAAGGCGTTGAAGTGCTCCGCCGACCGGAGGTCGCGCGTCGGGACACGCGACATCTCCCCTGTCACTTTGACCAGAGCCTGGGCGAGGAGCCGTGGCTGGCCGATGAGGATCGCCCCTGACCGGTCCGCCGCCAGCTCCCGGTAGCGCGACAGCGTCCGGATGAGGAGGAAACTGATCGCGTAGATCACTGCTGAGAAAAGAAGCATCCCGAGCTCGAGAATGGCCAACTGGCCCCCGCCCCCGCCCCCTCCGCCTCCGCCGCGGCCCCTGTTCCCGCCCCCCCCGCCGAAGCCGCCGAACAGCCCCGCGTAGAGGAGCACGCGGGTGAGCAGGCCGGCCAGGATCCCGAGGAAGCTGGCGATGGTCATCACGGCTACGTCACGGTGTGCCACATGCGACAGCTCGTGAGCCAGCACGGCCTCGAGCTCGGGCTCGTTGAGGCGGCGCAGGATGCCTGTCGTGACGCAGACGACGGCGTGTTTCTGGTCGCGACCGGTCGCGAACGCGTTCGGCATGTCGACGTCCGCGATCGCCACCTGGGGCTTGGGCATGTCGGCCATCGCGCACAGCCGGTCGACGACGCCGTGGAGCTGAGGCGCCTGCTCGCGGGTGACGATCTTGCCTTTCATCGAGTACAACGCGATCCGGTCCGAGTAGAAGTACTGAACGAAGAGCAGCACGAACGCGATGACGAGGATGAAGACGAGCTTGACCCCAACGAGGAAGAGCACAGTGACGAAGACTGCGTAAAGGAGCCCCAATAGGAAGACTGTCGTCATCATGCGGGCTGTGAGCCCGCGGTCTGCGGGAAAGCGAGTGCGGGGTGACAAGGGCCTCAGGACTCCCCGACGTCCTCTGATGCCAGGAGCTCGCGGAGCTCGGCGAGGGACGCGGTCTCGGGTGGCAGCGTCAGCTTGGACGGCACGAAACGGTCCGCGGGAACGGGCGTCCCCTCCGATCGCACGCTCTGTACCAACCGGGTGAGCACGGCCCGGAAGGTCGGCTCGTCGTTGGCATCGAGGGCCGCCACGAGTTTCTGGTCGAGCTCCTCCAGCGAGGCGATCTGGCTCTCCGCGAGCTCGAACTGGCCTTCTCCGAGAATGCGCACGATCATGACGCGCCTCCCGCATCGTCGAGGGTGAACGGGTCCGCCGGGGCTGTGGGCGCTCCCTTAGCCGGCGGCCCGTCGTGCACGAGCTCGCCGTCGACCGGCTCCTCGGAGGCGTCCGCTGGGCCCGCGTTGCCGGCGCCGAGCGCACCGCTCGGCGCGGCCGCCGGCGGATTGAGCTCGGCCTTCATCTGAGCGAGCTGAAGCTCCACGTCCCCGGACGCAGCCGCCTTGTCGAGCTCCGCCTGGATGGGGTCCGACGACCCGGACAGGTCCGTGAGGGTCCCCGAGGCGAGGAGCTCGTCGACCGCGCCGGCTCGCGCCTGCATCTGGGCGATCTTGT
>PMVZ01000297.1:0-993 GCA_003166375.1 Acidimicrobiaceae bacterium | reverse complement strand
TTCTGCGCAAGTGCCTGGCGTGCCTGGTTCTGCAGCTTGGAGGCCGCCTGCTGCAGCTGCTGAGCCTGCAGCTCGATGCGCTTCTTGGCTGTCGCGACATCGGCCAGCCCCCGCTTTACCTGTTGCAGCTGCTCGATCTGCTTCTCATAGGAGAGGTCGAGCGTCTCGCGGGGATCTTCTGCCTTGTCTAGGACCTTGTTTGCCTTGGCCTGGACGATGTTCGTCAGGCGCTTCATCACACCCATGTGCGCTCCCTTGCCAGTCTTGGTGCCAGCATAGGCGGGCGGGAGGCTCCAGCTCACCGCGCCACTAGCGTGGCCAGCCATGGACGACCAGCTCTGCATCCTGAGCGTGCACGCNNGTTCTCGTGACCTGCACCGGGGGCGAGGAAGGCGACATCCTCAACCCGATCATGGACACACCCGAGGTACGCGCCGACATCGCCGGGGTCCGCCGCCGCGAGCTCGACCTGGCTGCCGAGATCATCGGCTATGCGGAGGTCGTGCTGCTCGGCTACCGCGACTCGGGCATGCCGGGCTCGAACGCGAACTCCGACCCGCGTGCCTTNNGACGTGGCGGCCTTCCCTGCTGCGGGGGAGCCGTACCAGCCTTTGAAGATGTACTTCACGGTCTGGTCGCACGCGCGGATCGTGGCCACGCATGCGAAGTTCCTCGAGCTCGGCATGGAATCGCCCTTCGACGAGAGCTGGCTGGAACGTCCCAGCGACGACGACAAGATCACGACCTCGATCGACCTCAGAGGCTTCGAGGACGTTCGCCGGTTGGCTCTGCTCGCGCACGCGACCCAGGTCGACCCGACCTCGAAGTACTGGTTCGGACTGCCCCCGGAGATCATGAAGACCATCCATCCCCAGGACGACTACATCCTCGCGCGAAGCCTCGTCGACACCGATCTTCCTGAGGACGATCTCTTCGCCGGGGTGCGGCTCCCGGCGAGCCGGTAGCATCCGCCGTTGCAGCCGAGTGAGCGTT
>PMVZ01000263.1 GCA_003166375.1 Acidimicrobiaceae bacterium | reverse complement strand
TCTTCCATCACGCATGTCCAACCGTGCACGAAGTAGCGCCAGCCGTCCTCTATGACCAGACCCCGGCTCATTGCCTGGCGCTCTGCCTGGTGGAGGAACCCGAGCTCCCCGCGGTAATTGAGCTCCCAGACCAGGGCTGCCTCGGGGAAGACCCCCTTGTCGGTGATCGGGCTTCCCGGGCTGTCCTTGCCCATGCCGGTCCCGTTGACGACCAGAGAGCCCGGGGGCACAGTCTCGAGCAGGCGGTCGTTCTCTACCGGGTCGGCGTTGTGGACGTAATCCACCTTGACCCTGGCTCCCAGCCGGCCGTGCACAGCGCGCATGGACTCGAGCCGGGCCGCGCTGCGGTTGACCACCACGAGCCGCTGTGGCCGGTCTTCCGGCGGGCGGCCGGTCATCAGGTGCAGGCTGATGGCGAGGTTGGAACCGCCGGCGCCAAACAGGAGCGCTTCTGCGTCGCCGGAGGCCCAGTAACCCTCCTCTACAAACTCGTCGAGGGAGCGGCCCGAGGAGATGGGGTCTTTGGCATGAGCCCGGAAAAGGCCGCCGCGCTTCGACAAAGAGGAGACCTCCCCACAGAGCTCGGCGTAAGGGTCGATGAAGTCGAACATGTCCCTGCAGGCCGTGAAGAGGTCGATCTTGTGGGTAGTGACCAAGCCACCAAGCTCCAGCGGGTCCGAGCGGATGGCTTCCACCACCTCGCGGTAGCGCTCGGGCGGGGCGTGCAACGACAGGTCATGGCCGGAAATGTCGACATTCCCCAAGCCGAGGTGCTCGGCCCAGGCGGGGAACACTCGCCTGATGGCAGACTCGCCGGTAGTGACGCCAATGAACGTNNGCGCTGATCTGCTCCCGGGCACGCGCCCGGCGCAGCGCCTTGGGCAGGAGCTCCCCGCCCAGCCCGACAGCGAGGGCGCTCATACGGGGTACCTCGGGGCTCGCCCTGAGAGCACGGCGAGCAGGTCATCGAGCGCCCTGGCTCCCATCGCCGCGGTTGCCTCCGCTGTATGGGGGCCCATGTGCGGCGTCACCAGCACGTCGTCTCTCTGAAGGAGCGGATGGTCAGGAGGCGGGGGCTCCTGGGCGAGTACGTCGAGGGCCGCAGCCCGAAGGGGGCCCTCCTCCAGCGCCCACAAGAGGCCGGCCTCGTCGATCAGGTCCCCTCGTGCGGTGTTGATAAGGGCGGCGCCCGGCTTCAGGCGCTCCAGCAGCGACCGGCCCACCATCCCTCTGGTCTGGTCGGTGAGCGGAGCATGCAGGGAGACGAAGTCCGACTCGGCAACGAGGGCGTCGAGGCCGACCAGAGTGGCCACATTGGTCTTGGACACGTTCGGGTCGTAGGCGAGCACCCGCAAGCCCAGCGCGGCCGCCTTTCCGGCGACCAGCGAGCCGATCCGACCCAGGCCGACCAGGCCGAGAGTCCTACCGGCAAGCTCGACACCACTCAACGCCGGCCACTCACCAGCCCGGGCTCGATCGCGTCCTGGCACCAGCGGGCGCGCGAGCGCGAAGAGAAGGGCAATGGTCAGCTCGGCCACAGCATTGGCGTTCGCGCCCGGCGTGGTAGTCACGGTCACCCCGTACCTAGCCGCCGCTTCCAGGTCGACCCGGTCTGCGGCCACGCCGTAGCGGGCCACCACCCGCAGCCGAGGCGCACCCGCAAATACCTCTGCACTCACCTGGTCGAGGCCACAGAGCAGACCGTCGGCATCGCAGACGGCCTCCGCCAGCTCGGCTGCGGCGAGCGGGCCGGGACGGTAGCGGACCACGCCTACCTCTCCCTCGAGCCGGCGCCGCAAGCCCGGGTCGTGCATGCCGAACGACCGGGGCGTCACGACCACCACGCAGTCGGACAGCGCTCGCGGCTGCACACCAGCGAGGCGCGCTGGCACGCCGGCCACAACAGGACCGTCGGCGGGCGCAACGGTCACCGCAGCTCAGCTCCTTCCGGCGTCCGCAGCACCCGCTGGGGGAAGCCGGTCTTCTCGATGGTCCCGTAGTCGTGACCGGCCTGGCCCGGGTAGACCGCAAAGAAGACGAAGGGCTCTTCGCTGGTGTTCACGGTACGGTGGGCCCAGTTGGGGGGCACGTAGGCGACAGTGCCCGGGCCCATCGGAGTCGCCGCCTTGCCGCCCTCCTCTGTCATCAAGAGCAGATAACCGTGACCGCGGAGTCCGAGGTAGACCTCGCCGGTGTCCCGCACCGAGTGGTAATGGCCCTTGGTCATGAAGTACTCGTCGCCAACGGTCCCTGGGTGGAGAACGGTGGTACAGCAGATCAGCTGTCCCACCTCTTCGGGGATGTCGTACTGGAGGACCTCGTAGACGAGCGGGTCGCCACCCTTGACGAGATGCTCCTGCGCCGTTGCGTCTGCGTAGGCGCCCTGCATGTCGGAAACATGACGCTCGGTACGTGAGGTGTGCGGTTCAAGGGCCCCAGAGCGGAAGTCGAGCATCAGAGTGAACGGATCCAAGGGCTTCGAGCTCACAGTTCGATCACCACTTTCAGTCACGGTTCGATCACCACCTTCAGCGCCCGGCCCGAGGCGGCGAGCCCAAAAGCGTCCTGCGCCGAGGCCAGGTCAAATCGCGCGTCAATAAGGGAACCCGCGTCCAGCCGACCGTCGACGATCAGGTCGAGCGCGGCGTGGCACTCTTCGTTGGTGCTCGCCGTAGTCCCCGTGACAACGAGCTCTTTGTAGTGGATGAGGTTGCTGTCGAGCTCCACCCTGGAGCGTTCCCGGGGAAGCCCGGCGAAGAAGTTGACGCGCCCTCCCGGACCAGCGAGCTCCAACGCCTGGCGTTGGGCAATGGGAACCGGAGCGGCTACCACCACCACGTCGGCGCCCCGGGTCGCGCCGGCGCCCTCGAGCGCTGCCTGCAGCTCATCGAAGCTGGCATCGTGGGCCGATGTGGCACCCCAGGCGAGGGCCCGTTGGCGCCGATCGACGTTCGGCTCGCAGACCACGACGGCGCGAGCGCCGGCCAGGCGCGCCAACGCGATGTGAAACAGGCCGATGGGGCCCGCGCCGTAGACCACCACGACGTCTCCCTCGCCGATGTGGCAAGCCCGTGAGCCGCGCAGCGCGCACGCGAGAGGCTCCGCCAGCGCCACCGCGCCGGGGTCGACGCCATCGCCAAAGCAGAGCAGGTTGCCCTGGTCCACAAAGTCGCGCTGTAGCAGAAGGTACTCGGCGAAGCCCCCGTCCTCGGTGATGCCGATGGCCCGTGGCTTGTCGCAGAGGTTGACCTGGCCCCGGCGGCAGGCACGACAGCGGCCACAACCGTAGTTAGGCGCAACGAAGACCCTGTCACCAATACCGGCGGACGCTCCATCACCCACCTCGACCACGGTCCCGGCGATCTCATGACCGGGAATGCGCCCGGAGCCGTCAGCGTAGGAGCGGTGGTCCCCTGCGGCGATTCGCAAGTCAGTCCCACAGATCGAGCAGGCGTCCACACGGAGGAGCGCTTCGCCCTTTCCCGGGTGTGGCTGGGGCTGCTCCTCCAGCACCAGCGAGCCCCGCCCTCGGTAGACGAGGGCCTTCATCAGTCCGCCCCGCCCTCGGCCACCAGCACGGGGCGGCCTTCCAGCCAGGAGGTGTTGGAAGCACGCACCGCGGCCACCGCGGCGCGCCCGTCCCCAGCTCCAACAGCAGGTGCACGGCCGCTCAATGCCGCCCGCACGAACGCGGCCAGCTCCTCGCGGTAGCCCGGCTCGAATCGTTGGGGCCAAGACGCGAAGGTCGGGGTCTCCCCAGTACCACGGGAGCGGATCTCGAGCAGGGGCATGGCGCGGTTCCCCCCTACGACCAGCAGACCCTCCGTCCCTAGCACCTCGGCGCGGGCGTCGTAGCCGTAGTCAGCAGGGCAGGTCCCGTCGATGGTTCCGATGGCGCCGGTGGCAAAGCGGAGGGAGACCACCGCGTTGTCGTAGAAATCGGGAGCAGCGACACCTCGCTCGCGGCCTTTGAAGTTCGCCGTCTCGGCGTAGACCCGCTCGATCTCCGAGCCGACCAGCCAGCGCACGCAGTCGAAGTCGTGGCTGTTCACCTCGGCGAGCATCCCGTTGGAGCGGCGCAGGTCATGCGCCCACGCCGGCGGCAGCCCCGGACCGCGGGTAAGGGACTTGACCACCATGGGCGTGCCGATCTCACCAGCTTCGATCCTGTGCTTCGCCTCCACGAACTCCGGCTGGAAGCGCCGCACGAAACCGACCTGGAACACAACACCGGCCTTCTCCGCGGCTCCAGCCATGAAGTCGCACTCTTCTAAGGTCAGCGCCATGGGCTTCTCGCAGAAGATGTGCTTGCCCGCGCCTGCGGCGAGCACAGCAAGCTCGGCATGAGCGAAAGTGGGAGCGGTGATCACCACCCCGTCGAAAGCTGCCCCGGAGAGCGCCTGCTCTAGGTCGGGGAAGACCGGAACTCCCAGCTCAGCGCCCGCCTTGTTGCCCACCTCGGGGTCGGCGTCGACGACGCAGGCGAGCTCGACCGACGGAATCGACCCGGTGGCGTTGCGTGCGTGCACCATCCCTACACGCCCGACACCGAGCACGGCTAGGCGGAACCGGCTTTTCATGCCCGTACCTCCTCGTGGGACGGAACGAGCAGGTCGATGACGGCCCGGTAGTCGCGTTTGCGCTTGTCGTAAAGGGACTGCAGAGAGGGGTCGGGCCCGGTGCGACCTGCCTCGGCGGTGGCGGCCAGAGCCGTCGCAGCCAGGTCGTCGACAGCCCCGACAGCCGCCGCAGCCACCATGGCGGCGCCCCAGCAGCTGAAACTCTCCCGGCCCAGGCGCACGTAGGCCAGGCCCAGAACGGAGGCCTTGATCCGGTTCCAGAGGGCATTCTCGGCGCCGCCGCCGATCACCCTCACGTCACGGGGCACGACGTCCGGGAAGAGATCGAGGGCCCTCTCCAAGAAGCCCGCGTACTCGAAAGCGACGCTTTCAAGCACGGCGCGGGTGAGGTCGCCGCGGGTTTGGGAAAGGTCGAGGCCGACCCAGGCTCCTCGTGCCTGGGGCGCGGAGGGCAGGATGCGGCCTCCCAGGTGCGGCACGAAAAACAGCCGTCCCCCCTCGCACCTCGACGCCTCTTCAACGAGCAGCTCCAGCGGGGGGTCGCCCAGTACCTGGGGAAGCCAGCGGAGCAGGTCGCCACCGGCGAGGTAGGCGAGCGAGATCCACTGCCCGGGGACCGCGCCCCGCATCTGCACCAGCGTCCGGGAGAAATCTGGCCTGAACGCAATGGTAGACATCGCCAGTACCGAGGCAGTGCCCGCCGTATCCAGCAACTGGCCCGCTTCGACCATCCCGGCACCGAGCGCCCCCGCCGCGGTGTCGCCGAGCCCCGCCGCCACCGGGGTGCCCGGCAGGAGCCCGCAGTCCCGGGCCGCCGACACGCTGAGACAGCCCACACGTTCAGTCGGCGTGACAATACGGGGCAGCCTTGCCAGCTCTACGCCGGTCCCCGAGGTGAGCTCGGCTGACCAGGTTGCTCTCGCAACGTCGGCCAACCCGCTGAAATGAAGGTGGGTCGTGTCGACGAAGGCCTCGGTGGCGTCCAGGTCACAGAGCCTGCCGGCTACGAATGCGCTCGGGACGAGGAACTTGGTCACCAACCGGTACTCCTCGGTTCGCCACCGGCGCCACCATGCGATCTTGGCGGCGTGGGCGACCATCGGCGGGCAGCCGGTGAGCTCGACGAGCCGGTCGCCCAGCCGGTCGGCGATCTCTTCCACCTCCGGGCGGCAGCGCGAGTCGAGCCAGGAGTCATAAGGGGTTACCGCCCGGCCGTCGGCGCCGATACCGAGGATGCCCGCCATTTGACCGGCCACCGCAACCCCGGCGACATCGCCGGGGTGGCCCGAGCTGGCAGCACAGGACGCTATCGCAGCCGTCGCCGCCCGGTAGAAGTCCTCCGGTTCTTGCTCGACCTCGTCGGCGGCGCGCCGGTAGAGGGGCAGCTGAACGGCGGCCTCGGCCAAACAGGCACCGCTGAGCTCGAACAGGGCCGCCTTGGCGCTCTGGGTGCCCACGTCAACGCCTACGAAAAGGGGCTCGCTCATGGGAGAAAGCCGTCCCCGGCGACCGAGACGCGCTCGAAACGCGACGCGCTTCCTGCGGGGCTGGACAGATCCACCTCGAACGCACTGCGGTCGCCGCGGTGGAAGGCAATGAAGTACTCGAGGGGCCGATGCCCGGTGGTGTAGCTGATGCTGCGGAGCACCAGCAACGGGCCACCACGGTCGACCTTGAGCAGGCGCGCCTCTCGTACGCTGGCCGTCGCCGCCTCCACCCGGCGCAGGCTTGAGATGATGGGCAGGCCGAAGTCCTCGCGCAGGATCTGGTACAGCGAGGCGGAACCGTTCAAGTCGCGCTGGGCCAGGCCCGGCACCATCGCCGCTGGGAGATAGGTCATCGTCAGCACATGGGGCTCGCCGTCGAGCCGACGTACCCGCTCCAGCTCCACGACCAGCTCGCCCGGCGCGAGGTTGAGCCTGCTGGCCACGCTCTCGGTGACGGGCGTCTCATGGAGCACAAGTACCCTGCTTTGTACTTTTTGCCCACGCATAGCGGCGTCGTCCGCGAGGCCCCCAAGCCCACTGATCAATCCCTCGGCGGTCTTCGGGGTCGAGACGAAGGTACCCCGCCCCCGCTGACGGTAGACCAGGCCCTCGTAACAGAGCTCGGTGAGCGCTTGGCGGACCACGCCACGGCTCACGCCGAGCCGCTCACAGAACTCGAACTCGTCGGGGAGCCGAGTCCCAGGCGCCAGCTCACCGGAGAAAATGCACTTNNCCGATTGCCCGGATCTGTCCCCGCTGCGGTTCCTGGCCCAGGCAGTGGCGAACGGGGTGGGCGACGGCGGTCAGGTGGTTCGCAATGCTGAGCGTCGTACGCACCGTCCAAGGCGACATCGATCCCTCCCAGCTAGGGCCCACGGACTCTCACGAGCACCTCTTCTTTGTGACCCCGCTGCAGCCCGGTGACGAGTTCGCCGACGTTGACCGGGCCATCGAAGAAGCCCAGACCCTGGTGGACGCTGGCGCCAGGACCATGGTCGATTGGACCCCGCTCGACCTGGGCCGCGACCCTCAGGGCCTGCTGCGGGTATCTGAGGCGACCGGGCTACAGGTGGTCGCTGCCACTGGGGTGCACCGTGACGCCCACTACCCAGCGGACCACCCTTTGCGCGCCGAGACGGCCGATGCCCTCGCCCGTCGTTTTGTTGCCGACATCGAAGGACCCGGCGTGCGCTCCGGGGTGATCAAGATCGGTGCCAGTTACCACCGGCTCCAGCCCTTCGAGCAGAAGGCCTTCGCCGCCGCCGTTGAAGCCCACCAACGCACCGGGGTCCCTCTTTGCGTCCACACCGAGCACGGCACCATGGGGCTCGGCATAGTGGAGCATCTCCGCCGGCTGGGGGTGGCGCCCGGCTCAGTGATCCTCGCCCACCTGGACCGCAACCCCGACCCCGTGGAGCATGGCGAGACCGGGGCGAGCGGTGCCTGGCTCCAGCTGGACGGTCCCGGCCGAGCCAAGTACTGGCCCGACTCGACCGTCCTCCAGCTGATCTCTGACCTCGCCGATCGCGGGCTCTCAAAGCAGCTACTGCTGGGCGGGGACACTGGGCGCAGCTCCATGATGCGCGCCTACGGGGGCGGCCCCGGCCTCGATTACGTCTTCGCCCGTTTCAAGCCAAGGCTCGAACGCGAGCTGGGCAGGGAGCTTTCCCAGCTCATCTTCGTGGAGAACCCCGCTAGAGCCTTCGCCTTTGACCCACGCTTCAATAGCGGCTGTCCGCGATGACTGGCGCGTCTTCACGCCCCATGGGTGATGCCGATCGGTGGGTCCAGGCCAAGTTGCCCTGAGCCCTCAGTCGAGGTCGGCCGCGGCCGCGGCCTTCGACACGGCCACGAGCCGGTCGAGCGCGCTTCGGGCATTCCCGTCCTCGACGGCCGCGCTGGCGATCTCGAAGCCGTCGCCAAGCTCATCGGCGAGGCCCGCGACGACAAGGCCCGCCGCAGCGTTCAAGCACACCAGGTCGCGCCTCGGACCACGCTCACCGTCCAACAATCGCAGTCCTAGTTGCGCGTTCTGAGCCGCGTCCCCGCCGGCCAGGTCGCTCAGCGCGGCGCGCTTCAGCCCGAGCGAGGCAGGCTCGATCTCCAATCGACGGCGACGACACGTTCCGTCCTGTTCGCGCACCGACTCGATGAGGGTTGACGGTGCCGTGGTCGACAGCTCGTCGAGACCGTCGTGACCGAAGACCACCATCGCGTGCACCGAACCGAACGCTTCGAGCACGTCAAGCATCTTCTCGGCCATCATGGGGTCAGAGACACCGACGAGCTGGCGCGTCGCCCCGGCGGGGTTCACGAGCGGGCCGACGAAGTTGAAGGTCGTTGTCACGCCGAGCTCACGACGCACCGGCGCCACGAAGCGCATCGTCGGATGAAATCGGGGCGCAAAGCAGAAGCCGATCCCCGCCTCGTCGATGCAACGTCGCACCCCGCGAGGACCGAGGTCGATGACCACGCCGAGTGCTTCGAGCACGTCGGCCGAGCCTGCAAGAGATGAAGCCGCACGCCCGCCGTGCTTGCAGACGACCGCACCCGCACCGGCGACTACGAAGGCGCTGAGCGTTGAGACATTGATCGTGCCACTCCGGTCCCCTCCCGTACCGCAGGTGTCCACGACCTCGACTCCGACCTCGAGGCTCTCGCCGTGAGCCCGAAGTGCTCGCACAAGGCCGGTCATCTCCCCCACTGTCTCGCCCTTGGTTCGAAGTCCCGCAATGAAGGCGGCGATCTGGGCCACGGTCGCGTTGCCTTCGAGCACGTCGTCAAGGGCTGCCGAAGCCTCGTCCGCAGTCAGATCCTGCCGGCTCAGAACTCTGCCGAGGATCGCCGGCCATCCGCCGATGCTCTCGAGAGTGGCTGCCGTCACCGCCTCGATCCCGCCAGAGGCCGCTTGAACCGGTGCGGCCGGCTCTTCGGGGAGATCGAAGTCCACCCAGGGAGGCTACCTTGGCACTTTCGCCGCTCCGTCTTCGCGGCGAACCGACAAAGGGACGCGTCAGGCGGACTTGCGGTGCTGGCGGACGATCCGACGACGCTCGCGCTCGGTGAGCCCACCCCACACGCCTTCACGCTCGCGTGCGGCAAGTGAATACTCGAGACACGCCTGGCGGACCGAACACGACGCGCAGACCGCCTTCGCCTCTTCCGAGTCGTCGTCCGACACGGGGTAGAAGATGCCTGGNNTCAACCCCTCGGCATGCGGCTCGTTGGCGCCAACTGGCTTTCATCCCGGTTCACTTTCGTCGTCTGTCGACCGTCGACGGCGACCTGCCGCGACAAGATCGAATTGCAGGGGATCGGTCGGCATTCGGCGCTCTTGTCGTTCGCCAGGGGGGTCGGCCGACCGAAATCTCGATTATGAATGATCGTAACGAAACTGTCAACAACTCGCATTTGTCCGGTTCACCCAACTGTGCCCCGTAGCTGTGCTAGCTGTTATTCCAATCTTCGACCGTCAAGGCCTCCGCCTTGACAGGCAAATCGTCGTTCAAGCGAGAAGCCGCCTGCTCGGCCGCGATCTGGGCTTGCTCTTGAACCACGATGGGCGCCGCGCGCTGATGCCTGGGAGCCTCGAGGCGGTCTGGTCCTGCCGTCGGTTTGTGGCAGGCTGTCGAAACGGTGCCTTGATGAGACGACCAGCGACCATGTTCGACCGTGACGTCGCTTTATCGAAGCTGGCAGACGAGAGCTTCGACGTCGTCGTCGTAGGCGGAGGGATCACCGGAGCCGGCGTCGCTCTGGACGCGGCCTCGAGGGGCCTGCGAACGGCGCTCGTCGAACGAGGCGACTTCGCGTCAGGCACGTCCTCGAAGTCCTCCAAGATGGTGCACGGCGGATTGCGCTACCTCCAACAGCACGATCTCGGCCTCGTCCGCCAGAGCCTCAACGAGCGCCGTCTCCTGTTGGCGAACGCACCGCATCTCGTCGAGCCCCTCACGCTCCTGATTCCCCTTTTCGGCAAGGGAGGGGCGGTCGACCGGGCCACGGCACGGGCGTACTCGACGGTGCTGTGGATGTACGACCTCGTCGGTGGCTGGCACATCGGCAAGCGTCACCGTCGCATAACCGCGCAGGAGCTCGCCTCCCACTTCCCCACGCTGCGGACCGACCGGCTCGTAGCCGGATTCGTCTACTACGACGCCTGGGCCGACGACGCCCGGCTGACTCTTGCAGTCTTGCGAACCGCTGTTCTCGACCACGCGGCCGTCGCCGTGAACTACGCCCCGGTCGTTGGCCTCGTCCACGATGGGGCATCCCACCTGACCGGTGTACGGGTCGCCCCCGCCGCCGAGCCTCGCTCTGGCAGCTGGCTGACAGAACCGTCCCGAGACGACGCCTGCTCCGGTGTGATCGAGGTCCGGGCCAAAGTCGTCGTCAACGCGACCGGCGTATGGGCCGATGACATGCACCGCCTCGACGACGCGGCCTCGACGACCTCGATTCGCCCCGCCAAGGGCATCCACCTCACGGTCCCCCGCTCCAAGTTGCCCTGTGACCTCGCGATGGTGCTGCCGGTGGCGGAAGACCACCGCTCGATCACCGTCATACCGTGGAACGAGCACACCTACATCGGAACGACCGACACCGACTACAGCGGCCCGTTGGACGATCCCCGCGTCGAGCCGAGCGACATCACCTATCTGCTCAATGCCGTGAACGCGGCCGTCTCGTCGCCGCTCGGGCCGCAGGACGTCACCGCCAGCTGGGCAGGCCTGCGTCCCCTGCTCGCCACGGCGGGTGCTCACGGCCGTGCCCCGAGCGCGCGCACGGCCGACCTCTCCAGGCGCCACAAGGTTGCACGATCGGCGTCCGGCCTCATCACCATCACAGGGGGCAAGCTGACGACCTACCGCAAGATGGCAGCCGACACCGTCGACGCCGTCCAGCGTGAGCTCGGGTCGAGCGTCGTGGCGTCCCGCACCAAGAAGCTGCGCCTTCGCGGGTCGGGACCCGTCAACGCCCTCCAGGTCCGCGAGCTCGCCGACAAGCTCGGCCTCGACGCGCATGTCCTGGACCACCTCCAGCGTCGTTACGGAGGAGAGACGATGGCCGTGCTGGGCCTGAGCATCGACCGGCCGGAGCTCTCAGAGCGCCTCGCCGGCGGCCTTGGGCACCTCGAGGCGGAGGTTGTGTACGCGGCTCGGTTCGAAATGGCCATGTGTGTCGATGACGTCCTGTCACGACGTACCCGNNCACGGCCTGGCCGCGGCCGCGTCCCTTGCCGGCCAAGCCTCGCCGGGCCCGGAGCGCTGAGCTGTGGTGCAGCACAACCGCCGGGCGGTGCCAGCCCCGATCGAGATCGGTGTCGGGACCTGCGAGCTTCCAGAGCGGCTCGGCGGTCACCATGTCGCGCTCGACGAAGGCTTCCTAGAACGCCTCTCCGGCGCGTGCGCCATCGTCGACATGGCTCCCGAGTCGCTCGCCGAGTCGGGCCGAGACTGGTGGCCCATCTCCATCAGATGGGCGCTCTCGGGCGCCGTGCCCGCCCGGCCCGGTGTCATCGCTCGGCCGGCCGGCACTTCCGAAGTCGCTGCCGTGCTCCGGTGCTGCAATGAAGCCGGCATCCCCGTCACCGCCGCTGGTGGGCGAAGCGGCGTCTGCGGCGGCGCCGTCCCGGTCTTCGGCGGCGTCAGTCTCGATTGCTGCGGTCTCGAAGGCGTGCAGGAGGCTCACAGAGCGACATCGCTTGTCGATGTCCGCGCCGGCACATTCGGGGACGATCTCGAGCAGGAGCTTCGCTCGGTTCATGGGATCACGATCGGCCACTGGCCCCAGTCCGTCGCTCTGGCGACCATCGGAGGATCGATCGCGTGCCGCGGCGCGGGGCAGTACTCCACCCGCTACGGGAAGATCGAGGACATGGTCGCCGGTCTTGAAGTGGTTCTCGCCGACGGGACCGTCGTGCACACGGGCCAACTGGCCGGACGGGGGGCGGGGCCACGCTCGGCCATGGGCCCGGACCTGACGAGCGTGTTCGTGGGCAGCGAGGGGACCCTCGGCGTCATCACCTCCGCCCGGCTCCGGGCGCACCCGGTCGCGACCGAGGAACGACGCGCGGCCTGGGCGTTCCCGAGCTTCGCCGAGGGCCTCGAGGTGCTGCGCCGAACCCTTCAGCGGGGGGCGACCCCTGCGGTGCTGCGCCTTTACGACGCGACCGAGTCGAAGCGAAGTTTCGATGGTCTCGACACCAACGTCCTCATCGCCCTCGACGAAGGTGACGGGTTCATCGTCGAGGCAACGATGGCGGTTCTCTCCCAAGAGTGCAGGAGCGCCGAGCCTCTCGACGCCGGCCTCGTCGAGCACTGGTTCAGCCACCGCAACGACATGTCGGTGCTCGAGTCGGTCATCCGGGCCGGGATCGTCGTCGACACGATCGAGATCGCCGCGCCTTGGGATGCGCTTGCGGCCATCTACGAGGCAGCCTTGACGGCGCTTCAGGCCACGGCCGGGATCATCGCGGCCTCAGCCCACCAGTCGCATGCGTATCTCGACGGCGCCTGCCTCTACTTCACGTTCGCGGGTCTCGGTCCTGACCCAGGCGACGACGCCTGGGCGGAAGCCTTCTATCGGCATTGCTGGCAGACAGTCCTCGACGCCACTTTGGTGAACGGTGGCTCGATCAGCCACCACCATGGCATCGGGCTCGTGCGCGGCCCGTATCTCCCCGCCGCCCTCGGTGCCGGTTTCGAAGTGCTGAAGAAGCTCAAGACGGCGCTCGACCCCCGGGGCATCTTGAACCCCGGCAAGCTTGGCCTCCCCTCGCCGTTCGGCGCCTCGCCGTGGCCCGCTGGCTGAGCGCCAGGCGCATTTGGGGTCAAGTTGAACGCGAGTGCCCAAAGTGGCAGTACGATCGCTCAGCGTGGGGAGTAATTGATGACGACCGATGACCTTGTGAGGGAGGCCACCGTGAACCCGTCGCTCGACGATGCCCTTGAGCTGGCGGCGTCGCTCCAGGCGAACCTGAACGCCGTGGTGCTCGGCACCCCGGGCGCGGTCGTCGCGGCGACGACTGCAGTGCTGGCAGCGGGGCACCTCCTCATCGAAGATGTGCCGGGCGTGGGCAAGACGATGCTCGCCAAGGCGGTCGCAGTCTCGATCGGCACGCGTCTCGCCCGGATCCAAGGCCACCCGGACCTGCTCCCGTCCGACATCACCGGTGTCTCGATCTACTCGGCTTCGTCTGAGACTTGGGAGTTCCGGCCGGGTCCCGTCTTTGCCCACGTAGTGCTCTTTGACGAACTCAACCGGACCCCACCGAGAAGCCAAGCAGCGCTGCTCGAAGCCATGGAAGAAGGACAAGTCACAGTCGACGGCGAGTCGTGGCCCCTGCCCGAGCCGCATCTCGTGCTGGCGACCCAGAACCCGATCGATCAGTCGGGCACGTTTCCTCTGGTCGAAAGCCAGATGGACCGCTTCCTTCTCGCCACACGCCTCGGTTACCCGGACGAGACCACCGAGACGAGGCTCGCTCTGTCTCACGGGGCACAGCCATCGCTCTCCTCGCTCTTGCCTGTGTGCACGCCAAGCGGCCTGGCAGCCGCCCAGGCGGCCGTCGCCGAGGTTCCGGTGGCGCACGCGGTCGCGAGGTATGCCGTTGCCATCGTGCGAGCGAGCCGCGCCGACCCCTTCATCCGCCTCGGAGCGAGCCCCCGCGCGGCGATCGGCCTCCTCGCTGCCGCACGTGCACACGCGGTGATCGCCGGCCGGGACTTCGTGCTTCCCGACGACGTGAAAGCCGTAGCGGTCAGCGTGCTCGCTCACCGCTTGGTCACCGATGCCGCTCCTGTCGGCGCCTTCGAAGCAGGGATCGCGGCAGTCGAGGCGATCCTCGAGCGAGTTGCATCGCCGAGGCCCTGATGAAAGGGCGCTCCCGCCGGCGTGTTCCGGCGGCAGGCCGAGCGCGCAGTCCGACGGCCTCGAGACAGCGTGTCCGTCACCTGGCACTCCCCGAGCGCGCCGTCGGACCGGTGGCAGGCTCGGTGGTCTTGCTGTTGGTCTGGGCCGGCGTGGCGCACGCGAGCGGTTCCGGTTGGGTGCAAACCGTGGGCGCGATGGTTGCCGGTTTGCTGCTTCTCGGCCTGCTCGCCCCGGCGTTTGCGGCGCCGGGGCTCACGCTCATCTGTGAAGGGTCCCCCACTGATGCAATCGCCGGCTCCGCCGTGGAGCTCAACGTGGTNNAATCGATCGATGCGATGCACCCCGCGGTCGGTCGGAGGAACGCCTCTGCCGCTCACAGGGAAGATCCCTGCACGCCTCGTCGTCGTGCCGCCCCGGCGGGGCGTCATCTCGACGGTCACCGTCCGCGTCGCGACTGCCGCGCCCCTGGGCCTGCTGTGGTGGTCGCGCGATCAAGTCCTCGAGCTCACGCGCCCGATGTATGTTGCGCCGCAACCCCGCGAGCGGGGTTCGGAGCTGCGCCAGATGCTCACACCGGAGGAGGGTCAGGGGCCACCACGACCGACGCTCACCGGAGACTTGCGGGGTGTCCGCCCCTACCAGCACGGCGACGGCCGGCGCCGCGTGCACTGGCATGCGAGCGCCCACACCGGTGACCTCATGATCCGCGAGTCCGAGAGCCGCCAAGACGACCCGATCTGGATGGTCGTCGACCTGCCCCGAGACCTCGACGCCGCCGACCGGCTCGCCGAGGACGCGATGGGAGAGATCGTGGTGCAGCTGAACGCCGGTCGCCGTATCGTTCTCGAGACGACCGAGGTCACCGGCAGGGTCATCGCCCCCGTCGCCGACCGCCTCTCAGCCGGGCGGCGCCTTGCCCGCTCAGTCGCCTCTTCGGATGCCCTCTAGGCGGACCGGCGTGCCGAGAAGCTCAGACTTGGGGCCCCAAGCGGGCCGCCAGGGCGCGGCAGGCCGCTCGCACGTCGGCTTTGTCGAGATGATCCGGCGCGCGAACGCTCCTCTCCCGCCGGAACATTCCGTCACATTCCGGATCGCGACCGCAGTCGCTGTCCTGACCGGCATCCTCGCCTGTGCCGCGGTGGGCGAGATATCGCTCGTCACCTCCGTCCTCGCGTCCGCAGGGGCCGTGGCCGGGATGGCGTTCTCGTACAGGACTCGTACGAGGCCGTGGCAGTGGGTGAAGATCCTGCTCGCTGTCGCGGTGCTCGGCATCTTCGCCTCCTTCGTCCTCCAGATGATCAACGCGGCCCACCTCGGCCAGCTGACCTCGATCGAGGTCCCACTCACCGGCCTGTTCGTCTGGGTGCAGGTCATTCACTCCTTCGACGTGCCGGCAAGACGGGACCTGCTCTTCTCACTCGCCGCCGCGGGCGCGCTCCTCACTCTCGGGGCGGCCCAAGCGGTCTCCGTGGGATTCCTCGCCTACCTGGCAATCTGGCTCGGAGCCTGCCTCGTCGCGCTCGGGTGCTCATGGCGTTCGATGACGGGAGGAGCCGGTCCCCTTGCACTGGGCTCGCTCGCGATCACGGGCCTTGTGATCGTGCTTGCCGGTGCAGGGTTCCTGGTCTTCCTGCCGGCACCCCGAGCCGCTCAGGCGATCACTCTGCCGTCCTCGCTCATCTCGTACCTTCCCCTCCAAGATCCCAGTGGTGTCACCGGGACCGGGGCCCAGTCGACCGAGCCTGCCCAGGCCGGCAAGGCGAGCGGGAGGACCGGGGTCGGCGGCTACCTCGGCTTCGCGAGCGAGCTCGACATCGCCACCCGAGGCACGCTCGGCGACGAGGTCATCATGCGAGTACGAGCTGACCGGCCCGGATACTTCCTCGGGATGACCTACGACACGTGGGACGGCCAGAACTGGAAACGTTCGCCGCCGACGGGCAGGATCGTGCAACTGACAACCGGGTCGCCCTTCGAAGTGGGCTCTGCCCTGAGCTCTTTCGCCCAGCTGCAGGTTCAAGCCGGTGGCGGAGCGGTCCCGAGCCTTTCCGACGAGGGACTTGGGTACGGGCCGATCAACGTCCAGACGTTCTACGTGGCGCAACCGATCGCGAACCTGCTGTTCGCGACCCCCGATCCGACCGAGGTCTACTTCCCCGAACATTCACTTGTGGTCGGCGCCGACGGCTCGATGAGATCCACGATCGCGATGACCCCAGGCACCGTCTACACGGTCATCTCCACCGACACCGAGCTGGCACCGGGCGTGCTCGCCAAGATCCACGCTCGCGAGTCCTCTCTGGGCTCGGCCGCCCTGGAACCAGATCTCGAGCTCCCACCGGGACGCTACGAGCGGGTAGCTGCGCTCGCCCTCCAGATAGTGAGCGCGGCTCGGGCGACGACGACCTATGCGAAAGTGACCGCTCTCGAGGCTTGGATGGGTGGCCACCTGCGGTACTCGACCGACATCCCACCGCTGCTCCCCGGCCAAGATGCCGTCAACGAGTTCCTGTTCGGCTCCCGGGTGGGCTACTGCGAGCAGATCTCGACGGCGCTCGCCGTCATGCTTCGCACGCTCGGGGTGCCGACGCGCGAGGCGATCGGGTACGTGCCGGGGCCTTTCGATCCTCTGAGCGACCTCTACGAGATCCAGGCCAAGGACGCGCACGCCTGGGTGCAAGTTTGGTTCCCGGGAGTCGGTTGGCAAAGCTTCGATCCGACAGCGCAAGTGGCCCTGGAGCCGCCGGACCCCGGTGCCGTGCTGCTCTCCGACCTCGGCCATGCCATCGGCAATCTCCCGTGGGCACCCATCGGCGGCGCCCTCTGCGCAGTCGCGGCCGGCGCGCTCGTCAGCCTCGAGGTGCGCCGTCGGCGAAGGCGCCCCACGGGCTGGGTAGGCAAGATCACAGCTGAGCTCGAACGCCGGGGCGCGGCGGCAGGCCTGAGGAGGCAAACGACCGAGACTCTCGGCGAGTACGCCTCGCGTCTGGGCAACTTCGCCAGGTGGCGGGCGGGCCCAGCCGCGACGGCCTCGCTCCCGGCCGCGACCGCGCTTGTCGAACGCAGCGCCTACGGCTTTCACGAGCCGGACGCAGCAACACGCGCCTTCGTCGAGGAGGTGGTGAGCGGGCTCCGTCCGGCACGCGGCTCCCGGCGGAGAGGTCCCGGCGGCCCGCTCACGACCGCGTGAGCGCCAAGGCCTCAGCGAAGCTCGCTCCCCGCTCCAGAGGGGCCGATAAGCCGTCAGTGCTTTGGACCGGCTGAACCCGAGGGCGCCGGTCAGGCGCCCGCCTCGTCCGAACACGACCTGAGCGGAATTGGTACTGCTACCTGCCCTCGTCCTCGTGGGCCGAGTCCTGGCCCACTGCCTCGAGCCGCGGCAGGAGCGAGCCGACCCTCTCCCGGGCTCCACGGATCCGGCGGTCGAGCTCTTCGACGATCTCGACCGCTCGCCGCAAACGGACCTCGAGAAGGTCAACGTCGATGACGCCGCCCTCGAGCTCGGCGATGATCGCCTCAAGCTCGTCGGACGCGTCGGCGTAGCCGAGATCGCCGACCGGCACGGAGTTGGTGACAGGACCGGGTGCGCTCATGGGATTCCTCCGTCGTTCGCTGTCTCTCCGTTGATCGCTGCGGACTGGACCGGCGGTCGGATGTCGTCGACGACCGAGCTTGCGCTGCCGTCCGCGAAGGTCGTGATCAGCCTCTCGCCCAGATGCAAGCAGGCCAGCGATCGCACGACCCTTCCGCCCTCGTCGCGCGTGAGCGACCAACCTCGTTCCAGCTGGTGCCGGGGGTTGAGAAGCTGCAGCAGCTCGCGGCGATGGGCGATCTGCTGGGCTTGCACGGCGAGGTGCCGCGACGACGGGCCGGCCAACCTCTGGGCGCGGTTGACCAACCGTCCCTGGCTCCGTTCGATCGCCACCAGAGCAGCGCTGCCGACGCGCGTCTCGGCGGTGCGCAGCTTCAGCGACGAACGCTCGAGGGCCTGGCGGGCCACCCGGCGCGTCGAGGCACANNCGCCGGTCCACGCCTTCGAGGTAGGCCGCGACCACGGCCACGACCGCCTCGCCGCACTGGGTCGGGGTCACGAGCGCTCGGTGCGCGACCTCGTCGGCAACCGAACGGTCACCGGTGTGCCCGATACCGGTCCAGACGGGGAACGGCGCCCCGGCGATCGCTCGGGCGACCGGCTCGGAGTCGAACGCCGCGAGATCGCCCCTTGCGCCGCCTCCTCGGACCACGACCACGAGCTGAGGCGCGAACGCGCCGAGCCTCGTCAAGGCGCCGACGATCTGCGCCGGCGCCTCGGGCCCCTGAACGATCGACGGCTCGAAACGGACGTCGAACAAGTACCCGGATCGTTCCAACTGACCCGTGAAATCTCGGTAGGCCTCCGAGCCTGGGCTCGTGACAAGCCCGATCCTCAGCGGGACCAAGGCCAGTGGCAGGCGCCGGTTCGCCTCGAGGAGGTCCTCGGAAGCGAGCGTGCCGAGCAGTCGTCTCCGAGCCGCCGTGATCCCGCCGATCAAAGCCTCGACGTCGAGGGCGGTCATGGAAAAGCGCAGCTTGCTCCCACCTTCCCAGACGGTCACAGTGCCGCGCACCCGCACCACGAGCCCGGGGGTGAGCTCGACTCCGACGGCCTCCAGCTCGTATTGCACGACAGGCCAGTCCCGAGCCCAGCACGCGACCTCCAGCGTGGCGTTCAAGTTGCGAGGCAGGCCACCGCGAGCTGCAGCCGGACCGTCGGAGCCAGGCCGGTCCAGGCCGTCGAGCCGGTCCGCAAGCTCCAGGTAATGGTGCCCCCGGGACACGGTTACCTTGCGGATCTCTCCTGTCACCCAGACCTCGCCGGGAAAGGTCTCGCGGAGCGCACCTTTCACCCGGTTGTAGAACTCGCTTATCGAGAGCGCCGCGTCGGAGGCAGCTCCCGGCTCCACGAGCGGCTCGGGGGCGACGACCGAGAGCGTCGGCGGCCTTCCTGAGTCGCCGAGCGGCTCTTCTGTTGGCCGCGTCGCCGGCGTCGCAAGACCGCGTGACGTGCTCACCGCATCTCGCGCTTGATCTTCACCCTCGGCGAAATCGAAGCGAAGCTCCTCGACGTCGGGCAGTTTCACATCCCGCCCCCGCTTGGCTCGGGTGCCGGTCATTGCCTCAGGCTACCGCCGGGGCATCACGACGCCCCCGGATCCTCGTCGGAGTGAATCAGCCCGAGGACCCGAACTGGATCGCCACATGAAGTTCCTGCACCTTCCTCCAGGCGGCACCGCCGGCAAGCAGCCAGTCCGTGAACGAGGTGTCGTCGACCGCGAGGGCATCCACCCTTCCCGTCCGACCGAACACCACGACGACCGTTCGCGCCGGCGGCGACACCAAGGTGCGCCAACTCATGTCCTGTTCGCCCAAGACAGCGAGGATGTCACGGTGCGCCGAGCCCGAGATCAAGGCGTACAGCCCCAGGTTGCCCGCAGGGCCGAACGAGACCACGTGCTGCGGCCCAGCCAGTGACAACGCCGGTGAGACCCGCCACTTCAATTCGTTGCCGCTCGTGCACGCCGCAACGACCTCGGTGCTGCGCCGGCCAGTGACTCCAACGAGCGCGCACAGACCACGAGTCGTCGCCTGCAGGCCCAGCACCTCGGCACTCGAGCTGCCCAGCGACTGAGGGAGCCTGGGCCCGACGAGACGCCAAGCGCCCCGGCGCGCGGCGAAGATGCCGACCTCGCCGTCACGACGACAGCTCGCCCCGATGAGCCCTTGCCCGGCCGCGTAGCCGACGGCTGTGAACGAGACGAGGCCACAGGCGCGGCCGGCCTGCGAGGTCGTCAGCTCGTTTTCGGTGGCAATCTCTCGCCAGCTAGCCAGTCCTCCCGGGCTCGCGAGCACCCGCGTGACCCTGCCATCACTCACGAGGGCCATCGCCTCGCCCCCGGCGGCGATCGTCAGCGCGTCGGGCTCATAGGCGAGCGCGCCAATTGGGCCCGCGGGCAACCACGAGCGCGCGTCGGAGGTGACGATGAGCGGCGAGTAGTCGAGGCGGTTGATGGGTCGAATGCCGACGGCTAGCAACTTGCCAAGTCGTGTCGCGACGACGAGGCCCCCGTTGGTGGCGACTGCAAGCGCCGAGGCTCTGTCGGACCAGAGGGCGGCACCGGGCGGTCTGAAGAAGAGCTGCCAGAACGTGCTCAAGGGTTGGTCGAGGTGTCCCATCGGGACGGTCGCCCAGGAGCCTGCCGAGGTCTCGATCGAGGTCGCCAGCGAGGCGCGGACTGCCGGGCTGCTCGCCTGCGCGCCCGAGCCGACAGCGGGCGGAGCGCCGCAACCCGAGACGGCTGACGCACCGAGTGCCGCCAGAGCGATCACCTCGGTGAGCAAGCGCCATGTCGGGCGGGACCGCGCTCGCGTGGAATGAGGTCTGGAGATCATCAAGATCCGAGCACGGCCCGGAGCTCATTGGCCACCAGCACTGCGAAGGAGGACTTCGAGGCCTCGGTGCCGGGGCCCGGATTGCTGTCGAGGATGTAGCGCATGTGCCCCTTCGGGTCGATCACAAAGGCAAAGTCGCTGTGGGCGATCATCGCGCCACCGGGGGCAAAGGCAACCTGGATGCCGAACGAGCTCCAGACCCGTCTCAGCTCGGAGCTCGAACCGGTGAGGAAGTGCCAGTTCGAGAGCTGCTGCAGACCTTCCTGGCGATCGAAAGCGACCAGATACGCGCCCGCACGGTAGACCGGGTTGGCCACGACGGCCACGAGCGCGACCCTGCGGGCGGTCGAACCGAGCAGGCCGTCGGCCTGGCGGAACTCCTGGGCGATGAGCGGGCAGTCCGAGACGCAGACGGGATCCAGGAACGTGAGGGCGACCGCCTTGCCGCGAAGGCTCTGCAGCGACACCGTGGCTCCGTTCTGATCGACGAGGCGGAACCGAGGCGCCGGGGTGTTGACGACACCCGGCGGGCCGTCGACTGCTTCGGCGATGATCGGGTCGGCGTTCGGGTTCACAGAGGCCGCGGCCATCGGGACGACCCCGATAAGGATGATCCCGATCGCGGCCAGAGCGGCGATGGAGCGGAAGGCATACGCCGGCCGGCTGGCGAGCAGTGCCCAGAACGACGAGCCGTCGCCGACCGCGATGGTGATCGGATGTGGCGCGTCGACCACGACAGGGACGCGTGTCATCGCCAGATAACCGGCAACGAAGACAAGAGACATTGGGATCATGCTGTTCGGGTCGGTTCCGACCCCACCGAAGAAACCGAAGTCCTCGATGAGCACCCAGTCTGCGATGCACAAGACGATCCCGGCACAGACGGCGAAGCGCACCACCGAGGCTCGCCTGCCCAAAAAGCCGATCCCGATGGCAGCGAGGCAGACCACGAGGAACAGGTTCACGGCCCAACCATGAGCGGCGTCAAAGGCCGCGAAGTCGGCCAGCCACGAGGAGATGAACGCGGGCTGGGGCGTCGCCGACATCTGCTGCACCATTCCGGTGAGCGTTCCCGGGACTGCGTTGTGGCCAAGCTGGCCCTGCCAGAAACCCCGCCCCGGCCAGGCCTGAAGGACTGCCATGCCGACAAAGAAGAGACCCATGACCGAAAGGATCGTCCGGCCGAGCCGCGGGCTCGACCACATTCTCTCGGGCAGGGCGATGAGCAGCCCGGCCAAGCTGTAGAAGACAACCGCTCCAGGGGCCCCGAAGGCCCACGTGAGTGCCGGGGCGAAGACCCCGCCGAAGCTCTCGCCGAAGATCCAGACGATGATTCCCCAGAACCCAGACGCGACGCCGGCGAGCCGTGACCAATAGCCCCGGGGCGCGACGATCAACCAGATGCCGAGACCGACCTGGATCCACACGGCCGAGGCCGGCACTGTGATCGGGTGGTTGCTCCAGATGGTCGCCCCGGTGTTGACGAGGTGCTGCACCCATAACGGCGAGCTCGCCGCGGTCGGCTCGATCACCTGGCTCGTCATGCCGAGCGGCATCGATGGCTGAGCCTGCAGCAGGCCATCGAAGATCCAGATGAGGCCGAAGGCGATCCGGAGCAATCGCCGGGCGGCCGCCTCCGGGTAGGGCCAGGCTCCGGCAGGCAGCCCACCGGCTCTCGCCCGCCGCAATTGCACGGCGCGCAGCAGGTTCCAAGCCGACGCGAGCAAGACGAGGATGACAACGGCGATCAATGCTTGGTGCCCGAGCAGGGAGCGAAAGGCGGAGACAACCGTGGGATTGTTCGTCGAAAGCCCGGAGCTCATCCCTGGCATTGCAGTTGACACACTCCTGTCATCGGCGAGCCCGCCCAGCCGCCCGGCCGGTTTGGCAGCGGCTTCGCATTGTACGTAAGTAGTGCCTCCCGGCCGACTCCTGTGTCACTCAACCTAGGCCGTGGCGGAGAAATGTGACGCCGGCTTCGCCGATCAGCCCATCAGTCCGAGCGTGCCGGAGATGACATCGAGGGCCTGGATCTCGACGGCAGCGGACTCCTGGACGGGCTTGGATGTGTCCTCGGTGAGGACGACGACGACGAAGGTTTGACCGCGACTGTCACGAGCCAGGTAGCCGAGCGTCAGCACGCCGGGCTCTGAGCCTCCCTTGAACCACACCCTGGGCCAGGTGCTGGTGCTGAGGGCGATCCCTCCGTTGTTGGTCGAGAGCACTGTGCCTATCGGGTTCAGCCCTGGCTCTGCCTGGAACTTCGCCAGTCCGACAAAGGCGCGGCACAGGTCATCTGCCGAGGCGAACCACTCGATCGAGTTGACGTCCCGCGGCATGCTGGCTGACTGCTCTTCGCTGGCCGGGACTTTGTCGACAGTCGTGGCCAGGTATGCCGCCCGGTGCGAGGTGTCGAGCGACAGGTAATGGTCCGCCATTGCAGGGAAATTGTGGTACTTGAGGGCGAACACCTCGTTCACGGTGAGGAACGGGATATCGAGCGAGGCGTGAGAGGACCACGCTCGCACCTGGTCCTCGACTGCCGCCCGCCCGACGAGCTTGAGCAACATGCAGGAGGCCCGCGATGAGCCCGGCGGCATCGACGCCGAGCTGGACGGAGTACCGGCTGGGCCCGATATGGACGAGTGCGACGAGCGAGTCCGCCTCAACTTTCGACAGCCCGAGCAATGTCGTCGCCGACCCAGACGGACCCAGTGACTCCAGGGCCTGATTCAGCTCGGCGGGGCTCACCTGTGCGAGGAACGCGGAATCGAAGTGGGCCGAGATCTCCTTGGTGCTGAGTGGGAGCCGAGGCCCGATGCCGAGCAGCCAGTCCAGTTGTTTGCCGACCGGGGTACTCGGCACCTTGACCGCCGGAGCGCCGGCGGCGGTCACTGCGTTCGGCGTCGTCACAAGCGCCACAGCACCGACGGGAGCCGGGGCCAAAGACAGCACGGTCACGGCGACTGCGGTGACAAGCAACGAGACTGCCGTCGCTCCACTTGCTCGTGCCGCCTTCGCGTGGTGCATCGCCTTCACGCCAGGGCTCGCGCTACTGCACTCGTCCGTCTTGTCCCGGGCACTCCTGCGGATCTCCTGCAAGGTCTTGGATCTCATGTCAGCCCCCTTGGCAAGTAGTCGGTGGCTGGATCTCTGCGTTCGTCATGCACCCGGTTTGCGGTCACGGAACCTCCGCCATGAGCACGAAGAAGCCGGCGATCCGGGCGTCGGGGTCGAGCGCGACGCGACCCTTGCGCTGGCCCTTCTCGTAAGTGATGGGGATGTCGACAACGGTGTAGCCGGATCGGGAAGTCACCGAGGGATCCCCCACTTCCAACACCTGGCCCAGTTCCCCGGTGAGACTCGAGCGCACCGAGTCCAGCAAAGTGACGGGACAGCCCTCGCTCATGCGCTGGTCGAAGTCCGCCCGCAAGGCCTCGAACTCCCCGTCGAGGAATTGCCGAAGGGCTTGCACCCCGCGCTTTGGCGCATCGGCGGATATTTCGCCGCCCATTTCGGTCGCCTCCCCCGTACGGGACCCGAACCGCTGGAACGCCGCCTGCCGGCTGACCTGAAGGGCATAACCGATGGCCGCCCATGAGTCTCCTTCCGAACGGGCCTGGCGCACCAGGGCGACGACGACGTCGTCCAGTACCGCCCCGAGGCTGGTGGCCGCGGCGAGCGCAGCAATGACGGAGCCTTCGCCTGCGGCCGGCCCTTGCTTCAAGCGATCGACAAGCAGCTCGGCATTGGTCCGGAGCATCAGGCTGAGGACATCGCGCTCGACGTCACTGCCGGAGGCGTCAAGCGGCTCGGTCACGATGTCAACGTACCTTTACGCGATGGGGACGTCAAGAGATCTTTACGCGGTGTCTGGCCACTGCAGATGGCACACGGCCGCAGAGCGAGTCGCGACTCCAAGATGGCGAAGGCCTCCCCTGAACGCCCGAGAGCTGCGCGCGGAGACAGGGCAGGGTCCTATCTTGGTCCCGATGGCGGATGACTCAGGAGCCAAATGGCCTGGTCCCAGGGCATGCCGTGCGAAGAGACCGAGGCTGGCTGTCACGCTTCTGCTCGCGGTGCTGATCGGCGCGGCCTGGTTCGGCGCTCAGGCGGGCGGAGCGGCCGCAGGCCCGCTCCGAGCCCGGCGCGCGGCAGTCGACGCTGCCGCGGTGCCCCGCGGGTGGTTACCTTTTTCCTTCGGCTACATCGAGATGGCGGTACGTCCCACCTGGGACGTCTGGTACACCCAGTCAGCGCCTCTTCAGTGCCCCACCGGCTTTCCGGGGCCGGTCACACTCATCTACACGAGCCCCAGCCCGAACAACCCGCCGAGGCCGGATTGTGCAGGTGGGCGGTCCGACACGACGGTCCTCGTCTGGTACCCCGCCTCACTCCGAGGCGCCAAAGCGCTGAGGCATCAGACGATCAACGGCATCACGGTCGACGGCCCCAGGATCGTTGGAAAATGGCAGGAGATGTCCCTTCCCACGCTGGGCTTTGTCATCTACACCGAGGGCCCGGCGGCCAAGGCGGTCCTGCATACCCTCACCTACTCGGCACGGGCGGCCCTCGCCAAGCTCACTCCCGCGCCGGCCGTCCCGGCGGGCTGGGGGTGGCTGATCGCCGACGGGCTGCAATTCGCCGTGCCGTCGAACTGGTCGGTCGATCACTGGGCNNGGGGGTGAGCCCTCCATCACGGGAATGGGCATCGTGTCCGCAGGCGGGACGGCCCTCGGCCTCACCGATGATTTGTTCGACCAGGAAGGCGCCGTCCTCTCCTCTCCCCCTCTCAGCTTCTACGGCACGGAGTACATCACCGGGCCCACTCCGGCACCGTGTGCTCGGATCCACACCTTGAAGATCTGTCTCTCCCCCGGTGACAACACCCTCTTCGGGCCGGCCCTCTACACCATCGATCGGCCAGGTGCCCGGAAGATTGTCACGCTCACCGTCGGCCTCGCTGGCGACGGCTCGGTTGCGCGGACCGTCATCGGCTCGTTCCGGCCCGCCTAAGGGGACCTCGAGGAGATCGCCAGCCGACTCAGCTACTCACCAGTGCCTGCGCCAGCCACTGGAGCGCCACCTGGAAACGCTCACGGGTACGGCCGCCGTGATTGCCCGTGTTCTCGGTGGCCTCGTGGGCGACGCCCGCCTCGCGCAGGCGGTGGCTCAGAAGCCGGTGGCCCCATTGCAGGTAGGCGTCGTCGTTGCAACCCACATCCACCAGGATGCCGTTCAACTTGCGGAGATTGTCGAGACGGCCGCGCCAATTGACGACGGGATCGAAGCTGAGCCAGCGGTCCCAGACCTCCTGGATCAGCTCGCCGCTCGGAAAGGCGACAGGAAGGTCGACGTAGAAAGGTGGGTTGTCCGGGTTGGGCGAGTAGCACGCAGAGCACGCGTAGACGACGGAGGACAGATCGTTGCCTTCGACGAGGCCCGCTGGCGCTTCAGGCCAGATGCTGTTCAGGTAGTCATAGAGAAACATCTTGTGCGTCACGTCGAAGAACGAGTCACCCGAGAGCATCGCCAAGGCGCCGAAGGTGTCCGGATTGCGCGAGGCAAGGTTCCATGCCCCGAAGCCTCCCGACGAGAAGCCGAACACTCCGCGACTGCGCGAGTCCGGGAGCGTCCGGTAGTTGTCGTCGACGTGCGCGACGACATCGTGCAGCACGTACTTTTCGAAGTTCCCGTTCACTGGCGAGTCCACCCACTGGCCGTGCCCGTAGCGGGTCGCGCCATCGGGGATGACGACGATCATCGGTGCAGTACCCATACGGCCGAAAACGGGGTCGAGAACGTCCTCGATCGGAGGCTTCCATCGCAGCCCGTCCGCCGGAGGGTACACGAGCTGCTCGGCGTTCTCACCGAAGGCATGGAGAAGGTACGCCGTGGGGTACCGGCACTCGGAGTCCTCGTAGCCCGGCGGCAGGTATACGAACAGGTCCCGCTCGCTCGGATCCTGCAACAGGTTGCCCTGAAGGTGAGCACTTTCGACGCGCGAATGAACGATCATCTTCGCCTCCCTGGACGGTTCATCGCCTTTGCCGTGCGGCACGGTCAGTGGAATCGACCTCTGGCCATGCTGCACAGAGCTGAGGCTTCGTGGAACGCTACCCCGGGGACAGACGGCTGGAGCGATGCAGGTTGGCTGAGGAATTGTGCCCCGCTCGGAGCACTCAGGCCTACGGGACCGATCGTGCCCAGGCCACGAGCGTCAGTGCACCAGAGCAAACACGCTTCAGTGGCGATGCATCTCTCCGGCCTTGGCGAACCACTCGACACGCGTCGGCTGAGGCACCTTCGCCTCGTGGAACGCAGGGCCCAACCGGGACTGCATGAACCTTTCCTGGTCCGCCCTCGACTCCCAAACCTCCACGACGATCAGCTTGTCACCGGACTCGCCCGCGACGTGGCTGACCAGAGGAGCAGGCCAGTCGCCCGAACCGGATTTGGGATCAATGCCGAGAACGCGATTCACCGAGTTGTAGACCTCCACTGCTTCCGGCGCGTCGAACTCGATGACGACAACCTCAGACATAGCGTTCCCCCCTGTATCAGCACACCTAGTTGAAGATGGGACACTACCAGAAGGGACCGCCCGGAACATGGGTCGTCTCTTCCGTAAGGTGGGCCGAGCCGCGCTCGATCCTGCTTGTCCTCCCAAGGACGTGTCATGGGCCGGCTTCCCAAACGCGGATGGCCCTGGAAGACGCACAAGGGCGTCGGGTAGGTTGGAGGTCCGACCGAACAAGTGATGGGGGGCAGTTGTGCCGGGATTTGTGCAGATCATGGAGATCAAGACCTCGCGGGTTGACGAGGTCACAGCGCTGGTGAACAAGATGAGGGATGAGCACGGCGACCAGCTCGCCAGCCGGTTGATCCAGGCCGCGGACAGGGACCGCGCCGGGTACTACTTCTCCATCATCGAGTTCGACTCCTACGAAGAGGCGATGAAGAACTCGAACAACCCCACGACGAGCGAGTTCGCCAAGCAGCTGGGCGCACTGCTCGATGGGCCGCCCAAGTTCTACAACCTCGACGTCCTGCAAACGTACGAGAAGTAGCCGGCACCAACCCACAAGTCACGCCGGCGACCCGATCCGCGGAATTCGGCTCTCAGACGGGTGGCGCCCGGCCATGAAGGCGTCAGGAGCGCCGCCAGGGACCGGACCTCACTTGCGCTGAGGCGCTTCTGCGCCCACGTCCGCTCTACCCTTGCCCGCCCTCGAGGGCAAGGCAGGCTCGATCTCCAACCGGGCGTGCGTCGACGACCCGGTAGCCCAGGCGCAGCGGCACGCGCCCCTCCAAGCGTTGCTGCAGCCACCAAGCCCCCGACGGCTCGGAAAGGGCTGAGCCCTTCTTGCCGCCCGCGCAGCGCGGGCCGCGGCCAGGGTCTGTTTCGCCCCTGCGTCGACGACTTGTGGTTCCTCGCGGTGACGACGCGTCCCGTGGGGCGTCGAGTGACTCAGATCAACAAAATGGGGAATAGTCCCCACTTGTGCGGCGTTGATGACGATGATGCCCCTTCGAGCCGATGCTGCCCGCAACCGTAAAGCGATAGTCGACACGGCACGGTCCGTGTTCGCGGAGCAGGGCCTGGACGTCGCGTTGGACGAGATAGCTCGCCGGGCTGGGATTGGCAACGCCACGCTCTACCGGCGGTTCCCGAGCCGCGCTGACCTGGTGGCAGCCGTGTTCGCCGAACAGATGGCCGACCACGTCGCCGCCGTGGAGGCGGCCCTCGGCGATCCCGACCCATGGGCAGGGCTGGGCTCCTACCTGACGGCTATCGCGGCGATGCAGGCGAACGACCGGGGACTGGCCGACTTGGTGACCATGGACCTCTCCGCGGCGCCCGAGATCGAGTCGCTCCGCGCACAAGCCTTCGCCGGGCTGGTGACGCTCCTCGAGCGGGCCAAGGCGGCTGGGGCGCTGCGGGCGGAGTTCAATCCAGAGGACGTACTGGTACTGCTGATGGCCAACGCAGGGCTGGTCGAGCGGACCCACGGCAGTGCCGGCACCGCGTCGGCGCGCCTGGTGCACTTGTTCGTCGATGGGATGCGGGCCGAGGCAGCGACCGAAGGACCGAAGCCGCCGACTCCTCGCCGCATGAGCCTCGCCATGCGAACAAATAGCGCCCGGCTGCGTCTCTGCTCCCAACCGGACGAAGGCTGATCATGGAATTCACCAGTGACTACGCCGTCGCGTCGCCTGCGGTCGTCCTCGCAGGGCAGAGCGCCTTCCCCGAGCCGTTCGCTCTCTTCGGCGTGCCCATTGCAGATTACGACGCCGTCGACATACTTCTACGCTGCGGCCTCGCCCGAAGACGCTCTCGCGGTACACCCCTACTACTACGAGTACCTCCGGCCGAAGACCCCAGGCGGGCGTGGCTGGATCGTCGATCCGGCCAGCTTCGCCGCCGGCACCCGACGCGGTCAGGCCCTGATGGTTGGCTCTGTCGACCAGCTCGTCGAAAAGGTCCTGGACGCCAGCCAGCTCCTCGGCGTCGACCGGTTCATCGGCCAGATCGACTGGTTCATCGGCCAGATCGACTGGGGCGGCTTGCCGCGCCAGCTCGTCGAGGAGTCCATCACCCGACGTGCCACTGAGATCGCTCCCCAGGTGCGCGCTGCGATCGGCAAGGCAAGCCCGGACAAGGCCTCCACCACCGCTTGAACACTTATGCCACCTTTACAACCAAAGGAGAAACAAACACCATGAAAGCAATCGCCATCGCCCGACAAGGCGCTCAGCCCACGCTTCACCGCGACCTTCCTATCCCGGAGCCTGCCGAGGGCGAGGTCCTGGTCCGGGTGCGGGCCAGCTCCGTCAACGGCTTCGACCTGGCCGTAGCCAACGGCTACCTGCAGGCGATGATGGAGCACCGCTTCCCCGTCGTGCTCGGCAAGGACTTCGCCGGCACCGTCGAGAACATCGGCCCCGGGGTCGACGGCATCGCTCCTGGCGACGATGTCTACGGCGTGGTCATGAAGCCCTACCTCGGTGACGGCGGCCTTGGCGAGCACGTGGCCGCCCCAGCGGCGTTCGTCGCCAAGGTGCCTGCCGCCGTAGAGCTGGCCACGGCCGGAGCGCTCGGCCTGGCCGGCACGGCCGCCATCGACGCCGTCGATGCCATCGCCCCCAACAGAGCCGAGGTCGTGCTCGTCGCCGGCGCGACGGGAGGCGTCGGCGCCATCGCCGTCCAGCTGCTCAAGGCCAAAGGCGTCCGGGTCATCGCAACTGCCGCCACTTCTCAAGAGCGCGCCTTTGTCACCGAGCTCGGCGCCGACAACGCCGTCGACTACAGCGGTGACCTCGCGGCTGGGGTCAAAGCCCTCCAACCCGGCGGCGTTGACGCCGCCCTGCACTTTGCCGGGGACGGCCCAACAATCGCCACCGTGGTCCGCAGCGGCGGGCGCCTCGCCTCCACGCTCGGTCTGACCGCCGACCAGGTCGGTCGGGGCGACCTCACGGTCCTCCCGATCATGGCCAACCCGGTCACGGCGACCCTCGACAGGCTCGCTACCGCAGTCGCCGACGGCTCCGTCCGCGTGCCCATCCAGCGCAGTTATACGCTGGCTGACGCACCCCAGGCATTCGCCGACTTCGCCGCCGGCACCCTCGGCAAGCTCGCCATCGTCGTCGAGTGAGCTCAGCCACCAGGTCACCTGGGACGACGGCGACGTCCTGTCCTTCACCAGCCGCCGCTGGCCCGCCGGCCTCGCCCGCGCCAAAGCATTCGCCACCATCAGCACAGGGCCGCCCAAGTCAGATCCCACAATCTCATGACGCGCGCCTGCCCACGAGCGACAGGCGGTCCAACTGGCGGCAATACGCTCGCGTGTCCGGGTCGTCCTACAGGTCGACAGGTACGCGCTGACGAATGGAGAAGGGTGAACAGATGGTGGAAGATCTGCAGGATCCCCGGCGAGCGGAACCCTCGTTCCTCCTCGAGGACCGCGAGATGCTTGAAGCGTGGCTCGAGTTCCACCGCGCCACTCTCTTGTTGAAGTGCGAGGGATTGGACGACGTCCTGCGCAAGACGCGACCGATTGCCACGTCGAAATTGTCTCTGCATGGGCTTGTACGGCACATGGCAGAGGTCGAGCGCAACTGGTTCCGCCGTGTGTTGCTCTCTCAGCCGGAGACGCCGCCGATCTGGTACGACCCCACCGTCGAGGACAGCGAGCTGGTGCCGCTCGACGACGCGAGCTGGGAAGACGATTTGGCCGCTTGGCAGGCAGAGTGCGAGGACAGCCGTGAAGCGGCTGCGCGTCACACCCTGGACGACACGGGTCTACGGCGCGGGGAGCCGTGCTCTCTGAGATGGATCTACGTTCACATGATCGAGGAATATGCCCGGCACAACGGTCATGCGGACCTGATCCGTGAGCTTCTTGATGGCGCCGTCGGATGGTGATCTGACACGACCTGCATGCCAGGGCGGCCGAGACGCTCGACACGTCGCACCCTTGGCCGGACAGCGACAACCGGACGCGGGCCGCCGTGGATGAAGTCATGGGTCTCGTGTGTCACCTGCGTGTCACGTCTTCGAGGCCTGAACCTGATACTCCTGGTCAAGCTGGTGGTGGCGGCGAGTCTGCCTGTAGGCGGGGAACAGCTCANNGTTCGCGGCGTCTTCGACCCCTCTCACGGAGATCAGGGCCCGAAGGAGACCGTGAATGTGGGACCCTGAAACCGTGGAGACCGAACCCCCCGATTTGATCGACGCCGACCCGACGGTGGTTCACGGCCAAGCCCGCATCCGGGGTACCCGCATCCCGGTGAGCGTCGTACTCGACTGCCTTGCCACGGGAATGACCGAAGAGCAGATCCGCGCCCAATATCCGTCACTCCCGACCGGAGCGGTCAACGCCGCCCTTGCCCACGCGGCCTTTCTCGCCCGGTGAGGAAACCCACAGCGTTCTATCGCCAAATCCCGCTGTTTCGTTCGTACATGGAACTGCGCGGCAGATCCTCGTCGAGCGTGCAGGTGGCCGACTAGCGGACAAAGAAAACCCGACGCACGAGGCGCCGGGTGGGTTATCGGCAGTATAGAAGGGCTGCACCCACTTGAGCCCTCGCCGGGGTGAGCGGGACGTCGTTCGGGAACAATCGACGCCGACCCGATCTTCAGTGCTCGTAGTGATACCTGGCCTGGAGGATTACGACGTCATCGCCGTCAACCAGGTACACGAGGCGGTGCTCCTCGTCGATGCGCCGCGACCAGCAGCCCTGAAGAACATGTTTCAACTGCTCGGGCTTGCCGATCCCCGTCAGCGGATCGCGGAGTACCGCTTCAAGCAGGCGATTGATCCGCTTGCTCGTGGTCCGATCCGTCGCTTGCCAGTAGAGGTAGTCCTCCCAGCCGTTTGGCGTGAAGACGAGGCGCACTATGCGATCTCATGCTCTTCACGTTGTCCCTCGAGCGACTGTCGGAGGCTCTCGAGCAGGCGACGGGCGTTGGCCGGAGCACGGAGCAGGTAGGCCGTCTCTTGAAGAGCGTCGTAGTCCACCCGGGACATGAGGACGGCATCGCCCCGCTTCGAGGTGATCTCGACCGGCTGGCGGTCGTCGTTCACCTGCTCTATCAGCGGGAAGAGGTTCTTCCTCGCCTCGCTCGCGGTTATCGCCACGGCCGTCTCCTCTCCCACTGGTACATCATACGGTACCAGTGCGCGTTCCACCCACCCTGTCGCGCCCACGCTCTTGCCGCCGGTCTTCCGGTTTCGTCGTCGTCGTGATCGTCGTCGTGATCGTCACGCACTTGGCCGCCTCATCCGCCGCCCCTCCCGCCCATCGGTGCCGGCCCAGATACCGACCAGCTCGGGCGAGGCGAGGGCGTAGCAAGACAGTCACGTCGCCGCGTGACATGAGCGCTTGTGAGCGGGAGCCT
>PMVZ01000251.1 GCA_003166375.1 Acidimicrobiaceae bacterium | reverse complement strand
CTCAATGAGCCCCTGGTGCAACATGCCTACCGCGTCGTGAGCTGACGCCGAGGCTCCACCACGCGACCCGGCAGGGCCGGGCGCTCCCATTGTTCTTCACGCAGCCAATGCCAACCCATAAGGAACCCCATGACGGCCACAGCACCTTCCAAATTGCCCACCCACCCTGCGCCTCGCTTGTCCAGGCGCCGATCTCTTAGGCGCAGCGCCCTGCTGTTGGGGACAATGGTCGCATTGACCCTCGTCCCTGTCGCCACCGTCGCTCAGGCGTCGCCCCTCCGGGCGCTGGCCGCGTCGACCTGCAGCAAGGTAAGCGCCGCTTCAGTGGCGGCGGTCGTCGGTCATTCCGTGCCCGCCGGCACCTTGTCGATCAATCACTTGAAGCCGACCAAGGCTGACGACGAAGTTTCCGCCGTAGTGACGAGTTGCATTTACGGCTCAGTGACGAGCCTGACGGCGCTGAGCAAAGACGTGGTCGTGGGGTTCGAGGTCACCTCTAAAGCCCTGACGGGGACCGAGCTGATGCACTCGCTGAGACAGGCGCAAGCGCTCAAGTTCGTGTTCACGCCGTACGCCGGCCTCGGGATGAAGGCCTTCTACTATTCGTTTACCGACGGGTCCATACCAATCCAGGGGATCGCAGCGATCGACGGCACCACTATCTACTCGTCGGGCCTGTACACAAAGACCCGGGCGGTGTCCCAACTTGCCGAGCTGGTGAAGCTGTCCGAGAGGCTTTGAGACGCGCCATTGGATCCGGCTCGAACAACCGATTATCTACTCTGGGACACTGCCCCCCGTGGTCTTAGGCGGCTCGGCGCCGGCCAGATCGACGGATACGCGTGTCGCCTCCCCGGGCAACTACGACGGGAGAATGGTGTAATGAGCAGTGGTATTCGCCGGCGCGGTCGTGCCCGGTCATGTCATGCGCCCAAAGGCGCCTCGTCCTTTAGGTTGCCTCGCAACCAGGTCCTTACCTCTTCGGCGTCCTCGTGCCCATGAACGGTCATCGCATGGTGTGTGGCGGCGACAATCACCTCGTCCTCCTCGCCGGAGATGGTCAGCGTGCAGCCGCTCTCGCTTGGGAAGTCCCGGCAGTCGGCAACTCTTCGGCCCATTGGATATCTCTCCTTCTCTGAGTTGTTGTGGTCGTTACATTTCCTCGATAGAGCTGACTGGAAGTTAGGCGCCATGACGAGCCCTGCGATCCGATCCGACCGACCGGGTCCCACGCCGCTTCGTCTCGCGGGAGCTCGTCGCTTCACTCCCGCTTCGCGGTCAGCCCTTCACATACGACAGCTTCTCGGCAACTTTGTCGTCACGCACCCGGAAGACATCCACGCCCCGCACGTGCCCGTCCGCCCACGTGTACCGCCAGAGTTGCACGACGCGGTCACCGGCACAGAATGTCTCCTCGGGCTCGAATCTGGCGTTGCTGTCGTCAAAGATCGGCTGCCAGGCACATCGAACCGCATCCCGACCGACGTGGCGAATCCCATCTGGAGCCGGCCCGGTCGAGTCGAACACACAGTCGTCGGAGACAAGCGCCAAGGTGGCCTCGAGGTCGTGCTCTGCCCAGGCCGCGCCGAAGCTCTCCACTACCGCGAGCGCGTCCATCTCAAGACCCACGCTCTCTACTTGGCGTAGTTGCTAGCGCCGAACCAGTCGACTGTCACGGCGGGCTCGTCGCCGACAACCCAGGCATCATGTCCACTTGGTAAAGACGTGATGTCACCGGGTCCGGCGACGAACTCGTTGCCGTCGTCCATCCGGATCGCGAGATGCCCGCTCACGTGGTACTGGAAGTGAGGCGCAAGACAGCTCTCGGTGTTGGCGATTGGCTTCACGTCATTCGACCAGCGCCATCCCGGCTCGAAGATGAGTCGGCCCACTTCACCGCCACCGATCTTGACGATCTCCGCCCGGCCGTTAGGAAACTCGCGTACCTCATCGGCAGTCTCGAAACTGCGATGCTCGGTCTGCTGCATAGCCGAGCCCCCCTTTCGTGATGCACTCGTGCTGTTCTGACCCAGTGTTAGACTTACCTACTAGTAGGTAAATGTCAAGAGCCTTGGAAAGTGGTGTGCCTGTGGGAACTCGGAGTGGAACGGCTGAGAGGAATACCGCCGAGCGGATTCTCGACGTCGGCGAGCGGTTGGTGCAAAGCCGTGGTTACAACGCCTTCAGCTACGCGGATGTGGCAGCTGAACTAGATGTCACCAAGGCCGCGCTCCACTACCACTACGCCGGCAAGGCGGAGCTAGGCGAAGCGCTCCTCAAACGCTACGTGAAGCGATTCGCCGAAGCGTTAGCCGTCATCGACGCCAAGCCGGCCGACGCCCCGAGCAAGCTCGTCTCCTACGCCGAGCTGTATCTCGAAGTGTTGCGGCGACAAGGGATGTGCCTTTGCGGCATGCTGGCCGCCGAGATCCAAACCCTTCCCGAGCCGATGCGGGCCATTGTGATCCGATTCTTCACAGACAACGAGACCTGGCTCTCAAGGGTGTTGAAGCAAGGGCGCCAAGAGGGAACACTCCACTTCACCGGATCGACGCGCGAAACCGCACGTTTCGTAGTCGCCGCTCTGGAAGGCGCCATGCTCGTTGCCCGTCCCTTCGATGACCTTGCCCGATTCCGGCAAGCTGTATCGAGTCTCATTGCCAGCCTAAGGAGTCAATCACCGGCCCATCGCTGACATCGGATCACTCTCGGAAAGTTCGCCGTTGGCGCGCTAAGGCGCCAGACGCGGAACGATCAGTGACTCAAGGCTGTTCGGACCGGAGATCCCGCGGACTCTGCTGGAGCGCGAAGCGAGATGTTCACCAGCGTGGGTCCTTTGTCGCGAACAGATCAACGCTCCGAATACCGGCCCACGCACGGTCGACCGTCGCGACAAATCAACGGCTACGCGTGCTGCCTTGAAGGCTGTTCAGGCGACATTAGTGAACACTCGTGTTCCCGACTCTCCTAGTGCCGCATCTGCGTCGCCCCCGATGCCCGGGCGCGCAGGGCCTCGAGCAGGTGACCGACGTGCGCGGTGGCCACGCCGACACAGCGGTCGGCGGCACCGTAGGTGAGGTACACGTCGTCACCGTCGCAGTGTGCTCCCTGGACGAACACGACGTTGTCCACGTCGCCCCAGCACTCCCAGTCGAGCTCGGGCTCGAGGACCGGTTCGGGCAGGCGGCTGAGGACCCGCCCGGTCGTCTCGTCGAGCAGCGCCAGGTTCATCGTGTACGAACCGTCGGCGCGCCGTTCGTGGAAGAAGAGTAGGAACCCCTCTTCTGTGGGTACTGGCGGGGCCCCCGCACCGACGCCGAGCGCCCCTGGTGTTGGTCTCATCAGCGTGTGCACC
>PMVZ01000206.1 GCA_003166375.1 Acidimicrobiaceae bacterium | reverse complement strand
ACCGGCCTGGCCTCGACTGTCACGGTCTTGAAGAACGGCAAGCAGGTCACAACGCGCGTGACTGTCGGCTTGGTCGGTAGCTCGACAACGCAGATCCTGAGCGGCGTCACCGCAGGCGAGAAGCTCGTGGAGCCTACAGCGACGATCTCGGCCGGTACGACGGGCACGTCGAGCCCGACACGCGTCTTCGGCGGTGGTGGCGGCGGCTTCGGCGGCGGCGGGTTCGGATGAGCGCTCGACGGCTGTTCGGCCACCGTGGCAAGTCGCTCGACGGCCCTCGCGCCCTGCCATCTCGAGGCACTGCGGCTCCGGTGAGCCCGCTCCCCGGTGGAGGAAGACGACCGGTCGTCGTCCTGCGGGCGGTGTCGAAGACCTACAAGGCGGGGGAGTTCGAAGTTCACGCGCTCCGGCGGGTCTCCCTCACCGTCGAGGCCGGCGATTTCGTCGCCATCATGGGCGCTTCCGGCTCCGGGAAGTCGACGATGATGAACATAATCGGGTGCCTCGACGTGCCGACGAGGGGGCACTACTGGTTGGAGGGCGTGGACGTACGCGAACTCGAGGACTCGGATCTCTCGCGTATCCGCAACCGCAAGATCGGCTTCGTCTTCCAGAACTACAACCTGGTCCCGCGCACGACCGCCCTCGCGAACGTAGAGCTCGCACTCGCTTATGGAGGTGTGAAGCCGAAGGAACGGCNNACGGCCCCTGCTCTGATCCTCGCCGACGAGCCGACCGGGAACCTCGACACCGCCTCGAGCAACGAGGTCATGGCCATCTTCAGCCGACTGAACGCCGAAGGTCGAACAGTCGTGATCATCACCCATGAACAGGACATCGCCTCTTTTGCACGTCGGATCGTCCGGTTGCGGGACGGGCAGATCTACGAGGACAGCCGCATCGTCCCGGTGCATACCTCTGATACGCGGATGGAGCAGCGCGAAGCGCCTGCCGAAGCTGCGCCCGCGTCAGGCAGCCCAAGTGGAGGAGCGAGTTGAACCTCTTCGACAACCTCCGGGTCGCCATCGGCGGGATCAGTTCGAACAAGCTCCGCTCGGTGCTCACGACCCTCGGCGTGCTGATCGGCGTTTCGGCCGTCATCATCCTGGTAGCGGTCGGCACCGGATCCTCTCAGGCTGTCGAGAGCCGGATCAACCAGCTGGGGACGAACACCCTGACGGTCTTCAACACCGGTCGCTTCGGAAGAGCAAGCGGCACCCAGACCCAAGTGGCGTCGTTGACGATCGCGGACGTCAACGCCCTGGAGAACCCGAACAACGCCCCGGATGTGAAGTCGGTCTCCCCGGTCGTGTCCACCAGCGAGACGGCCACCTATGGATCAGCCACGTACACGACGACCGTTGAAGGGTCGACGCCCTCGTACCTGACTGCCGAGGACTACACGGTTCAGGCCGGCAGCGCGATCTCGAGCCAGGACGTCACCTCTCACGCCCAGGTCATCGACATCGGGTCCGATGTCGCGAGCAACCTGTTCACGACCGGCGAGAACCCTCTCGGTGCGACGATCATGATCGGTTCGACCAACTTCGAGGTCATCGGCGTGCTGGCATCGAAGGGCACGAGCGGGCTGACGGACCAGGACGCCGTGGCCATAGCGCCNNAGGTCCGCCTCGACGCTGAACCTCGCCGAGGCCGAAGTCGAGAACGTCCTCGCGGCACAGAACGACACGACGGTCGCAGACCTGCCGTTCCAGGTGCTGAACCAGGCGACCCTGCTCTCCACGGTGGAGTCGACCTCGAGCACGTTCACCGTGCTGCTCGCTGCCGTCGCCGCCATCTCGCTCCTCGTCGGGGGTATTGGAGTGATGAACATCATGCTCGTGACCGTCACCGAGCGCACTCACGAGATCGGGATCCGCAAGGCGATCGGTGCTCCGAAGTCGGCGATCCTCGCCCAGTTCCTGTTTGAAGCGGTCTTACTTTCGTTGATCGGAGGAACCGTTGGTGTCGTCATCGGCGTGGTGGGCAGCCGGTTCAAGATCGCCGGCGTTCAGCCCGTCATAGCCCCCTATTCGATCGTGCTCGCTTTCGGCGTGTCGATCGCGGTCGGTGTGTTCTTCGGTTTCTACCCCGCCAACCGTGCCGCGTCACTTAGACCCATCGACGCCCTTCGTTATGAGTGAAGACAGGGGAGCATCCATGCCAGACGACCCGATCTCCGACGAGCAGCTTCCTCCGATCAGCGGTGTTGCTACCGAACCGGTCGAAGTCGTCACAGTCCCTTGGGAGCCAACCGGTTCATCGCAACCAACGGGACAACTCGGCGGATACGAAAGCGATATCGCGGACGAAGACGAGTGGCCTGTGCGAAGCCCTCGGTCGGGCCTTCGTCTCAAGTACCCGACGGCGGTGCTGGTGGCCCTTCTCATCGGCGCCGGCGGGCTCTGGGGCGGAGCTGCCCTGCAGCGCGCCCACGGGACGACCGGCGTTGCGGGTGGCGCGTCGAGCTTCGAGAGGCTGTTCAGTTCCACGGGGTCTTCCGGCATCACTCGCGGCAGCTTCCCTGGGTTCTCGAGCTCGAGTGCGGCCTCCGGCATCGTGACGACCATCGAGGGCGACACCCTCTATGTCACGACTGCAAGTGGGGGCCTCGTCAAGGTGATGCTCGGGAAGTCCACGACGTACACCCGTGAGGCCAAGAGCACGGCATCGGCGATGCAGCCGGGAGACACCGTGATCGTGCAGGGCACGACGGCGAAGAACGGGACTGTGGCAGCCACGTCCGTCGCCGACACCGCTGCAGGCGTGACTGCTGCGGGCTGAACCACGCCCACCTAATGGGCAACGACATCGATTGGTACCACCCAATGACTCAAGGAGCGAAAGGACATTCAGGTGAACGAGCGACCCCCTGACGATTCTGGGGCTGTACCCGACAAGGACCGTGAGGCATCCGGGAGTGGAGCGGC
>PMVZ01000290.1 GCA_003166375.1 Acidimicrobiaceae bacterium | reverse complement strand
AACGCGTGTTACTACGGGGCGGACTTGGCAGCACTGCCCGGACAAACAGACGGACGAAGCCGATGTCGGTGGACTGAGCAACACTGGATGCACGGATTCCAACACCTTTCTTTTTTTGCCAAGGTGAGGGTCGCGGGTTCGAATTCCGTCGTCCGCTCCCGTCTCGTTCGCTCCCGTCGTCCGCTCCAAAAAGAAAGTCCATGTAAAGGCGCTGAGAGGGACCAAGAAGGGCCTTCCCAATCCGCCAACGCGAGCTCGGTCTCGTTCCCCGCTCTGGAGACTCTAGAGGCGGTACCTTCATCCGACCGGTTGGCGGATCCTATTCTGCCTATAGTTATGCCTATGGAAGAGCTGCCACTGGCCGACGTGCGAAATCGNNCGCTCGCGCAATGGCTGAGATCCGCGAGGCGCAGGCGGAGATCGAGCGGGGCGAGTACACCTCAGCTGAGGAGATGACTCGCGTCATCGAGGAGAGACTGCGCCGCGAGAGCGGCGCTGCGTGAGCGAACGCCACGACCTTCGCATCTACGGTCCGGCTCGCCGGGCCCTCGAACAGCAGTTGCCTCTCTCCGTGGCGCTCGCCGTGTGGGAGTTCTGCAACGGACCGTTACGCGACGAGCCCCATCGTGTGGGACGGCCACTTCAGCGAGAACTGGTGGGGTACTTCTCGGGACGTCGGGGCGCCTATCGGTTCATCTACCGAATCGACGACGAAGCCCGCGCGGTACATCTCGTTCGCATCGAACACCGGGCCAANNCGACGTGTCGCACGCTCGATGAGGTGATTGTGATCGAACGGGTGTTCACACGTCGCGCCGGGCGATCAACAGCGCGGCGATCAGCAGGGACACCGTCGGCCAGGCGGCCACCACCAGCATGGAAAAGCTGGGTGACAGCAAGCCAACCTTCGGATGCAGCGACACAATCTGGGATGAGGCGATGAGCAGAGTGAACCGGCCGATCATGTCGTTCCATGGAGCAGGCAACGACAGTAGGACGAGCGGTAGGTAGATGACCGCTGGCAGCGCGGCGACGGCCCCTGCGGTGTGTCGGACGATCGCTCCGAGCGAGAGACCCACGATCGCGATAGCGAAGAGCGTAAAGCCTGCCGCGAGCACAGCCCCGACCACGCCGGGGTGGGTCAATGAGAGGCCACGGTGATGGCCGGACAGGATCGCCTCGCTGAGGAAGAAGGAGATGAACGCGAGCAGCTCACCAAAACAGAGTGTGAGCAGCCCGACGGCGGCGGCCTTAGCGGCGAGCACGGCTCGGCGTTGCGGCACCGCTGCAAGAGTCGTGCGGATCTGACCCGTGCTGTACTCAGAGGTGAACGCGAGCACGCCGAGGATGCCGACCGCGAGGACCGGATACTCGAGCCAAGCAAGGAAGATTGATGCGAGCGGGTCCATCGGCGAATGTCCGGAACTCGCGGTGGCGATGGCCACGATCACGCTTCCGCCGATGGCGGTGACAGCGGCGATGAGGAGAATCCAGTAGCTAGAGCGGACCGAGCGGACCTTGGTCCACTCGGAGACGAGCACGTCGCGCGCTCGCACGGCGAGCGACGGAACACGACCGGCTTGCGGCGCGATGTCGAGCGCGCTCATCGGTCCTCGGCTGCTGGTCGTGCACCGGCATGGTATTCGACGCTCTCGCCAGTGAGATCGAGGTACGCCTGTTCGAGTGAGGCGTGGCGCGTCGCAAGCTCGTGTACGGCGATGCGGTGTTCGGACGCCAGGTCGGCGATCGCTGGCGCCTCCATCCCGGTCACCGCGAGTGCGTCGTCGCCTTCGGCTTGCACGGTGGCGCCGCTTCTCTCGAGCAGCGAAGCGAGGTCGGCGGCCATCGGCGACCGGACGAACACGTCGCCTCGACTGCTCGACTCGACGAATTGTTCCGTGGGAGTGTCGGCGAGCAACCGACCTCGCCCGATGATGATGAGGTGGTCGGCGGTGAGCGCCATCTCGCTCATCAGGTGGCTGGAGACAAAGACCGTACGACCCTTGGACGCGAGGGACTTGAACAGTTCGCGTATCCAGTGGATGCCCTCGGGATCGAGGCCGTTCGTGGGTTCATCGAAGATCAGGATCTGCGGATCGCCAAGTAGTGCCGCAGCGATGCCGAGGCGCTGGCGCATTCCGAGCGAGAAACCCTTCACCCGTCGCTGCGCAACCTCCTCGATCCCGGTGAGCTCCAGCACCTCGCGGACTCGGTGCCGCCCGATGCCGTTGCTTTGCGCGATCGAGAGCAGGTGGAACCATCCGCTGCGCCCGAGGTGCACGGCGTTGGCGTCGAGCAGCGAACCGACCTCGTGCAGTGGGCGAATCATCTCCTGGTAGTGCCGACCACGCACGAGCGCGGTGCCCGACGTCGGGGCGTCGAGACCGAGGATGATGCGCATCGTGGTTGTCTTGCCGGCGCCGTTCGGGCCGAGGAAGCCGGTTACCCTCCCAGGCTTCACTTCGAAGGTGAGACCGCCGAGTGCCGTGACGGAGCCGTAGCACTTGTGAAGGTCGGCGACCTCGATCACGACTGGGATTCTCCGAGGGTGGCGAGCCAGTCGGCGATGTCGCCGACGACCGCGGCATCTAGGTGCTGTGCGGGCTCGTACTCTGTCGCCGTCGATGGTCCGCTTCCCGGCAAGAACATGTGGTTGTCCGACGGGTACACACGAATCTCCACGTCGGACCGTGACGAGAGGCCCGAGCGCCACCGCGCCAGGTCTTCGTCGACTGTCACTTGATAGTCACGGCCTCCTTGGAGGATGAGCAGCGGCCTATCGAGCGTTGCAGCCGTCGCTACTGGGTCGTAGCTGCGCAGGTCGAGCCAATAGGGGACCGGTATCGCGAAGGGGAGGCCGTCGGCGGGCGTCGATGCGCACAGGTCCGGGCTGTCGACGCGTCTCGCTTGCTCGCTCATCTCCTCGATGGCGGGGGCCCAAGCGCTGGCTGTCTTTGGGTCGAGCGAGGCGAGATAGCGCAGCTGTCGGACGATGCTCCAGTGCAGGGGATCGCTCCCGCCTGCGAGAAGGACCAGCCCGGCGATGGACGGTTCGCTTACCGCGATCCGCGGGGCGACCGTGCCGCCCGAGCTGTGACCGAGGAGGAAGACGCGCTGCGCATCGATCACGGGGTGTTGCCTGAGCAGCTCAATGGCCGCCAGTGCCGCGGGTGTGTACTCGTCAACGACCGTGAAGTTCGCCACCTGCTTGACCTCGACGGGGTGGCTGTAGGTCACCTTGTCGAAGCGCAGGACGGCGACGCCACGCGTCGCGAGGCCCCAAGCGAGATCCTTGAACGGCTTGTTCCGACCGATCGTCTCGTCGCGGTCGAGCGGGCCGGAACCGGGGAGCAGTACGAGCGCGGGCAACGGACCGGCCTCGTGCGGCACGCTCAGAGTGCCGGAAACGGCAAGCGAGCCCGAACCCAACGTGACCTCTTGCTCGTCGAAGTGATCGGGCTCGACGTAACTTGGCGGTTCCCATGCAGCGGTCGGTTCGGCCGCGCCGGCCGGTGCGAGCTGGATGCCGGTGAGGTCACCCGTTGCGGTCGTCGAGACGACGACCGCCAGTGCGCCGTGCTCGAAGGTCACCGGGATCTTGACCGCGGTGACTCCAGGTCCCACGGGTTCGGCGACCGGTGCACCGATCGAGATGGCGGGACCGTGCTCTTCGACGGCGCATGCCCAGGCGAGCCGCAAGGCTTCCGCCGTCACCATTGGGCGCAACGAAGGTGCGAATAACTCGCGAATCTCCTCAAACCGTCCGCGCTGGGCCATGTCGAGCACTGCGAGGCTCGTTGCTGTCGGCGATCCGAGCATCACTTCTCCCTGTTCGGGTTCGATTTGGCCTTCCGGCCCGGAGGCACCTTCGCTGCTTTGCTCGCTCCGTTCCCGGGAGCGGGCAAGAAGACCGTGTAAACCATCCGGCGGCGACGTCCCTTGCCGGGGGCGTTGGCGAGGAGGGGCTGGAACACGGTATTGAGGTCTCCGATGAGGTCCGCAAACTCGGCGTCGGTAAGCCACAGGGCACCCATTCGGTAACTCGCGCCGTCCCAGGCGGGATCCGGGTTTCCCGTTATGAGGTAGCGCTCGGCGTCGGTGAGCATGCCGGCGACGTACGCGATGAATGCCTGCAGGTGCTGCTCCGGGGTCATTGCGGCAACCTCGCCAGGCTGGATCTGGGCCGCGACGATCCGAAGCATGTAGGTGCGTTCGACGACCGCGCGGACTCGACGCTCGGCGACGACGTGAAGGACACCGGCCTTCGTGAGCAACGCCACGTGGCGATAGAGGCTTCCGGTAGGGACGTCGCTCAGTTCGGCGGCAAGTTGCGCGGTGGTGAGCGCGCGGTCGCCGAGGAACGCCTGGACGATGCGGAGCCGCACCGGATGCAAGAGCAGGTCCACGCTCATCACGCCGCCAGCCTATCTCCACTGGTAGCAAACTTGCTAACGTTCACATCTACATGAACATAAGCTTGGCGGCAGGTCAGATGGCGGAGCTGCAGATCGAGGGTAACGAACTGGTGCTGCACCTCACCCGCGTCGAAGAGTTCGAAGCCCTGCACGGCGATCTGCGCGCTCCGCTCTCGGCGGTTCGGACACAGCCACGTTGCGAGCTCGGCGAACGACTCCAGATCGGAGTTCGGGGCGACGTTCTGTTTCGCGCCGGCCCGGAGCGGCACTTCGGGGATGGAGGGTGCGCAGTCTGCGACATGGTCAATCGACAAGGTGGCGCGCTCGCGGCGAAGATTGACCCATGGCCGAGCCGCAACTCCCTCGCAGATAC
>PMVZ01000008.1:1575-6538 GCA_003166375.1 Acidimicrobiaceae bacterium | reverse complement strand
AAGGTGACCACCTGACCACTTACCTGCAAATTGGGGACGTAGGCGTTGAGCAACAGGCGGTCGATGCAGTCGATCTCCAGACTGACGTGACCGTCGAGCACGTCGTTGATGTTCACAACACTTGTCATGCGCGACGCGATAGCGCATGAGGGACGGCTCTGCCGGCCCGACTACCTCAACGTTCAGTGCGGTCGCGCCGGGAGGAGGCCGGGAGGGGGGCCTGTCCCCCTCCCGCTAACTGCCTGCCTTTATGTTCCCGTTCGTGCGCGGGAGCGGAAGTCGGCGAGCCAGGCATCGAAGTCCTTGGCGACGATCCGCTCCCCGGTGACCCCTTCCGCCTCGGCCGAGGCCAGGAACACCGCCGGCGGTCCCATGACCTCTGGGGGAAGCAACGAACGCCGAGCGGCGTCAGCCAGCCCGTCGGGGATCATCCCGGTATCGGTGGCGCCACCCGGTAGCAGGATGTTCACCGCGATGCCGTACGGCCGCAGGTCCTCGGTCATGATGAGGCTCAGGGATTCGGCGCCAGCACGCGACGGCCCATAGGGGACGAAGCCCCGCCGGCGCATGGTCTCGTGGTTCATCGAGATGTTCACGAAGCGCCCTTGGTGTTGCTCGACAAACACCGCTGCAAAGGCACGGGCTACCAAGAAGTAGCCCGTCAAGTTGGTGGCGACCACGGCCATGAAGCCCTCGGGAGATACCTCGAAGAACGGCCGCGGGTCGTCGAAGAACCGTGGGTTCACCGTGCGCATGCCGATCCCGGCGTTGTTCACCACCATGTCCAGATTCCCCCACCGGGACAGAAGCGCCTTAGCGGCGGTATCGACCGAGGTCGGGTCGCGCACGTCGAGCGCCATCGCTTGCGCGGCCAACCCCCTTTGGGTCCGTTGCGCCACCGCTTCGTCGAGTCGGGGGCCGGGGCGGGCGGCCATGGCCACCGTCGCCCCGGCCTCGAGCAACGCGGCGGCCATTGCCGCGCCGAGACCGCTGGTGGCACCGGTGACCACCACCCGCAGCCCGCTCAGGTCCGCCGATTCGCTCATCTGGCGCTAAGGTGCTGCTCGAACCAGTCGAGGGTCCGCTGCCACGCGTCCGTAGCCGAAGCCTGGTGGTAGGAGTTGCGTGCGTCGCAGTGAAAGCCGTGTCCCGCCTCGGGATAGCGCACTATCTCGGTAGGTACTGGCGCCCTCGCGGCGGCTTCGCGAAGCGACTCCACCTGCTCCACTGGGATACTCGGGTCGAGGTCCCCGTACAGCCCGAGCCAGGGCGTCTTAAGACTGGGAGCCATCTCGACTAAGGACGGCATGCCGAAGCGCCCCTGGGCTATCCCTCCTCCGTAGAAGGTAACCGCCGCGCCGAGCCCATGACGGGCCGCGGCAAGGAACGACACGGTCCCTCCCATACAGAACCCCACCACGCCGACACGAGACGGCCCGAAGCCCGCCGTGGCCAGGTGGCCGAAGGTGGCTTCGAGATCGGAGAGCAGGCCGGTCTGAGTAAGCGCCTCCATCTGAGGCCTCACCTTCTCGAAGTTCCCGTAATCCAGGACAGGGTCACCCGTTCGGTGGAATAGGTGCGGAGACACCGCCCGGTACCCCGCCGTCGCGAACCGCCTGGTCACGTCCTCGATGTGCTCGTTCACACCGAACGCCTCTTGGATCACGACCACTGCCGCCCGGGCCGGTCCCTCCGGTTCGGCGTCATAGATGGCCATCTCGCCATCGTTCGTGCCCACTCTCAGCGTTGTCGCCATGTGATCCTCCTCATCGCTAACCCATGACCAGTCATTCTCCTACCGAACCTAGAGTCACCCTTGACTAGAGGTGGGTCTCAGGACTTTGCCGTGGTCTGGTCGCGTGAGGGAAGCGATCGCACCGACGACTGCGATGCCTGCGCCGGCCACCATCGCCAAGTGATAGCCAGCCACATAGGCCGATGCCGCACCTGTGCCCTGGGCTCGTCCGGTCAACAGTACGGCTTGGCCGCCGGCCCCGAGGCGAGAGGTGGCCAGGGCTCCGAGAACACCGATCGAAAGGGTCTGGCCGAGAAAGCGCATCGTCCCGAGGGTGCCAGAGGCGACCCCCAGTTGGGCTCTTGGCACCGATCCCATCACGGCGGAGGTGTTGGGAGAGCTGAAGGCCGCCATGCCCACTCCGACGATGGCGAGGTCGCCTATCAGCCGGGGCATGCTTGGCTGGGCGGGAAGCTTAGAGAGCATGATCAGGCCGACACCGATGATGGCCATTCCCCCGCTCGCGAGCCAGCGCGAGCCAACCACGTCCGAGGCCCGTCCGGCCAGCCACGAGAGTGCGACCATGGCTGCTGGCGCGGCGACCAGGAGGAGCCCGGCTTGCTCAGGGCTCCGGCCGCTCACCACCTCTAAGAACACCGAGGTGAGCACCGTGACAGCAGCGAATGCCATGTAGTTGGCAAGAGCCGCGAAATTGGCCGTTGCATAGAGACGGCTGCGACTGAACAGTCCCACATCAAGAAAAGGCGCGGAGCGTCTGGACTCGTATGCAACCAGCCCAATCACGCCACCGACACCGCCGACCATGAGAGCGAGAGACGAAACGGCGATCCAGCCCCAAAGGGGAGCAAGACTGATCCCCACCATCTCGGCCGCCAGTGCGCCAACGAACAATCCGACCCCGGACAAGTCCAGACCAGCCGGTGTCGCCTTGCGGCTTTCCGTGTGTCTCTCACTTCTGAGACGCCAGCCCAACACAAGGCTCGCCGCCGCCACCGGGACATTGACGTAGAAGATCGACCGCCAGCCGACCTGCTCGGTGAGGAGCCCACCTAGTGCCGGCCCCAAAGCGAGACCGAGATAAACAGCGGTGACGTTGAGACCAAGAGCCTTGCCACGTTCAGCCTCGGGGAAGGCCTCAGTGACGAGCGCCGTCGATGTTGCCGCCAGCAGAGCCGCCCCGAGACCCTGGATGCAGCGTGCGGTGAGAAGCCAGGTTGTCGATGTCGATGCCCCTGCGGCAGCTGACGCAAGAGCGAAGACGACCAGACCAATCCGGTACAGGCGCAGACCGCCCCAGACGTCCGCAAGGCGTCCGGCAGGGATGAGCGCGACGGTGAGCACGAGCAGGTAGCTGAGCTGCACCCAGAGCGCCGCGACGAAGCTGAGATGGAGGGCTGGCCCGATCTTGGGCAGAGCAATGGCGACGACACTGCCGTCGAACGGAGCCATGAAAGCCCCGATGGCTGTTGCTCCGAGCAGACGCCAGCGGCGCTCTGAAAGGCTGCCGGTGATCCCTCCGCGACGCCCACGGTCTGCCCGGGCCATCACCGAGTCCTTTTCACCAAGCCCAGTCGATCTCGATTTGCCGGAGGCCGGCCATGTCCTTCCTCTCGTCGACGCTGGGAAGCGTTGCGGTCACGCTACCTGCTAGGTGCTCAGTGTCTGGACCCACTTTGAGAGCCCGAACCGGGCCTGCCCCTTCCAGCCAGTTCAGCCCGAGGTGCCCTTTGTAGGTTCGCTGAGCTCCCGCGATCTCCGCAAGAAGCTCCTGGCTTGCCGGTGCATCGAGTCGCAGTCTCAAGTCGCGGACGCGCCATCCGAACTCAACCGCGAGGGCCTCGCAGGAACTCGAGCGCGCTCTTGCTCGTGACATTGGAGTGGTACAGAAGGTGTGCAAAGCCTCGCCGACGAGGTGAGAGTCGGGCGCAGGTACCTACCCGGCGAGTCGAGGTTCACGACTGCGGCCAGCAGCTGGATCGGTTGGGTCACGGTTCCTCCTCAGCGGGGTCGTTGTCGGGGGAGCGTGATGGCGACCTTACTGGCTCCCACTCATAGGATCGCGGTGCGCGACTTTTTGCTAGGGCCCGAAACATCTCAGACGAGGAACGACCGCCGCACGCCGCCGACTCCGCGCGCCAGGGACCCCGGAGGGATTTGCGCCGATGACCGCCGCCGTCTACCACATGAGCTTCTTTCAAGCGATCGTGATCGGGCTCGTTCAGGGCTTGACCGAGCTGTTTCCGATCTCAAGCCTCGGCTACACGGTGCTCATGCCTTCCTGGTTCGGAGGGACGTGGGCGACGCTCGTGCGCCAGGAGTCCTCGGCGGAGAGCCCTTACCTCGCCTTCATCGTCGGCCTCCACCTTGCAACGGCGATCGTGCTCGTTGGCTTCTACGCCAAGGCGTGGCCTCATCTGACCAAGGGCATCTATCGGAGCGTTGTCCGGCGACGAGTGGAGACGGGGACACCTAATCCCAGTCTGTTTGCGTCGCTCTCAGGCCGAATTTCGGCCGTCTGCGGGGAGTCTGAATAATCTCGGCGTCCGAGGCTGGGTCACCGCTACTTCATGATTCTGGGAGCGAAGAACACCCTATTCAGAGGGGACACAGACGAAGATAAGCGTCGCGGTTCTGGGGGTCGCGCGTCACGAAACGTGAATTACGCTCCTTACGTGGACCTCCACCACTCCTCGGGCGCATCCCGGCCGTTCGACGTGCTCGGCGGATGGGCAGGCGTCCTGGGTCGCCTACTGGAGGGCAGTTCCCTCGATGTCGCAGAGGCCGAGTGCGTTATGGAGCAGGTCTTCGAGGGCGAGGCCACGCCGGCCCAGACCGCAGCGTTGTTGGTCGCTCTGCGGGCGAAAGGGGAATCGGTGGCCGAGGTGACCGGATTCGTCCGGGCCATGCTGGCGCACACCGAGACGGTGCCGGTCGAGGGCGATGTGGTCGACTTGGTGGGCACAGGCGGCGACCGTTTGCGAAGTTTCAATGTGACGACCTTGGCCGCCATCATCACCGCTGGCGCCGGGGTGGCCGTGTGCAAGCACGGCAATCGGGCCGCGTCGTCCTCGGTCGGGACCGCTGACGTGTTGGAGGCTCTTGGGGTGGTGGCGGACCTCGGGCCGGTCGGAGTGGCCCGGTGTGTGGCCGAGGTGGGCATGGGCTTCTGTTTCGCTCCCCGCTTCAACCGGGCCATGCGATTCGCCG
>PMVZ01000008.1:0-1534 GCA_003166375.1 Acidimicrobiaceae bacterium | reverse complement strand
GATGGAGGTCATCGGCGACGGGCAGGGCGGCTACGACGTCAGGACCTGGCGGCTGGACCCGGCCGAGCTCGGGTTTGCCCAGGCAACCATGGACGACCTGCGAGGTGGTGACGCCGCCTTCAATGCTGGCGTCATCCGCGGAGTGCTCAACGGCGATCGCGGTCCCCGGCGGGACATCGGCGTACTTAACGCCGCGGCCGCGTTGGTGATCGCGGGCAACGCCGTCGACCTTTCAGAGGGGGTGGCCCAGGCCTCGACGTCCCTCGACTCGGGCCGGGCCGCCGAAGTGCTCGACGAGTTGGTCAGGGTGTCCGCCATTGCCGCGCTCGACGCCGAGGTCGGCTGACGACCGTCCCATCGGCGACGTATCGATAGCGACTGATCGACCCCGTTGCCGGCGGGTGTCGTGCCAGAACCCTTCGCATGGGCCGGTTGGGCACGAGCCTCATGCGGCTCGGCAATACTCGTTGATCAAACCACCGAGTACCTGTCGTCGGCGGGTCATGGCGGTCAAGGCGATCACCTGACCCGGATCGTGGACGGTGTCAACGCCGGCTACAACGAGAGATCCGACGATCGCCTGAACAGTCGCAACGGGCGTCGTGCGCGGCGTTGGGACACACGGGCAGGCACGATCAGCCTCGACATCCCGAAGCTGCGCCAAGGGACTTACATGCCCCGCTCCTCGAGCCCCGCCGGCGCGCCGAACAGGCCTAGTCTCGGTGATCTGCCAGGCATATGTCGAAGGGGTCTCCACCCGAAGAGTCGACGACCTCGTGAGATCGATGGGCATCGACGGCATGACCAAGTCCCAGGTCTCCAAGCTCGCGAAGAACCTCGACGTCAAGGTCGCCGAGTTCCGCAATCGTCCCTTGGACGAGGGGTCGTACACCTAGGTCTGGCTGGACGCCTTGTTCCACAAGGTGCGCGAGGGCAGACGACTCGTCGCCCTGGCGACTGTCGTCGCCACGGGAGTGAACGCAGAGGGCCACCGGGAGATCCTCGGCGTCGATGTCATAAGCGCCGAGGACGGAGCGGGCTGGACGGCGTTCCTGAGAGGTCTCGTCGCTCGCGGCCTCAACAGGGGTGGCACTTGTCGTCTCCGATGCCCACGAGGGGCTGAAGAACTCGATCGGCGTCGTGCTGACCGGTGCGGCCTCGCAGCGGTGCCGGACCCATGCCATGCGCCATTTGCCGCACGATCCTGACGACCGCAGCGGACAAGACGATGGCGCCTGTGCACCACAGAAGCCCGTGGTCCTCGCGCCGGAGATCTGGGAGGAGCGGCCCCGTTTCGGACCACTACCTACGAGCAACTTCGAAAGCTGCTCGCACCAGTAGCCGGCGACCTTCTGGACACATGCCCAGTGGGCACAGCCGTCAACAATGCCCGCAGTGCCAGTAGCACTTGAGAGCCCGAATGGTGAGGCGGGCGGTTGACACGCCCGCACCCGGTCCTACGGCGCGAGCTCTACCAGGCGTAGTCCTCCGGGGCAGTCTTGCGGCCGGGGAAGAGTTCCTCCAGGCGCGAGAG
>PMVZ01000004.1 GCA_003166375.1 Acidimicrobiaceae bacterium | reverse complement strand
ACCCAACTGCGACAGGAGGTAGGTCCATGACTAACCCCGGCGAAGATTTCGAAGCTCGGCTCACTCGGGTACTGAAAGCTGGCGCCGAGGAACTGCCAGTAGGCCAGATCGTGCCACCGTTCACGACCCCCCACGCTCTGGCCTCCCGTAGCGGGCCGAGGCGAAGGACCGTGCGCCGCAAAGTGGCAATCATCGGCATCGCTGTGGGCCTCGGCCTGACCGGCACCGCCGCAGCAGCCACCATCGTCCATCTGACCTCCGCTCCCGTCACCGAAACCGATCTGGCCCGCTGCTACACAGTCGACAGCCTCGCTGGAGGCAATGACTTCCGCGGCGTCTCTGTGGCCGCTGCCGGCCCCATTGGCTCGACCGCACAGGTCACCAACGCCCTCTCGGCCTGCACGCTCATTTGGGCAGACGGGCTCATTGCTCCCGGCGCGGGAGCGAAGATGACACCCAGCGAGCGAGCGCACCTCAACCCTGACCACCCCGTTCCGTCCCTGGTTGTCTGTGTTCTCCCCAATGGTGTGGCCGGGGTCTTCCCCGGCGACAGGAAGACCTGCCAGGCCCTCGGCCTACCCGCAGCAGAGGGGTACTCATACGCTTCATCCCATTGATACTTGGGAGCGAGCAACTGGTTCAATCCGCAAATGAAGCCCGTGGTGGCGGGTCCCGTCAACACCTGTGGACGACCACGCAGATGAGCCGTCAGGTCGCTTCTGCGGTGATTGGCGAAGCGTCGCTCGCCGTAGTGAGAGTGAGGTGTGGGTTCGCGTCGGAGGACCGACGGCGAGGATCTCCGACTGGGGGCGGTGAATAGACGGCAGCAGGGCGTTTAGCTGGGTGCACGCACGCGATCCGGCGCGGACACTTCGCGGCTGATTCTCTCGACAATCGTGACCGGTTCAAGGGGCGGGCTGAGGGTGCGCGTCGTGGCGTAGGGCGGGTTGCCTTCGTTTGTCCGCAGGTAGGTGCGGAGCCAGTATTGGCCGGGCGGGAGGAGATACCCGAACTCCGTTCGGTAACTAGCTGTGCCGATGAGCACTTTGATCTTCAACTCGCCGCCGGGATCGAGATCGATGCTGCGACCGGTGCCTACGATGGCCGCCGGAGCGGGCCCGCCCACGACTTGACCGGATTTGTCGACCAGGACCGACAGGAGCGGTTGGCCGCAATGAAACCGGCCGATGTGGTGCGTGCTCACGTTGCGCACAACGAGATCGGCTTGGCCGCGATCCCCGACCTCAAAGTCGCGACGCTCCGGATGCAGGCGAAGCTCAAGCCCCTCAATTTCCACAACCTCCGGATCCGGCCCTCGCGGTGAGCGTGGCCAGGATCGCTCGCGTCCCATCGGATAGCCAAAGGCACCAACCTCAAGCTCGATGGCATCGCCGTAGCGGTCTGCGAGTTCCTTGGCGAGCTCTTCCTGATCGGCCTGCAGTCCGACGCTCACGACGTCGATCCCTACGCCGAGGCGGGCCATAACCGGGCGACCGGTCATGGCTTGGCGTTGACGGAGAGTGCGATGTATCTCGCTTGCCATGTCATCGAGCTCCGACTTCGTCCAACGAGCCTGCTCGAGAAGCAAGCGATCGGGGTGAGCTAGTAGCCGGCGAAGTTCGAGCTCGTGCCGTTCGAGGTCCCCAACAAAGCTCGCGACGATGAGGACTCTCGGTTCGTTCTCAAAGTGCAGACCCGTCCAGCTCTCTGGGTTCGCTTCGCCGTAGTGACGAATGGCCTCGACGTCCTCGCGTAGCGCAGATTGGATGAGCTCCTTGTCTCCCAGGTCGTCAAGAGAATCGCCCACTTGCACAGGTTTACCAGCGCGAAACGATCTGGGAACGGAGACCCACCCACTACCGTCAGGCCTCGGTGCCACCAGCGAACCATGATGGGCGGCGGTCTTAGGATCACAGAGCATGCGGCATTTGTCGTTTCCAACCGATGAGATCGTGGGAACCCTCGACTGGCTCGGCTCGTGGAATGACGACAAGGGTCCACAGGAGCGCTACCGTCGACGTCACCGAATCACGGGAGGCATCATCTCGGTGTGTCAACGGCCATTGAGGAGCGCGCGCTGACGGCCGCGAGAACCGCGCGCTGGCGGATACCAAGACCTCTCAGATACTTAATGCCGTACTACAACGTCTACAGGTCGAGACGGACCTCGACTTCCACTTCGACCACGGCTTCGAGTTTGGCTTCAAGTTCCGAGTAAACGTCACCCTGCTCGCTGCTGCACCACACAGCAACTGCCAGCCCATAGGACTGCATGGCCGTGTCATCGTCCCAGCGGTTCACGTCCCTCACTGCCACAAACATTGGAGAATGCCGATCGGGATCTAGCCTCGTACGGAACTCGGTTCGCCCGAGCTGGTTGGTTCCGGCGCTGCGTATCTGTGTCGCCGGACGGAGTTTCACTACGTGGGAACGAAGTTCGCTCAATGTCGAGGGTGCTCGGGATTCCGGCGAGGTCAGCTCAGCGGTATCGACATCGGTCTCGAACTCGATGTCTTCGTCACCTTCCACGCTGGTCATGACTTCGATAATTCGTGTCAGCGGGATCCCGCGTATGAGGAAAAACTCCAGCCGGTTGGAGAGGTAGTCGAGCCTCGACTTGCGAGTTCTCGGGTCATAGGCGAGCGCAATATCGATGCCGCGCATACCTCCGCTTCTCATAAACGACGACGGGACTGGCAATTCGTAGATGTGCACACCGTCGATCGGTATCGCCGCCTCAGCCACCAGTACTGCCCGATGACTCGTCGACTCGATCGCTTGGGCGATACCCGGCCGGCCAAATCCGCATAGGTTGCGGACCGCCGCGGCTCGCGCCGCCGGACTCGCACCCACGAGCGACGTCTCGAATTCCGACGAAGGCTCTGCACTGAGGAGCACCAGTGCACGCACCAGATTGGCGCCGAAGGTTGGGTGGCGCGCCTTCACCGCTGCCGCGACTCGCGTGATCAAGGGCGCCGCCATGCTGGTACCCACTAAGTGCCCGAGCAGTCGACCGTTCGCTAGCTGCGTGCTGATGACCCCGAGCTCGGGATCGCTGTCGACCAGTCGGCCGCTCTCGACTCCGAGCGTGCCGGAGCGCTCCACCAGCTCGGGTTTGACAGCGCCTCCGACTCCAGGTCCTCGGCGAGTAATCGGTGACGGCCAGCCAGGCTTACCCATCGGCCTGCGCAGGAGCGTTTCGTGACCGCTGTAACCAGTCGCGGCCGCTGCGGTGGTCATCCCACCGACCGTCAAGACAAGTGAGGCAGAAGCAGGATCAAGTACGCCCGAGTCGGCGTCTCGGAGGAGGTCAGTGGGGTAGGTCACTAGTGCCTGATCGTCAACATCGAGCAGGTAGTCGAGTACAGGAATGTTCCCAGCCGCGACCACGATCACGAGCTTGAGTCGGCGTGCCAGTTCGTCAATCAGGGCGGCTGCGGGCGACTGACGGGGCGAGCGAAACGGTCGTCGGGCATCGCCGAGCGACAGGTTGATGACGGTCGCACCTTGCCCGGCACACCACTCAATGGCTTCCACGAGATCTCGTTCCCAGAGATCGTCATCAGGGAACGCGTTGGTATGATCGAGTACCGCCACGGACACGATTCTGCAAAAGGGACGAAGCGAAACACTTCGAGCAAGTGCTTGATCCACTGGGCCGTGCAGGATGAGTCCAGCGACCATGGTGCCGTGACCGCAACGGTCTTCTCCGTCCGCTATTGCGGGTGACAGCGACTCGGCTGCCAAGATCGCCGGCCCGACGAGCGGATGGGCGGAGGCTACGCCGGAATCGACGAGGCCGACGATGGGTGTCTCGGCACCGGGCGAGTACATCGTCGGGAGATCCTCTGGCGTGGCAGCCCAGAACTGCGGAATCGATAGCGCCGGTGTGGGCAGCAAGTCCAGCGAGGCAATCGTGTCGAGCTCGGCGATGGCACTGATTCGGTCGGCCGGCGCGTAGATCCGCGCGAGCACGACGCCGGCGCGGTCGCTGACGTGAACGTCGGCTACTCGTCCGCCTGCCTCAACGACAGCCCGCCTCAACTCGTCAGTCCACTGGAGAGCGAGATCGTGACTGTCCGGATGCCAGAGCTCAACATCGATTCTCAACATCTCGTTAAGCCCGGCGTTCGCCACCGCAGCTGCGAGATCAGCACTTATGCGATCCTCGGGTCCGAGAGGTCGAACAGAGTCGATCGCATCGACGAAGCCAGCGTAGGGTTCCGTTCGCTGACCCGCGGGCACCCCGGAGGCACATGCATCCAGACGCTCGACGAAACCAGCGAGCTGGGGGTCGTCTGCAAACGCGACTGTCACCCTTTTGTTCGAGGCATCGAGAAGTCGAAGGCCTGCCCTGCGGAACTCGCCAGGATCAACGGAAGCTCCGAGTTCGATGACCAACACGAGTTTTGGATCGACGCCGAGCATCCTGGAGCGAGTCCGGTGTCGGACGCACAGCTCGTCGACCTGGGAACGCAGCGTTCGGCTGTGCTCAGGAAGATGGTCGTGACGCCGGCCACTGGGGAAGCCAGGCCGCGGCCGACGTGCACCCGGTTGAATTGCGTCACGAAGCCTGAGCAGGTACAAGCCGCCTTCCGGCGGGAACTCTAATCCTGGGAGCCGCGGATGGTCCGCCGTCGTGACTCCTGAAGACGAATTGCGTAAACGAGATGTGTCTCATCGATGCTTCGGTCAAGCTGCCGCACCATCAAACGTGTCGCGTCGAAGCACATGCGCTCGACCTCTGCGTGCGTCCAGCCATCGAGGCGCTCTGCCAAGTTCGCAACATCTATGGAGTGCCGAACTGCCCCGAGCTTGCTGCGGATTAGGGCTGCACGTTCGTCAAGCCCCGGAAGATCGAAGGTGACGATTTCATCGAAGCGGCGCCAGAGAGCCACGTCAAGCAATTGCGGATGGTTGGTGGTGGCGATAACCATCGAGTCGGCGTGCGAGTCCTCGACGAGCTGGAGCAACGCAGTGACGATACGGCGAACTTCGCCGTGGTCAATCCGGTCGCCGCGCTCGCGTGCCAGCATGTCGAACTCGTCGAAGAGCAACACCCACGACCCCGTACGTAGGAACGCGAAGATCTGCTCCAGATTGCGAGCCGTTTCGCCTAGGAACGACGAGACCACAGCTGCGAGGCGAACCCGAGCTAGACCGAGACCGAGCTCACTGGCCAGTGCCTCAGCCGTTAGGGACTTACCACATCCGGACGGTCCGACAAAGATGATCGTGCTCCGGGGTTCGAGGCCGTGGGCGTGGAGAGCCGCGCGATCTCGAAACTCATCAAGCAGTCCCCCGACCATCTCAGCTGTGGCCTTGTCAAGCACCACTCCCTCCAGCGAGACCCTGGGTTGTATCACGTCGAGCAGATCGAGCTCGTCTCGACCCTTAGGTAGGGGCCGCAGAGATGAGATCTGAAGAGGGCGACGGCTCGGACCCGGTTCGTCGAGGATTGCCTCGAGCTCACCTGCAAGCAGGTCATGACGCTTGCGGCGCTCGTCTTCGATTATCGCCTCAGCGGTCGAGCGGAAACCGCGGTCATCACCCGCGCTGTAGCTGCGCAGCAGTTTCTTCATCAAGTCGCTGCGCGCCATCGCCTATCCCCTTCCACAGCCCGACTCGGCGAAACTGACCCTGCACTGGCGAGCCCGCCACTCAGCGCATGCTACAGGGACGCTGTTCGGCGATCGTGGCTCAGCCTTCCCTTGCTCTGCCTTCGGTGCACACCGTCTCGCTCACCATACGCCCTCGCGATGCGCCCCCAAGCTTCACGTCGCGGTGGCTGCTACCGACAATCGCTCGATGAGCTGAAGGGCACCAATTCACCGATCGGACCGCTGAGCTGGCACTCTTCGGCACCGTCGAGCATCATCTGCCATGCCTCTTGTGTCTCCAGCGTCCCTCCTGCCCGGGATCGGCACCACACCTCATGACCCGAGGCCCAGAGATTCACTTGACTCCGGCCGTACTCACGTATTAATACAGCGGTCGTGGAATCGAGACGACCGCTCATCAAGTTCAGATTGGACCCTCGTACCGGCCTAGCGCCCTACCGTCAGCTGGTCGACCAGGTCCGCCAGGCCGTGAGCCTCGGCCTGCTGCGCCCCGGTGACCGCCTGCCCTCGGTACGAGAGGTCGTGACCCAGGTCACCATCAACCCGAACACGGTGCATCGCGCCTATCGAGACCTCGAGCACGAGGGCGTGGTTGAAGGCCGTGCAGGTCTCGGCACCTTCGTGGCGGCCTCCGCGACCTCCCGGGTCACTGCGGAAGACCGCACCGTACTGCTCGAGGAGCTCCGGGGGTGGGTCGGACGAGCACGCCGAGCCGGCCTCGACGGAGACGCCATCGCGGCGCTCGTCGCCGTTGCCGTGCTTCCCGAGGACAGCGTGACTCGATGAGCGAAGCTGTCGCCGCACTCGAGACGGTTGGTCTCGGCAAGCGTTACGGCCGCAAGTGGGGACTCCGGGACTGTTCGGTCCGTCTGCCGGCGGGACGGATCGCCGCGCTCGTCGGGCCGAACGGCGCCGGAAAGTCGACCCTCTTGCGAATGGCGGCGGGGATCACCCGGCCGAGCGCCGGCAGGGTGCAGGTGTTCGGTCGCGCGCCCCAGCGCCAGACCGTCGAGGTGCTTCGCGAGATCGGATACCTCGACCAGGAAAGGCCGCTATATCGTGCATTTCGCGTTGAGGAGATGCTGCGCTTCGGGGAACGGCTCAATCCGAACTGGGACACGTTGGCCGCCCACGGCTATCTCAGCGAGCTCGGAATCCCGAGCGCCAAGAAAGTCGGGAAGCTCTCGGTCGGCCAGCAGGCCCAGGTCGCCATGGCAATGTGCCTCGCAAAGCAGCCGGCCCTGTTACTGCTCGACGAGCCGCTTGCAGCGCTCGATCCTGTCGCGCGCGAAGGACTCATGCACCTCCTGCTCGGCTCGGTCGCCGACGGCCAAACGACAGTGCTGCTGTCATCCCACGCCATCGCCGACCTCGCGAC
>PMVZ01000317.1 GCA_003166375.1 Acidimicrobiaceae bacterium | reverse complement strand
CGAAGTTTTGGCGCCCTACACCTTCAGTCGGTCGAACGGCGCTTTAGGGTGCTGAAGGACTTCTTAGCGTTGCGCCCGGTCTTGCACTACACCGAAAAGCGCGTGCGGGGACATGTCGCCATCTGCGTGCTCGCCGCTGTCCTGGAAGCCGTGATGAGCATCGACTTGAAGGCCCGAAAGCTCACCGACCCCGACCTCGAAGGCCAGCACCTCACCGCACGCCGGGGCCTTCGTGAGCTCGAGCGGATCCGGATGGTCCGCTTCAGTGAACGGAGGCCAACAACGTCAGGTCGTGACCCGGCCGAGCCCCTTCCAGGCCGAGATCCTCGCCGCCCTCGGTGTCGACACTTACGGTTGACGCTCACGCGTCGCCTGATCACCGCGATCACGCGATGTGGGGCAAAAACTGCCCTAGCGCGATTTCGTGACCAGGACCTTCATGTTTGAGCCGCCGAAGTCGGGCCTGAGCACGGCCAGCTGGTGGCGAAGCACGAGGAACTCGGCGTCCTTGGCGGCGGCATCGATCCGGTGGATCCGAAGCAGTTCGGCCACGCGGCGGACCAGGTGGTATAGGAAACTGAGTGCCACGGGCCAGGAGCCTCGCCGTCCGAATCGTGGCTAGTCAAGCTGGCGATCGGATAGTTGGACCCTTCAGGTTGGCGTGCCGCCGCGTGACCAGCAGTGCGGAGGTCAGCACGACGAGGGTGAGTCCGATCCGGAACGATGCAGCTCCAGTATGGCTTCGCGCAACATCGCCTTGACGATCTGCGCCTTGAACGCGTTTCTCGGCACAGGGCAGGCGGTCCGCACGGCGATTACGCCGGCTGCCTCCGCGGTCTCGGTATCCGGTTCTCGCCCGACGAGAAAACGCTCTACATCTGCAGCTCGAAGGGGGATGGGAGCCACCGCGCCCAACACAACTGCGGCCTTCTGGATCTTGTTGTCGCGCAGAGACAGGACGCTCGCCACACTGACGATGGCGAAGTCGATCGAACGACGAATCCGGAACTTGCGGTAACGCTGGATGCTTGCTTCTGCTGGAAGCGGGATCTCGAGTTCGGTCACCAGCTCATCGGAGTCGAGAACGGTCGTGCTTGCCGTGCCTACGGCGAAAAACTTCTCTGCGTCGATCACTCGCTTCGTGGTCCGGATCTTCGCGCCAAGAGCAACCAGGGCGGGTGCCAAGTCAGAGACGTTCACGGCAACACAGGCACAGTTGAGGCAACGGCTCGCTTCCTTCTCGACAGAGGCAAGATCAAGTGTGCCCACGTCTTCCGTCTCGATATCACGCGCTGACGGCAAGGCGCTGACCATCTGAGCGCGCGGAATCGCGGAGAGCGCCTCCGCACGAATCTTGATGAGCGATGAAGGCTCTGCTTTGTGATCGTTGCCAGCCACGGGTGTGGGCCCGCCGAGGTAGCGGTCGATGGCTGTGGCTGCCCGCCGCCCAGCCGCAATTGCCCCGATCACAGAAGCTGGACCAGTAACGACGTCTCCGCCAGCGAACACTCCAGGCAAGCTCGTCTTGCCCGGCTCCGTCACGACAATGCGCGTGCCATCGGTCTGAAGCAAGCCGTCCGCAAACCGGAGGTCAGGCACTTGCCCAATGGCCAGAAGAACACAATCAGCGTCGACAGTCACAGTGGTGCCCATGTCAAATGAAGGATTGAAGCGCCCTCCGGCATCGAACACTGACGTACACCTTACGAGCTCCATCCCCGAAACTTTGCCTCTGGTCGTCAGCACCCGTTGCGGTCCCCATGACGTGAGGAGTCCCACACCCTCCTCCAGCGCTTGGGTGATCTCCTCGGGAACTGCCGGCATAGTTTCACGAGACTCGAGGCAGGCCATCGTGACCCGCTTCGCGCCAAGACGGAGGGCCGATACAGCAACGTCGATGGCGACGCCACCCCCACCGATCACGAGTACCTGCTCTCCAGGTGGCTGCCGACAGCTCTGGAGTCCCATCAAGAACTCGAGCCCTGATTGCAGGTATTCCGCGCCCTCGATGGCAATGGACTTATCGCGCCAGGCGCCCGCGGCAAGGAATGTACTGTCGAAGTCACTATTCAGCCCTGTAAGGGAGTCCTTCTCAATAGTCGTTCCCAGGACGAACTCGACCCCCATCTGCTGGAGCGCCTCGATCTGCTTTCGTACGACAACCCTGGGCAGCCGATACTCAGGTATGGAGTGGGCCAGCATGCCACCGGCCTCGGGCATGGCATCGAAGACAGTCACGCCGTGGCCAGCCTTGCGCAGGTAGTAGGCAGCGGCCAGGCCGGCGGGGCCGGAGCCCACGACCGCCACGTGCTTGTTCGTCAGTACATCCGGCGACTTGAAGAACGTGGATACGTTCTTCAAGATCTGGTCACCGAGATGGCGCTCGATCGCTCTTGTCGAGACGGCATCATCGAGCTCACAGCGATTACAGCCCATTTCACAAAAATGAGGGCAGACCCGACCGGTGACGGCGGGCATCGGGTTGCGCTCCAGCACGAGTCGAGCTGCCGCCTGCCAGTCTCCCTCACGGATGAGTTCCAGATAAGCGGGAATGTCAATGTGGGCGGGACAGCTGCCATTGCAGGGGGGCGCAGAAAGCCGGGCTGCACCGAAGATCGAGTGATAGCGATTGTCACCGAGGAGCGCTCCACACTGCGTACCACCCTTCCTGAGACAATGAAAGGCATTGTCGGGGGCGCGGTAGTACCAGCATCTCGGCTCCTGGCAGATGTTTCCGCCGACGGTCGCCATGTTGCGAATCTGCGGCGAACCTACGACACGGGCTGCTTGTGCCAAAAGGGGAATCTTCGCGTTCACAATCTCGTGGTCCGCCACCTCAGAAAGCGTCGTCAAAGCTCCGATTCGAATGCTCGTGTCCTCCAGACTCACGTGACTTCCGCCGGCACTCTGCTTGATGTCGATCAGGAGCCTCGGATAGTCCGGATGCACGCGGTCCTTGAGGGTGCCGAGCAGGTCGGTTCCGCCAGCAATGACACGAGCTCTCTGTTCGCCCAAAAGGCTGGCCGCCTCCTCAAACGAATTCACAGCCACGTGATCGAACGGAGGCAACGTCATCAGATGGTCTTTCCCAAAGCCCTGAGGACCGTCTCTGGCTTCACGGGAATACTGTCGATTCTCACACCGATTGCGTTGTAAATAGCGTTGAGGACGGCGCGGGGCGTACAGGTGACGGTGCCCTCACCAATGCCACACGCCCCGTATTCGCCCTCGCCGCGCCACACTTCCAACAAGACCGGATCGATCTCCGGCATGTCGGCCACCGTGGGAATCTGGTAGTCGATCCAATTGAAGTTCAAGGGGAACCCCGTACGCTCGTCGTAGATGATCTCCTCGGTGAGCGACTCACCCAACGCAATGCACTGACCGCCGATCTGCTGGGCTTCGGCACCGGACGCGTACATGACCGTCCCGCAGTCGTTGACCACAACGAGCCGAAGGACCTGCACCTGGCCAGTGTCTGTGTTGACCTCCACTTCGGCGAACGTCGCAATGAATGGAATGCCGGTACGTGCGCCAAGCGGCCGTCGGCTCACGGCTACCGTAATCGGGTCGAGACTTGCCTCGTGAAGCAGTTCCTTCACACTCCGCCGGCAGCCGGCAGCGTCTCTCCGATAAACAAAGCCCGCATCAATGTCCAGTTCCGCAGGAGCCGCCTCGAGGAGTGGAGCGATACGCTCCAACAGTTTGGCCTTGACCTCCTTGCTCGCGGCCGCCATGACTTCGGACTGCAAGAATGAGACCGAACTGTCAGTTTGGACACAATCCTGTGGAGAGGCGTCCGTATCGACGGTGGAGATCCAGTGGATGTCGCCGCTACCGATACCGAGGAAGCTCAAAGCTTCGGCACAACCAAGCACATTACAAGTGTTTGAGCCCGTTCCGGTCTCCACCGTCGGTGCATCCAAGGTGATGCTACAGTCCGCGTTTACAGTCATGGTTACGTGCACTTCGCCGCGCCGGAGCTCCTGCCATTCAGCATGCCAGCCCGGATGAAACGAGAACCCGACACCGCGTCTTTTCACTCCGTCAAGTGTGGGCCCTTCGCCGGCGGAATGACGCTTCTCTTTCCAAGAAATCCTTGCGGCACCGGTCCTCAGCACCGTGACAAGGCTCTTGTTGGCCAACTGCTCCCACTCATGGCCAAAGTTCTTGCAAGCCAAATCGAGCGGATCGATGTTCAGCTCCTCCCCGAGCCCGTCGACGAGGCGACCCAGAATCAGGTTCAACTGGCTGTTGCCGACGCCGCGCATCATGCAGGCGGGCATCTTGTTGGTGTAAACACCGCGCCCTTCGAAACGCACGTTCGGAATGTGTGCAAAAGCCACCTCAGTGGCCTCGACGGGAGCGAACTTGATCGCGAACATGCTGTGATCTGCGTAAGCGCCGACATTGCCGATGGAGTTGAAGGAAAGCGCTGTAATGGTTCCGTCGTTCTTTGCAGCAATCGTTCCCTCATAACATACGTGTTGTCGCCCGTCATGGAACGACTCTCGTCGGGAGTGCCTGAACCATACCGGCCTTCCCGTTCTCTTGGCCAGAAGTGCGGTGAAGAGAAAGAATGGCTGGTCGCCGGTGTCACCGCGGCCAAACTGACCGCCTACATAGGGACTTACGACTCGCACACTGTTCAATGGCACGTCAAGCATCTCACTGATATGCATGCGCGTCTGATGCGCCTCATAAGAGTTCGACCAGACAGTAATGTGATCCCGGCTCCACTCAATGAGGCAGTTCCAATTATCCAGGCTGTTCTGTGTCGCATTGTGGTAGGTAGTTGTCGCGTGTAGCACGACGTCTGCATCGGCGAGGCCCTGATCGATGTCACCTTTGTCCACGAAGACATCGGCTCCGCCGACGGTGTCTTCGGGTAGAACGTTGGTGTCCCCGAGCTCCGGATGCAGAATGGGGGCGCCCGGCGCCATTGCGTCAACGGGGTCAAGGACGAACGGCAGGAGCTCCCAGTCGACCTTGATCAGCCTCAACGCCTCTTCCGCGATCTCCTCGCTCTCCGCAGCGACGACGGCCCCAACCTCATCGCCGACCCATCGAGCATGGGACCCCAGTACGCGTCGGTCACGGAAGCGTCGCCACATCATGCGTTCGTAGGAAAGGGTGTCCACACCATCGGTCCAGCCTGCGTTTGTCGACTTCAAGCCGGCGACATCCGGATCTTCGAAGGTGAGGACATCGGCGACGCCCCGCAGCTGCAAAGCCTGACTCATGTCGAGGCCTCGGATCCTCGCGTGGGGAAAGGGACTCCGCAGCACCTTCGCGTACAAGAGTCCGGGTACTCGGCACTTCAGCATCAGGTCGCCAGCGTACTTTGCTCTTCCGCTGGCCTTTTCAATCCCATCGATTCGAGGGCGGTACGCGCCTACATAGCTGCGTTGCACGCGCGGTGTATATGGCGGCTTCATCGGGCGCTCGCCTTGGCCATGATCTCCGACGCGTGGAGGACGGCCTGGACTATCCCGGCATAGCAGCCGCAACGGCAGATGTTGCCGGACAGGGCTTCTTTGATCTCAGACACAGTAGGAGATGGCACACGGTCCAGCAGTGCTCGAGCAGTCATCACAAACCCCGGGGTGCAGAACCCGCACTGGAGAGCGGTGCCATAGCCCGGCTCGCTTTGCTCGGCAAAGGCCTTGACAATGCAGTCGTCACTCGGCAGGCCCTCGATCGTGAGGATCTCATGGCCATGTGCCTCGACAGCTAGAACCATGCAGGAAAGGACCGCCTTGCCATCCATGATGACGGTGCAAGCTCCGCAAGCGCCTTGGTCACAAGGGATCTTTAGTCCCGTGAGCGCGAAGTGCTCACGGAGGAGCGATGCCAATGTCGTCGTGGGAGCCACGCTGGACCCTGTGTCGAGTCGACAGATCTGGCCATTGATTGTGAGCTGGAGCCCCGGCGGCCGCACGACGGTCTCCTGTGTCGTGACTGATGGTGACATGCTCGCCAATCCCTCCGCTAGCAGAAGCGAATGACCACTTCTTTGAACTTAGTACCCGGTGCCGCAATGCGCACAGTTGAGGTGGGAGAAGCCATTGTGTGTCCCGATCTCGTCCACGCGCTAGCTGAAGCACACCGAGGTGAACTAGCTGCGATCCGGTGTCGGAGTGGGTGATGAGGCCGAGCCGACGACCGGCACGTCTTTGGCACCTCGCGATCTCCAATGCGTCGAGGACCATGTCTGTGCCCAGACGGACGGCGATGCGCCAGCCGGTGATCATCCTGGAGAAGGCGTCGGCGATAGAGCAGACGTACGCCATGTCAGCGCGTCCTCCGACGTGCCTGAGATCTGTTAGCCACAACCGATTCGGGGCAGTCGCGCTGAAGTCCCGCGAGCCATATCGCCGGCACGAGATCACGCCGGGAGAGCTCGGCTAGGACCCACGCGTCGATCTTGTCGGTCTTTGAGGCAAGCGGTGCGAGACCCTTCAGCGTCTGCGCGTCGGCGATCTCGACGTCCCATCCCATGAGCTCGAGGCTGTCGTGGACAAAGCGGGCGCCGTTCATCGATTCGATGGCCGCGTTCACGGGTTCTCCGAGGGCCGACACCTCCTTGGCGAGGTGACGGAGCCCGTCGAGATCGGGAGGGGCTTGGGTGACGGCGAGCTTCGCGCCGGCCTCGTTGAGCACACAGACGTCGAGTCGCTTTCTGCTGAGGTCAAGTCCAAGATGCAACATGGTGTGGGGGCCTCCTTGGTCCTGGTTCCGACGAGAACCCAATGTTCACGCCGGGGAGGTCCCTCTTCATGGCATTCAGACGTGCCTCACGCGCAGGCTAACGGCAGACGCGGGAGGAGCAACTGGGGTCGATCAAAACCAGCGAACCGAGCCGTTCGGAGCGGTGAACACTGTCCTGGACGTTCGTTTCCAGGTGCGGTCACAGTCGTTGCCTCGGGCTCCGCTACCGGGTGCGCGGTCCGTCATTATGGCGCGCCCGACAGGTGCCGTCACCAGGCGCGGCACCCTTCACCTTCCTTCATTTCGTCGCTGCTTATGAACGCCCCGGTGCTTCGTTTGCGACGGTCGTGCTCTCCTCGACCGCTTGAACGGGCTTGATCAGAAGAGCGACCGCCGCCGAAGCAAGGGCGATGATCGACGCGATCACAAAGGCTGCATCCAGGCCGCTCATGAAGGCCGAGTGAGCGATGCCGGTGATGACTGCGGCAACCTGGTGGGGCGTGCCCGGGGCGACGGGGGCGACACCGACGGACACGACCGACTTGGCCTCTGCCAGCTTCTGGCCTACTAGGGCTGGTAGGTGCGCCTCGGCCCAGCGCAAGGGCAGCAAATGGGCAACTTTGGCCGACATCACGGCTCCGAGCACCGACGTGCCGAGCACGCCTCCGACCTGCAACGCGGTGGTGGTCATACCGCCGGCGACACCAGCGAGCTCGACGGGGGCGTTGCCGACGATGACGTCGGCGCCGCCCACCATGACCGGGCTCAAACCCAGCCCGACGAGCATGAACCAGAGGATCGCGTCATTTGGGCCGGACGCCGTGCCAAGCCGGGAGAGGCCGAAGAGCCCGGCGGCGGTGACCACCAGGCCGGCTGCCATTGGCAGCCTAGGGCCCACCTTNNCGTCCTGCATGAAAAAGGTCATAAAGAACAGGGATCCCACCAACGAGAACATGAGCAGGAGCATCAGTACCGTCCCGGCTGACAGCGAGACCGATCGGAACAGGCGCAGCGGCAGCAGCGGCTGATCCACTCGGGACTCGCAGAGGACGAACAACACGAGCGCCACCCCCGACCCGACGAAGAACCCGATTGTCCGGCCACTGCCCCAGCCGTAGGTCGACGCCTTGATCAGTGCCCATACGAGTGAGAACAGACCGGCTGACAGAAGGACTATGCCGGCAAAGTCGAAGGACTTGGCGGCGGGTGACGGCGCTGTCTCCCGTACGAAGGCGAGCGTCATAGCCAGGGCCAGTGCACCGACAACGACATTGACGTAAAAGCAAGCTTCCCAGTTCACGTGCTGGACCAGGAGGCCTCCCACGATGGGGCCAGCTGCTGTCGAGGCACCGATGACCGCCGCCCAGATGCCAAGGGCCGCGTTGAGCTTGTCGACCGGGAACGTCTCTCGCAGCAGGGCCAGTGCAGTAGGCATCAGCATCGCCCCGAAGAAGCCTTGCGCGACGCGAAAGGCGATCACCAGCGAGATGCTCTTGGCGGTGTCCCCGGAAAGCCCTATGCCAGCTGAGAACAAGGCGAAGCCCACCATTCCGGTCATGAAGACCTTCCTGTGCCCGAAACGGTCACCCACCTTGCCGATGGTTATCAAGGTCACCGCCAGGGCGAGCATGTACCCGTTCATGACCCACTGGATGTCGGCCAGCGACGCGTGCAGGTGGGACTGGATCGACGGGTTGGCGACAGCGACGATGGTGCCATCCAGGGCCACCATCATGACGCCCAGGGCAGCTGAAACCAGAGTCAGAGTCGGGTTGCCACGCCAGCCGCGGCTGGCACTGTCAGTGCGGCGCCAGCTCGCCTCGCGTCCCTCTCGGACTGTACGAAGACAGTCGCCGCCGGGCGCGGTCCGCGTGCCGGCTGCTGGCGCCCGAGCGTGTCGGCCCGAGCCTCGACGTGGGGAATCTCCCCACGTCCCTCCAACTCACCTCGGACTACGCCGACCGTCTTGTGGTCGACGCCGGCCATGAGGGCGAGGCGCCGGTCCGAGAGGCTCGGCAGCCGACGCAGCGCCTCGGCTATGAGGTCTCGCCGCTGCGCAGTGGAAAGCTTGCGCCGTTGGACGTTCGAGGTGACGACGAAGGCGATCCGTTCCTCGTCGGAGCCGAAGTGCCGAAGCTGCTTCATGGGCTCTGCGACAGCCGTTCCTTCGGCGCGCAGCTCTGCGACGGCCCGCGCTCGCTGGTGCCCGTCGACCAGCTCGTTCGTCTCGGCATCGTAGACAAGCGGAATCAGGACGCCGCTCTCTGCGATCGACGTCTTGAGTGCCAAGTAGTCGTCACCGACAAGATCCGGCAAGAGCTGCCAGCGGTCATCAGCCACGGCTGATCAGCTCCTCTACCGCCTGGCGAATGAGGCCGGCACGCACGCGGAACGTGCCATGAGGGATGCTGCGGGCGAGGTCGCTCATCGTGGCCCGAAGCCCGGAGGCTCCAATGCCAGCGGAGCGTGCAAGAGCCTGGACAGCGTCCTCGAAAGCGCCGGCCGTCGACGCCAAACCGGGCTTCGCGTCCCAGCTCTCCCACGCCCGGGCGGTGCGCTCGATCTCGTCGAGAAGGTCAGTCATGCCGCTTCCTCGTCGATGCCAAACAGCCCACGGAGGTCCACCGGCTCGCCCGGGACAAGCACTGCAGCCCGCCGTGGCGTCGGAGCCCGGGTCGGGAGCGCGAGCCCGGCGTAGGTGCGGGCACGGCAGCGGTGATCGAGCATGGCGACGGGAAGGCCGGCTCCGCTGACGTCGGCGATCTCCCGAAGGCAGCCAACGCCGACGACGCCATCGCGGGTGCCGAAGACCACGAGGCCGGAGATAGTCGGGAGCACCCGAGGCCAAGCACGGAGCCATCCGGCGTCGGTCGAGTACCGGCCGGCCGGGTCGTAGAGGTTCACATCAGGAAGGAGACCTCGCAAGGCTGCGAGGCAGTCACGTTCGCGGGCAGTGCCGTAGGCGACGATCGGATGAGCGACGTACACGCGGCGACGAGTCACGTCTTGCCCGACTTCGGCCCGGGTCGGATGCTGCGGGGCGCGGTCCCGGTGGCGAGCCATCCCTGCTTGGCGAGCTTCGGGATGGCGAGATGCCGCTGCCACCAGCTCCAGTGCATCGCATGGCCAAGCTCACCCCACGTCGGCGCTTGGCCATCCCTTTCGAGTGCTACGGCCACAACTTCGGCGGCACATCTCCCGAGGCGGTCAGTGTCTTGCCGCAGCTCGGCCTTGAACGCCTGTCGCTCGGCCTTGTCCCGCTTGGCCTTCGCCGCCTTGGCCGGCGCCGAGAGGGCACGCTGGCGAGCGTCGAGGACTGCTGTAGCGACAGCGGGGGGCGTAACAGCTTGCCCGCGGGCGAGCAGCCATGCCTTCGCATCGGTGAGCTCGGCGAGCGGAGCTGTGTCGAGCACCTCGCGCTGTCTGTCCGATAGTGGCCGCTCGAACGCTGGAACCTTGGTCATCGTGGAGACCTTCTGTTGTCGATCATGCGATCCATCCCTGTCGTCGAGCTCGCCTGATCTTGCGGGCGGCGTCATGGGCGGAGAGAAGATCACTCAGCTGACCGCTCATGAGCGACCGAGCGGAGTCGGCAGGGATGCCGACAGCAACGGCAAAGGCAATCTGCTTGTTCGAGGGCGGCCGAGGTCGCCATGGTGCGTCGACACGGGCGATGGCCGTGCCGTGGGAGTAAGCAGCTTGTTCTCCGAGGGCGGTCGCCTGGTCGAGGTAAAGGTCGGTGCCAAGGGTCTCGACGGCACCGGCTTTCGCCACGACGTGGACCGTCCAGCAGTCGGGCTCCTGTTCGATGAGGACGACGTGGCCGGCATCCCCGAGCGCGATCGCATAGCACCTGTCGAGCCCCGGAAGCGACAGCCAGCGCAGGTGACGTCTGCCGAAGAGGTCGACGCTCTCGGCCACGATGCGCTCGTGCTCACCGAGGAGCGCAGCCAAGCGCTCGCGCCGGGTGCGGTCCTTCAGCGCCGTGTAGAGGAGGGACGCCCCGTCGTCGAGGCCGACCCCTGCGAGGTTTCCGAGGGTGACAGGCGAGCGGTTTCTGACCTGCCTGAGACCCGAAAGGTCGTGCAGATCGGACGCCCCGACGACGTCGAGGATCAGGCAGTCGTCCTTGTTCGGGGCGACTCGGGTCCCTCGCCCGATGAGCTGGGCGTACAAGAGCGAGGACAGGGTGGGTCTGGCGACGACGATGCAGCTCGTCTCGGCGTGGTCGAAGCCCTCTGTCAGTATCGAGCAGTTCACGACCACCTGAGTCGTGCCGTCCCGGTAGCGGTCGAGGACGGCCTGTCGATCGTCGAGNNTGCACCAGGCCTCGGCGACGATGTCGGGAGCGCCCGCCTTGCCGAGGGCTCTAGCGAGGTCTCCCTCGACGTAGTCACCATGAGACCGGCGGACGGCTTCGGGGGCGAAGTCGATCCCGACCCGGAGGCCCCGGAGGTCACAGAGCCAGCGGAGCGAGATCATGTCGATGAGGTCCCGTTCGTAGACGGGATCCCCGAACACCTTCGTCATGCCCTCACGGTTCGGGGTCGCCGTCCAGCCGGTCACGAAGGTGCCCGCTTCCGAGACGGCGTTGAGGACGGCGACATAGCTGTCGGCGGGCGAATGGTGGGCTTCGTCGATCACGACCGTTCGGAACGGTCCGGAGGTTGCGAAGGCCTCGACGAGGTGGCGTCTCCGGTTCGCCCGGGCGAGGGTCTGCACACTGGCGACGACGACCTTGGCGTCGACCTCGTCACGGCCGGCCTGCACCCGTCCGATGGACTTGGCCGAGATGCCGGCGTCAATGAGCTTGGACTCTGCCTGACCGAGCAACTCGTCTCTGTGTGCGATGACGAGGGCACGTCCGCCTCGGCGACGGATCAGCTCACAGAAGGCGACGGTCTTCCCCGTGCCCGTCGGCAAGGTCACGAGGGCTCGGCTCTGGCCGGCTGCGGCGGCCAGCTCGCACGCCTCGACAGCTTCTTGCTGGTAGTCCCGGAGCGTCGGTGAGGCGGTCAAGATGCCACCTCCACGTCGTGGTGCTTCTCGACTGCGGCCTTCTCCCGCTGGCGACGCTTCTCCTCACGCCTGCGGCAACGAACTGAGCAGTAGGCAGCGCCTGAGCGGAACACAGGTCGCCCATCGACCGGGCACGTCGGGGTCTCTTCTGTGCGGATCCGCATCGCACGAAGGACCCGATGCACGCTGCCGGCACTTGGGCGCTTCCTCCCGCACGCCCAGCTCTCTACGGTGTCGAGCGGGATGTTGTAGCGCCGGGAGAAGGATTGTGGGCCGATCTCGGTCGCATGGTGGACGACGAAGCCCGCCGCGTCTCCCTCGTCGTAGACCGCCCGAACGCTTGACGTGTCGGCATCGGGGCTGACGATCTCGGCTTCGATGACCCCGCCGGCCTTCCCGACCCGGCGGATCAGCTCGGGTACGACGACAACCTCGGACCTGTCGTCGAGCGGCCGTGGCTGGAGCCACAGGTACGCCTTCCCTCCGAGGTTGTCGAGCACGTTGGCATCGACGTGAGCGGGTCCGCCGTCGCCGAGGCGCCAGTCGAGTGACTGCCACTCGGCGAGGTCTGTGCCCGGGTCCAGTGCGACAGGTGTGGTATCCCCCGATCGGCGCGTGTGGCCTTCCAAGAACAAGCCGAAAGGCCGCACGCCGATGCGCCGGCGGATGGCGGTGAGCGTCTCGGGCGTGGCGGCCTGCACCCGGCCGATCGATGGGAAGCGCGGCTCGTCCGCTCTCTCCCATGGCCAGAGCGGCACGACGAGGGAGATTCCCCGGGAGTGGGCGATCTCACGGCGCACGGCGACAGCGGCGACCGCCCGGGTCCAGCGGCGGTGGCCCTCCTTGTCGTGCCCGGCCATCCTCGGTGGGTCGACGACCGATCCACCGAGAGCGTGCTCAGTCGCCTCAGCCACTTCCAGGAGGTCCCCTGCGTCGTCGAGGGTGGCGAGCACGTAGCGCTTGATGCCGATGACGAATCCGTGGAGCGAGCGGCCTTCGTGCTCGCGCTGCACCTTCCAGAATGGCTGTCCGGTCCCGAACGGGTCGAGCGCGTCGAAGCGGGCAAGGACCCGGTCGAGCGCAGGCCATTGATCGGGAGTGCAGCAAAGGAGCAGGCCGTCGGTGTCCCTCGACGCCACGGTGATGCCATAGGGATCGAGAAGCTTCTCGGCAACGCCGAGTGCAAGGCGACTCGCTGCGGTGACCGTCGCCGCGATCGGCGGAAACGTCCACTCCGCCGCGGTCTCTGTGACGACCCGACGCCGACCTTCCTGCCGGTAACCGAGGTCGAGGCGAACGGGATTGCCGTAGCAGAGCGTGTTCACGACAATGCGGAGCTGGGCAGCGAGCCGGACGTCGCCCCGGTCCTTTGCCTTGTCCCGCAGCTGCACGAGGGCGACGGCGGGGTCATCCTCGATGCCAAGCACCAGTCCGTCGTAGAGCGGGTATCGATCACGCAGACCGGGCTGGCGGCCGACCGGGACGAGCTTGGTCGCCGAGACGATGTGCGGGACACGACCGGATCGGAGAGCGGCGAGCACGACATCGGGCCAGGTGAACGGGAGAGGGAGCGGGCAGCGCACCGGGCGCACCCCGGAGTGCCCCTGCGGGTAGTCGTCATCGGGAGCCTCGACCGGCCAGGGCTCGCCGTCGCATATGACCTCGCAGATCGTGAAGCCGAAGTGCCGCCACGTGCGCCTGTCGAAGAAGGCAGAGACGTCGCCAGCGGCCATTTCGACACAGAGCGCCCGCAGCTCCTCGGTCACGTCCCGGCGCCGGAGACAGGCCGCGGTCATGAGCGGCCACCAGCCGAGCAGGGAAGCAAAGGCGGGATAAGCCGAGTGCACGTCGATGTCGACGGCCAGGAAGAGCCCTTTGCCGGCCAGTTCGGCCGAGAGCCAGCCGCCACGGTGGGCGGCGATCCAACACCGGAGCTCGAGATCGGTGGGGATGCGGAACTTGACCAGTGGCGGCGTTACTCCCGCCTTTCGCGGGATCTCGGCTGCGAGCCCGGCCGGTGAGACCAGCCCACCTATGTTCACCCGGGCGTAGCCGCGAGCACGGTCGCCGGAGGTCGTGAACCATTTCGACGCTTCCTCGTCGAGCACGATGGTGAGCGAGCGGACCGCTCCCACGAGACCGGCCATGATCCCGGCGCCTTCGGCGTCGATGGTGACGGCGGCAGGTAGGTCGAGACGGTCGAGCCCGAAGGCTTTCAGGTGGTCGGCGAGGTCGCCCGAGTCCACCCCGTCGAAGACATACCCGGCCTGGACGACATCGAGGAATCGTCCTCGGTAGGCGCTGCCGTCCGGGTTGCGCTTGCCGGCGCCCTGACCGCCTGGCGCCCTGTCAAACTGAGCGATGTACCCGTGGGCGCCGGCCGTCTTCACGTTGAACGCCGGTCGGTGGGGCGATACCGAAACGAGCCGGCCTTCGTGGTCCTTGCGGTCGTCGATCTTCGACCATGTCGGCAGGTAGCCCTTGAATGCCCCCCGCCAGAAGGTGCTTCGCCTTGTCGCCCGCGCCGGAGCCCATGCCTCGATGACGAGTCCCAGGGTCCGGCCGAGGTCGGCCGTCACCAGCCAACCGGCACCGCAGTAGACCCGCCTCGTAAACGGGCCTGTCCTGTAATCGAAGAACTCGGAGAGAGAAAAGCACTCCCATGGCCGCGGTCCTGCAGGCGTATCGACTCCATGAGAGGCGCACCAGGCCCGGAGCACTTGGACCCGTCTCTCTGGTAGGTCGTCGGGCACGACGAGACCGGCACCATGAACACTCCGTCCGGTGATCGACAGGAACGCTCCGAGGCCGAATCGCTCCTCTGTTGCGTAGCGCTCGGCGGCGGCCACGAGGACGAGCCCCGATCGGTCACCGAGACGGTCGAAGGGCTGGCGCCGGTTGGGCTTGGCCGACACGCCTTCTCGCCCGGGCCAGTCCTGGAGATTGAGAATGGATGGCGCCGACGTCACCGGAGATGGCCCCGATCGAGATCAGCGAAGACCATCCGCTCGGGCAGCCAGGCAAGGCGGACCGAGCCGGTCGGACCGTTGCGATTCTTGGCGACGATGACCTCGGTCGTGCCGAAGGTCGAGGACTCCGCATCGGTGTCCTGGTGGAGCATCAGCACGAGGTCGGCGTCCTGCTCCAACGAACCGCTCTCGCGAAGATCGGCCAGCCTCGGTCGCCGGTCCTCCCGGTGCTCGATCTCACGGTTCAGCTGACAGGCGGCCACGACCGGGACGTCGAGGTCGACGGCGAGCCGCTTGAGGGTCCGGGACGACTCGGCGACGGCCAACTCACGGCGCTCACGTTGGTCGGACGTGAGCAGCTGCAGGTAATCGACGCAGACAAGGCCGAGGCCATCCTTACGAATGAGCCGCCTCGCTTCGCTCGCCACGCCGGCTGCGCCATGATTCCGGGTCGAAATGAAGAGTGGGAGGTCAGCAATCTCGCACGACGAGAGTGAGATGCTCTCCATGTCACGTCGGGCAACGGGCGGCCGAAGGCGAGGAGTTGGCACGTGGGCGCGGTTGGCGAGCTCTCGCTTGGCCAGCTCGTCCTCGGACATCTCCACCGAGGCGAACAGCACGGTGACCCCCGTGCTGGCCACGCGGTCGGCGAGCCCCTGTACGAAGGCGGATTTCCCGCCCGAAGGCCGGTTCGCAACGAGGGTGTACGACCCCGGTGTGAGCGGACCAACGAGGTCGTCGAGGTCCCGCCAACCCGTGCGGACGCCGCGCTCGATGCCTTCGAGGAGCCGACCGATCAGGTCATCGACAGCTTCGCCGATGTGGCGGAGCCCTTCATCTGGGCGGTCAGTTGCCAGGGCTTCGGTCACCAGGCGATCGACGTCCTGTGCGACGTCGACGAAGCTCCCGGGACCGCGGGCGATCTCGACGGCATCCATCAGGGTGCCGAGCAGGTGACGGCGGCGGGCGACGTCAACGACGATCCCCGCGTACTCGCCAACCCGAGAGACCGCTGGAGCATCGACGACTGCGGAGAGAAGGTCCGCGGTGGACAGACCGGGAAGGCCGAGGCGGGCGAGCTCAGCTGCGACAGTCACCGCGTCCACCGCCTTCCCGGAGGCGACGAGCGAGCTGGCCGCCTGGAACGCGTATCCGAGCGCCGTTGAGGAGAAGTGATCCAGGCGGAGGCCTGCGTCGATCGCTGCGTCGACTGCCCCCGGCCATGAGCAGCAAGCGCCGATGACGGCGGCCTCGGCCTCGAGGTCGTGCAACGGGAAGGGCGGCGGGTTCGGAATGGGATTCGATGGCGTCACAACGAACCTCCTCCTTCGAGAGCTGTGAGTGCGACGGCAGCGACGTCCGGGTCCGAATACGAGGCAAGGACTCGCCGCTCGGCACCTTCCCGGTCGAGGTCGCCTGCGACGAGGAGGTCCGCCAGCCGCTCACCGAAGCGGGCCGCAGCAGTCAGCTGACGAGTTCGGCGGCGCTCGGCGGCATCGGCCGCAATCCGCGCCCGCTCGTCCACGTCAGCGACGACCTGCCGCACCCGCCAGACCAGCACGCCGTACGGGTTGGCGGCGCCACGTAGAGGGCCACGATTGACAAGGCGGTCGACGAAGGCGTCGACGTCCATCGACATGAGCGCCTCCTCGAACGCCCTGCGAAGCGCCGATGCTTGACGGAGGAGCACGACGTCCACCTCGGGGAAGCGCTCAGCCAGGCGCTCGACGAGGTAGGCAAAGGCAGCGTCGTCGGAGGTCACGTCGGTACCGCCCGAGAGAAAGTCGAAAGCGCGTCGGCGGCTTCGAGCGATAGTTCCTGCAATGCCCGTGAGGAAGCAGCATCGGCGACAGCGAAGGCGACGTCGGCATCGGCGCAAAGCCCCGCGTGCGCCCCGAGGACCCGCATCCGGTAGGCGAGCGGGTCTGTGCCCTCGGGCAAGAAGTCGAGCCCTTCTTCGCGGAGCATCTCGTGAACACGGCCGTGATGGGCGTGCGGCGGCGCCGCACACAGCCAGATTCGCAAGGTCCGGTCGAAGTACGGAGAGCCCGCGACGGCTCGTCGGGTCGGGTGATGCCCGTGCACCGATCCGCAGAGAACGCAACAACGGCTGGCGGTCATCTACGGCTCCGGGGAGACGGGCGGCGCCGCCCTGAGTCGATCCAGCTTTCCCGCTCCTCGCCACGCTCGACCTCGGCGAGCGCAAGCACGGGCGCTGGGTCGGAGAGGAATCGGACCTGTCCGCGCAGACCAGGAGGGTCAAGGATCTCGACCGGGCGCCAGCTCCTCACCCGGGCAGCGAACGCAGCAGGAGCGAGTCGGCCTTCCGTGAGGAGGCCGACAAGTGAGAGGTAGCGGCCGACCCTGCGGGCATCGCGGCGGCTAACCGTCACATCTTCGAGGAGAGCCGCCCCTGCGCCGAGCTCGGCAAAGAACGAGACAACGGGCAGGACATCGAGTCGGCCCTTGTGGCCAAGCGCCTGGCGAGTGGTCAGCTCTGGATGGTGTGCACGCCGCCGCTCGTAGACGACCCGGTCAACCGCCGAGCGCTCTGGCGAACCCGGCTCGGTGTTCGCCCGAGTCAGCTCGCCTTTGCGAGCACGACGGAGAAGCTCAGGGTCATGCTCGCGGGAAGCCGCCATAGATGCTCTGGTAGCGACAGCGGCGTTTGCCATTGCGAAGATCACCGGGTCGTGAAACGCCGGCAGATGTGCCAAGGCCGCCTGTATCGAGCGGCGGTGCTGCTCGCAGGGAGAGAGGCGCTTAGTCGGACGTGCCATTGGCGTCAGGCCTCGTGTGAGCCGTCGACGCCATAAGACGCCCAGAGGCGCCTATACTCGGCATTGACGGTCGTCGTGAAGAAGAATCGTCAGAGGCACCCAGCAGCTCCGGTTGCTGGGTGCCTTGCTTTTCGGGTGTCCCATGATCAGTCGGGGCGTCACGGCAGACAGGGGTGTCGTCGCTCTTGGATACGTCACCGGACACCACCCGGAGCGGCCGGCCCGGAGCTATCTGTCGGCGAACGCGATCGGCGGCAGCCACAGGTAAGAACTCGGCCAGCATCTCGGCGAGGAGGCGTCCCGGCGGCACTCGGCGGGTCAGGGCCTCCTCGTGCAAGGCGTCGAGGATTTCGGACCGGACCCGAGCCCGCAGGGGCACCAGGCCATCGTCACTCGCAAGCCGTCGGTACATGGCACATAGAGTGGAATGCCAAACTTCGTGGACCCCCCCACCACGGAGGTGGACCCCCGAGGGTCCACCTCCGTGGTCCCTGCTTTGGGTAATCTCGGTCCCATGCCAAGTGACCGACCGAACGGCGATGACATCGCCCTCGCCAAGATCCTCAGCGAGCGGGGCATCAACCGCTCGCCGCGAACGTGTCTGCGTTGGCGCCGTCAAGGCGTCCTCATCCCGCCTTCGGGCGACGACGAGGATGACGAGCCGATCTACTCAGGGGCGGCGATTGAACGAGCGGTGACCTACGCTCGCCTGCTCGACGAGATCGGCCACGAGAGCGCCGTCATCGCCTTGTGGGGCAACGAGGTCGGCCCCGGAATCCCGAGGGCGACCATTCTCACCGCCCTTACGGCTGCGCAGGAAGCGCAGCAGAAGCGTGTCGAGACGGTGCGGGGGTGGCTCGACCCCCAGGCGGTCAAGCATCAGCGACTTCGGCGCGAGCGCCAACTGATCGACAAGCTTCGCAAGGTCAATCCCGACCTCGCCACCGCGCTGACCAAGCATGCCGGCGATCAGGTGGCCGACGAGAACGGGATGAACGCCGCCAGCATGGCGGCCAACTGGACCAAGCAGGACGACAAGCAGGACACCGCTCCTCGTCTCGGCGAGGTCCGCGCCGACCTCCTCGTCAGCGCCGCCGACGCCCTCGTCGAGGGTCACGCAGGGGCGAGTGCCGAGCTCGTTGAGGCACTCGGCCTCGGTGCCGACGAGGGGGTGGTCGACGTGTTCGAGAAGGCGGGGGGCCTCGTTCCGATTACCGATCAGCTCAGGACGATCGATGCCTGCAAGAAGGACGACACCGTCTTCAACCGTCTCGTCGACCTCCGGGACGACCTACGATCCGCCCTGCTCCGTCGGGGCGCCGAGATCGCCGAGGTGATCCCATTCTTCGGCTCGATCATGGCCTCATCGGACCCGGCTATCACCGGGCAGTTCATCGCCGGATTGGCATTGACGAGCTTGACCTACGAACTGCAGAAGGCGGCCGAGACCGCCGAACCCTCGGTGGTCACCCACCTGCGAGCCATCTGACCCTCCTGCCCTCACTCAGCGGGGGTACCCACATTCGCCGCCTCCTGGTCTCGTTCCCTTCGCCCCACCTGTCCTCGGTCCCCTGGTCCTTCCCTTCTCTCGCCCACCCCCACCCACCACACCGCACCTCTCCCGCGAATCGCCACCGTGTTCGCCCACGGCGCAGTCTGCGCCCCGTAGACCACTGACCGCCACCTGACCCACCACTAGCCAGTCCCAGCCCCACGTGGGCGAACACGGGCGCCCCTGTGTGCTGTGCCCTTCCGGCCGGCCTCTAGGGCCGTGCCGCCCCTGACTGCGGGCCCCCTCTCGTCGTCCCGCCGGCGGTTCTCTGGGCGGGTGGGTTCTGCTGTTCTCTCCTCTCGCCTGCCGCCTCTCTGTTCCGGTTCTCTGGGCCTTTTGCTTCGTTTCGGCCTCCGGGGCGGCTGTGTTTGCGGCCGTCTGGGTGGGTGGGCGGCTGCGGCTGTCTGGGGTTTTCCTGTCCCTTCTGTCCCCTTGGCCTCTCTCTCCCCACCCACCCGAAAGTTGTCAGAAACTCAACGATTTGGCAGTTGAGTGGCCATGTTTCGTGTCGGTTCGCTCGCCGATGTTAAGGGCCTGGCTCGAACCTGTGTGCGGCGCCGGACCCGTCCGTCGGTCGTGGTCGCCTCGCCAGCGCTCTATTGCTTGGGGCGTCTCCATGTCGGGAGCACGAAGACGGGGCCCGCGGCCTGCTCCGTTACTTGGGCACGGCCTTCTATAAGGAGAGATGCAGCCGTAGCGCTTCGTCGAGCAGAAGGAGAAGATCCGGAGGAACCACACCGATGCGTTCTCCGATGCGCTCGACGTTCACCGACCTCACTTGTTCCGCCTGCGCCTTCGAGTCCCGTTCAAGACCTGTTTCAGAGGCTGGCAGGAGCACCTGGAACGGAAAGACACGTTCGGTGTTCGATGTCGCTGGGACGATGGTGACCACAGCACGGCCGAGACGCTCGGCCGTGCTGTTCGCACCGTCGTTGCTCACGATTACCGCGGGCCGCCGCTTGTTGGCTTCGGCGCCGCGCGCGGGGTCGAGGTCAACCAGACGGATCTCGCCCCGTCGCATCAGCTCAGTCCGTCACTGGCAGTGGACTCCCAAGCATCTGCCTCACCGCGCGACCACTCCTCCCACGCGTCCTCGTACGCAGGGCCGAGCTCCGATGCTCGAAGCAGCCGGACGGCCTTGTGCACCACAGCCGAACGCGAGGCGAAGCCCTGCGAGTCGGCGTAGGCGTCCAGGAAGTCCACGTCCTCGTCGGGAAGACTTACGCTAACCTTCATACTTCCATACTACTCCTAGTACGATTACCGGAGTACTCGACTGTCGAACTGGCTGTGGTGTGAGACGGTTCGCGGCGAGCCAGGTCGGGGTAACAGTCTCTTCGCTTTGAACTGGTGAACGTGAGCTAAGCCAACCGTCCACAGCATCGGCCGGCTCTTGCCCGCCGCCGCAAGAAAGCCAAGTGTTCGGGCCAACAAACCAGCGTCGGCCCGGCACGCCGGCGTCGCCGGCGTGCCGGTTGGGCGGGCGGGAACGCACGGTGTTGACGGCCACGGCAGGACCGAGTTCATTTCGATCGGCCGAGGGATCATGTCGGCAGCGCCGACGAGAACGTGCAGGTCGTGGCCGTTCGAATACGAAAGCGTACGGCCGACCCGCGAGGAGATCTCAGGACGCTGTTCGAACCGGATCGCGGAGTTACCTGGCTCCAGATCTGGTGGTCCGACTACGCCAGTTGGCGCAGTTCGACCTGACCCACGTCAACGCTATGGGGGTCGGGGATCGGCAAGCCCTCCTCAGCCAACCCCTGGACGTGCAAGGCGATCGCCTCGCTGATGTCCATCCGGTCGCAGTTTGCTCGTACACCACGGTCCAAGTGCTCAACGGGCCTCCTTCGACAGACCAGCCTGTCGCAGAATGCTGCCCGGCGTACCGGGCGCGAGTTCTTGGCTGGGCTTGCCCGCGACGGTGACCCGTCCGAGCTTGGTCGGATGACGAAACTGGCGATGGCTGCCGCGCCGGACCACCTGACGCCAGCCATCTTGCTCAACATCCGAACAACATCGCGGACCCTCATCAAGAGCGGAGGGTAGTGCCGGGGTGTGTCAACCAGCGGCTATCGATCCGAGGACCCGAGGGGCAGCAGCTGATGCGTTCTCGGAGCTCCAGGAGGTTCGAATACGAGTGACTACGGCTCACCCGAAAGTCCTGGTAGACGACCGTTTATCCTGCATCTCCACCTGCCGTGGGCGCCCTCCGGCAGCCAAGGTGGCAGCCAAGCCGATCGACACCGATCGACACAGATCGGCCGGCGCCCACCTTGGCAGCTGAGAAGACTCTCGGTCGCCGCCGACACGACCCGCACGTCTCGGCTCGTCGATCGGGAGCAGACTACTGACATGGAGCGCGCGGTCCCGAGCATCTTCCCGGCCATGGTCGAAGGGGAGCGGGTTCGACTTCGCGAGGTCAACAGCGACGACTTCGAGGCAACATGGGGTTGGGCCTCGCGCGCAGAGTTCTTCCGATTCCTGCCGATTGACCAACCGACTCGTGACGAGGAGCGAGCCTGGTTGGACTCCGTCGTCGTCGAAGCCCACGAGGTGCCACGTCGCCAGTACGAGCTCGGCATCGAAGTTGTCGACAGTTGCGAACTCATCGGCATGGTCCGCCTGGGAGTCGACTCCGAACGGCACCGGAGCGCCAGCATCGGTTATGGCATCAGTCCCGATCGTTGGGGCCACGGGTACGCGACCGAAGCGGCGGAGTTGATCGTCGGGTTCGGATTCGAGGCCCTCGGGCTGCACCGCGTCTGGGCGACGCATCACCCGGACAACCTTGCCTCCCGCAAGGTCCTGGAGAAGGTCGGGCTTCGAGAAGAGGGGCGGAGGCGGGATGATCGGCTTATCGGTGGCGCGTGGTACGACTCGGTCGTGTGCTCGATCCTCGAAGACGATTGGCGACTCAGAAGAACGCGTTCATGAGCAGTCCCCACGAACCGGCTCGCCCCCGAAGTGCGTACTTACGCCCAAGCCCTGTCACGACCGCGCCGGATTCGACGGGGGGCAAGCCACGATCAGCTAGTGTAGTGTCCACCTATTGAGCGCGCGGTAGGTGCTAGGCTGTGGTATGGCTCACCCACCCGCTGAGGCTTTGGAACTTTTGGCAGACGAGCGGACGGCGTTGGAGGAGATCGCTTCGAGTCCGTCGCTTTCCTATCGGGCTGTGAGAGAAGCGAGAGGCTTGCTGCTGGCTGCTGATGGGGTGGCCAACAGCGTGATCGCCGAACGTCTCGAGGTGTCGCGCTCGACGGTGCTTGAGTGGCGGCAGCACTTCGTGGAGCACGGTGTCGAGTGGGTGGGCAAGGTCCGCCCGGGCCGAGGTCGCAAGCCAACCATTTCCCAGGCGCGGATAGAAGAGATGGTGCACGACACTTTGCACGCTCGCCCCGATGACGGCTCCACCCACTGGTCGGTGCGTTCGATGGCCCGCCATGCGGGCTTGTCGAAGTCGACGGTGCAAAAGATCTGGAATGCCAGGGGGATCAAGCCTCATCTGTTCGAGACCTTCAAGTTGTCGAACGACAAACGTTTCGAGGAGAAGCTCAAGGACGTGGTCGAGCTGTATCTGAACCCGCCGCCCGATTCGGTGGTCTTAAGCGTCGATGAGAAGAGCCAGATCCAAGCGCTCAACCGAACCCAGCCCTCTCTGCCCATGAAGCCGGGGCGGGCAGGAACCATGACCCACGATTACAAACGTCATGGCACCACCACGCTGTTCGCAGCCTTGAACGTCTTCACCGGGGTGCTGCTGTTTAAGTGCATGCCCCGGCATCGCAACGGCGAGTTCTTGAAGTTCCTGCGACTGATCGACCGCAGCGTCACCAAGACCAAGAAGGTGCATCTGATCGTCGATTAATCCCGACCTCGCGATTATCT